>NZ_JAHPXO010000002.1:0-258625 GCF_019041495.1 Parabacteroides sp. MSK.9.14
TCTGCGCGATTTCAAGCGTCTGTTCCGCCGTGAAGCCGTGCTTGGCGTTGGCTTCCTTCTGGAGCGTGGTCAGGTCATACAGGAGCGGAGTTTCCTCTATCTTCTCTTTACGTTCGGCTTTTGTGACAGTGGCAAAGCCGGCTTCCTTTACCTTATTATATAGTGCTGTGGCAGGTTCTTTCTCTTTCCATTTCTTGGAAGATGAGAGTTTCACCACTTCGCCGTCGCCTGTGTCTGCGGCGATATGGAGCTGCCAGAAAGGTTCCACCGTGAAACGGCGGTTTTCCCAATAGCGAGCGCACACCATCGCCAGCGTGGGTGTCTGCACCCGTCCGACGGAATATGTGCCGTGTCCGGCTGCGATGGAGAGTGCCTGCGTGCCGTTGATGCCCACAAGCCAGTCGGATTCGCTCCGTGCTTTGGCGGCAAGGTAGAGGTTGTCGTATTTGTCGCCCGCTTCGAGGTTACGCAACCCCTCGCGGATAGCCTTATCGGTGAGCGAACTTATCCAGAGGCGCACGAAAGGCGTGGTACATCCGATATAATGGTAGAGGTATCTGAAGATAAGCTCACCTTCGCGTCCTGCATCGGTCGCCACAATGATCTGCTCGCTTTCCTTGAAAAGACGGGCGATGATTTTTATCTGCGACACCACGCCGCTGTCGGGTTTGTAGCCCTTCTCTGTCTTTTCCTGACGGGGAATGAGCGTGAAGGTTTCGGGAATGACGGGCAGGTTGTCACGGACGAAGCCGCGTATGCCGTAGCCGTCGGGCATGGCAAGCTGGACGAGGTGTCCGAACGCCCATGTCACGGCATAGCCGCCTCCCTCGAAATATCCTTCCTCTCTCTTTGTCGCGCCTACGATGCGGGCGATTTCACGTGCCACGGATGGCTTTTCTGCAATGATTGTCTTCATGCTGTTTTACTTTTTAATGGATTATTACTTTGGATTTAGTGGCGGACACGGGATGTTACATCTTCATGCCCTTGTTGTTTTTCTTCTGAGGCTTTTCCTGCTGCTTTTGCTGTTTGTCGTCTTTCGGAGCGGTCTGCCCTTTCAGCAACGGCTCTTTCAGGTTCTTGGTCGCCTCGTTGGTCTTTCCTTCGCTGTTCACCGCCACCTGTGTGCGGCTCTCGTTGGACGGGGCGACCTTCTGCGCGTTGTCGGGGTTGGTGTCGTAGCGGTACGGACGTCCCTTCTCCGGGTTGAACTTGATGTACATCGTGGCGTGGAAGCCTTGCTTGTCGGTCACGTTCTCCAGTTTGATGGCTTTGCCTGCCGCGTAATCGGCTTTCTGCTGGTCGGTGAAGTTCACACCGCTCCATTTGCTGATGGGGCGGATGCTGCCGTCGGCGTTCGTCCACGTGTTGCGGCGTTGCTCTTTCTGTGGGGCTGCGGAGTTTTCCATGCCCTGAGCCTGTCCCTGCGTGGGATTGTTCTTGGCTTCCTGCGTCTGGGCGGTACGGGGCGACCTGCCGGTTCCCGGTACGAACTCCACGCCTCGCTGCTCTACATTCACTTGGAGGGTGGTGACGAACTTCCTGCCGTCGTTACGCTCGATGAGCTTGTCGCGCACGGGCAGCCCGGCACGCAACATATCCTGTTCCTGTTTGGTGATTTCCGTCTTTCCGATGCGCTCCGGTATGCGTACCTTGTTTGCTGGTATGTCTGTGATTTCATTCGTCTTGCGGTCTATGCTGATGAACGAGGGGATGATTTCACCCGTTTCCCTGTCCACGATGTCCACGACCCTGCCGAGGTTGCCCGTTTCGCGCAGGTTCTTACGGTCTTCGTCGGAGAACTTGTGTTCCTTGTACTCGTCGAGTTTCTGCTCCTTGCGGATGAAATGCGGCACGAGGCTGACATTGCCTTCACCGTCTTTCTTGAAGGAAAGGCGGGCATCCAGCTCGAAAGCCTCGCCGCCGAACTTGGGCGACACTTTCACCAAATCGGACTTGCCGTAGTTGAGCATCTTCTGAAGGTCGCCGGACTTTTCAAGGTCGTCACGTTTCACGCCCCATTTCTCTTCCAGCTCCTGCCAGTTGATTTTGCTCTCGTCAATGGGCTGGTAGCCCCGTCTGCCTTGCGTCTGTTGTTGCGGGCCTTCCTGATTCTGTTCCTGCTTCTTTTCCATTTCTTCCTGTTTTGGGGTTTCTTTGGGCTGCTCTTCCTGCTTTTGTTCCGTCTGCTCCGTCTTTCCGGCGGTCTGTTCTTCCTTCACCTGCTTTTCGTAGCCGGAAGTGTCCACCTTGTGGGGCGCAAGCAGTTCCTTGTTGGCTTCGGGGTCTTTCAGCAGGTCTTTCATCACCTCCATCAGTTTGTCGGCTTGGTCTGCCGCGACACGGTAGAAACCGAAGCGGCTGGGTTCCTTGCACTGCCGGAAGAAGTTTTTGAAGAAGTTGTCCAGCACGTCGCCGTGGCGGTCGAATTGCAGGAAACTCTGCGCGTTCTCCGCTTTCGCGGGGGTGCGCTTGGGGGAACCGTCGGCATCCAGCCCGGCTACCACGCTGATCTCGCCCGTCTTCTCATCACGGACTATCAGCACGTCCTTTTCGCTTTTTTTCTTTGCCATTTGAAAAATGTTTTAATGGGTTATTTTTGAAAGAAATTATGGATACGAGCCTTGTAGAAGGCTATATCTTCCTTTTTGAAGTCCTTTACGTGTCCGGAAAGGAACGTCAGCACGTCCTCTTCGCTGTAATAGGTCTTTTTGCCGAGCGTCTTGTACGGCAACGCGCCGATGCTGCGGTAGCGTTGCAGGGTACGCTTGCTTATCTGGAGCAGCATACAGAGGTCTTGGTTGTCGAACATCCTGATACGCTCCATCGGGTTCGGGGCTTTGCCGGACGGCTGCAAGGACAGCAGCAGTTCGTCCTGACGGTCGAGCCGTTCCATCAGCTTCCGCATCCAGCTCTCAAAATTGTTTCGGGTAAGCAGTTCCATATGTCACGTCCTCCTTCTTTTGGGTTTGCCGCCGCCCGTGCGTAGCGTATGGTTGCGTTTCAGTTCCGTCGGTGTCGCCGCGTCTTCCATGACGGTGCAGTCCGCAAGCAGGCGGTCGATTTCAGACTGTCGGTAGCGGCATTTGCCGCGCAGCACTACATAGCCGATGCGATGCTCGTTACGCATACGCTGGAGGGTGCGGGTACTCACATTCAACAGGTGCGCCGCCTCACGGGTGGTGAGCAACCTGTCTGCGGATTTTTCCTTTCTTTCGCCGGAAACGGCACGCACGTGTGCCGCTATCTCGGCTATCTGTTCCGTCAATGCGGTGAAAGCGGAACTTTCCATCGTTATTACTTTCATATTCAGTCCTTTCTTTTGGTTTCTGCGGCAAAATTCGGCAATAAACAAAAGGGGCTTTAACAGCTCACTACGTGTCTCACGTAAGATTTTTATTGGAAATGGCTCCATTACCCGGACAGACGGCGCAACATACAGCCTTTCAGCGGGAAACGATATGCGTTCATGAGGATGGCGTTACCTTTGCGGCAAACCTGAAATGTTTTGAATATGGAAATTGTATCTATCGAGAAAAAGACCTTCGAGATGATGGTGGCGTCCTTCAACGCCCTCTCGGAGAAGGTTGCCGCCCTGAGGCGCAAGAGCGACGGCGGGCGGTTGGAAAGATGGCTCACGGGCGAGGAAGTCTGCGGGCAGTTGAGAATCAGCCCGCGCACGTTGCAGACGTTGCGCGACAAGCGGCTTATCGGCTACTCGCAGATAAACCGCAGGTTCTATTACAAGCCGGAAGAAGTTAGGAGGCTGATTCCGCTTATCGGTACGCTCTATCCCGGCGGCAGGTAATCTTATTATTCACCCACTGAATCCAAAGTTATGATGAACGAGAACAACGATGTTTTTACACTGGAGGACGAGCCGCTTGCCACCGTGGTGCAGAATATGCGCAAAGGCTCTAAATGGCTCTCTGCATTTTTGGAAAACTACCGTCCACCGCTGGACGGGGAACGTTACCTGACGGACAGGGAGGTGGCGGAGTTGCTCCGTGTGAGCCGCCGTACCTTGCAGGAATACCGTAACAACAGAGTGTTGCCCTTTATCCTTTTAGGCGGGAAGGTGCTTTACCCCGAATCGGGATTGCGTGAACTGCTGGAGGCGAATTACCGCAAACCGATGGAGTAATGTCCTGACATTCCGGAATAAAATGCGTACCTTTGTGGTTAAAACGAATACCATTATGCTTCGGAGTGAATTTGCAAAATTGTTAGAATCCACAATAATTCCTGAAGGAATTGAGCAAGAGGACATAAAATCCCGAATCTATCCTATAAGTGCAGCATTGATGTCAATGTTGCCACAAAAACTGTATAGATATAGGAGTTGTTCAACATTAAACCTTGATGCTTTTGACAAGGATCTGGTTTATGCTGTTACTGCTGATAAGTTTAATGACCCCTATGACACTCTTGTTTATTATAGTTTGGATAATATTCAAGAGCAAATGAGAGCTTGTTGTACAGAAGAATTTCTTGAACAATTCAAACAGATACTTGAAACTAAAGATTTCGAATTTCCTCCAAGTGTAATCCAATTTTTCGGAAGAAACAATTTGACAGGTTTAAAAAAACAGGTAATATCGTGTAACGGCATAAATCCATTGACATTAGCTCTTTTTAGTGTTGTAATGGAAAACATATTGAAAGAAATCCTATTAAAAATGGGGGATACATTAAAGGTCGTATCTACAATAGCATGTTTAAGTGAAAGCATAGATTCTGTTATAATGTGGAGTCACTATGCCCAAAATCATGAAGGGTTTGCATTGGAATATGATTTAAGGTTCTTATTAGAACAAGGAGAAATGAATTGTTGTATCTTGCCTGTTATATATGATAATAACCGCTTTGATGCAAATAGTTTTATTCAATGGTATATAGCAAAGAGCTTGGGGCTGGATGTTAAAAATATAGATTCACTATCGCATTTGAAAATGGCTATTCACAAATCCACACAGTGGGAATATGAAAATGAATGGCGTATTATTCATTCAGAGAAACAACCTGCCGCACATTCTCGTGCAACAAGCCTGAAAATTGTTCCTAAAGCAATCTATTATGGAGAGAGAATTTCAAACATCCACAAGAAAACTTTGCATTATATAGCACAAGAAAAAGGAATTGCGGAATATGATATGTACATTGATTGTGGCTCGTTAAAGTATGAGATGTTATATAAGCCATCTCAATTTTGATACCTCATATTCTTTAGCACATAATTTGTATATTCAAAATTGACTATTTTAAAGTTAAAACGGACAGCTTGATGGTTGTCCGTTTTTAATTGATTTTCATCGTCTTTTCAGCAGTAACCGCCTTTTCCGCTATGTACGAATAACATGTAGGCGGTATGCTTGTCTTTTGCAAGTGCCTTGTCCATCAGCCAGCGGCGGAAAAGATGGGCATGGTATGTGCTCAGCCGAAAGGTGACGGGGATGATTATCTCAAGCGAGTAAACATCCGCATACAGACCGTTTTCAAGTTGGATGTAGCGGCATGCCTCGTAGTCGTTCAGCACGTCCGTTTTGAGGATGGCTTTGATGGCGGCGTTCACTGCCGGGACACCCGTGTGGAACAGTCTGGCGATTTCTCCGGCGGTCATCCATACATCGTTACCGGTTACGCTGACCGCCTTGTCCTCAATGATGATTATGTCACGTTTCATGGCTTCTCTGTTTTAGATGGTACGACCTGCAAATTCTTCGATTTGGTTCAATCTCGCGGCAAGGTTCTCCATGTCTTGATTGAGCTTCTCTTTGGTTATTTTCGCGTATATCTGCGTTGTCTTTATGCTTTTGTGTCCCAGCATGGAACTGACCGTTTCGATGGGTACGCCGTTGGAGAGGAACACCGTCGTGGCGGCCGTGTGGCGGCTTTGATGCCATGTAATATGCTTGGTGATACCGCAACGCTTGGCGACGGCACGGATTCCGGCAAGGCACGTGTTATAGTGGGGTACGGGGAATATCCTGCCGTCCCCACACAGCCCACGGTATTTGTCGATGATGCGCTTCGCTATGTCGAGCATACGGATGTTGGACACCACACCCGTCTTCTGGCGGTTGATGTTTATCCACTCGTGTTCGTCAAAGTAGGTGCGGATATTCTCTTCCGTCAGGTTGCGCATATCGGCGAACGACAAGCCCGTGAAGGCGCAGAACAGGTATAAATCACGATACAGTTCTTGCTTCGCATTCTTCAGCTTACCTTCCATCAGCAGGCGGATTTCATCTTTCGTCAGAAAGCTGCGGGTCGTTTCCTCCTTCTTGATTTCATACTCGCGGAACGGGTCGCGCGTGAGCCACTCATTGTTGATGGCGATGAACACCATCGTCCGAAGCGGGCAGACATACAGCCACACGGTGTTGGTGCAGCAGTGTTTGTCCGTGCGCAGGAACATTTCAAAATCGGAAATGAAAGCGGGGGTAAGCTCTTTCAGGGCGATGTCCTTCACGTGGTAGCGGATGGTGAGGAACTCTTGCAGGTGCTTGTAAACGATCTTGTATTTGTCAAACGTGCCTTTGGCTTTCATGCCTGCCTCCACCTGCTTGGCATAGTCCTCGTTGTGTTGCCGGAACACCTGCAATAGCGTGTGGTAGCGGTGTTCCAGTCCAAGAAAGGCGTTTTTCACCTTTTCCGCAGTGACGAAGTTGTCACGCTCCATGATTTCCTGATAGTGCTTGTTGATGCGTACGCGCATCTTGTCGAGCATACGGTTCGTTTCGAGTGCAGCCGTGCTTCTGCCCGTGACACGTCCTCCTTTGGTGTCCCACAGCTTAGGATCGACGGTCAGTTTGCAGCTGAACTGTGTTTGGCTGCCGTCCACCGTGATACGTCCCATGACGGGTACTGTCCCGTCCTTTTTCACTACCTGACGTTTGAGGTAGTAGATAACTGAAAATGTACTCTTCATCGTCCTTAATTTTTTTAGGTTCAAAATTAGTCGGTGAAGAATCCTTCGTCGGTACGCAAAACACGGAGGAACGACGCAATCTTTTTCCGTAACTGGATTTGTCGCGTGAGTTGTTAGTAACTCACTATATCACAACGCCTTGTTTTGCCATTCGTGCCAATTTCGTCACCTATATGGTGTGGTTACGAACAAGTAACGTTGCGACGTCTTGACTTGGCTTCGGCAAGGATTGTGGTGGCGTTGGAGATAATCGGCTGCTTAAATGAAACCTCTGTAAATCAATTCTATTACTTCATTCTTCTGTATTCCACTTTTTTGTAGTATCTTTGTAGTTAAAAAATGACGAAAAAAAACGTACGTTTTCATTAGTCATTTCTAAATATCCTCTTATTTTTCTATATATCAACATCTTAAATACGATCACACACCCGATTTCACTCTTAAAATTCTTCACTTACGCGTACATTATATAAATTAGTATATCTTTATTAATCAACCCATTACAAAAACTGTCAAAATGCAAAAAGCACCTTTTTTGCGAATTACTACCCAAAACAGCCCTTTTCAGTCCCTAAGCAAGACGGATATTTTCCTAAAATCCACTAATCATTCGTTTCCTGCCGCAAAACAAATGTGTCTGCGGTCGAAACTTTTATTTCAATCGTTGGAACTAAAGTTTCTACATGGTGGAATCAAGGTCCCAAAACGAGTAACTATATGAAACTTTAGTTTCTAACTTTTTTAGCTGAAACTATCCGACTTACCGAATTTACTAATTCTGTAAGCGCAGTCTGCAGAATCTATTTTTTATGTATCTTTGGCTATTCAAACACCAAGACAAGAGAGAAAAGCCTATGTATAAGAATGGTAAATATCGGGAAACCGATAAAATGAGTGATCTGATCTGTGAGAATTATCCGATGGTGCTCGTCATGAGCCGCTTCGGTATTGCACTCGGATTCGGAGAAAAGAATATCGGAGAGGTATGCCGCCAAAACGGTGTCGATCCCTGCACGTTCCTGACCGTCGTAAACTTTCTGACGGAAGAGATATCCGCGCCGATGACAAACATTGACAAATGTCTGTCGATCGAGGCTTTGATCACTTATCTGCATAATGCACACGCCTATTTCCTGGACTTCCGGCTGCCCCATATCCGCCGTAAACTGACCGATGCTATTGCAGACTGCCCGAAAGATGTGGCGTTCGTTATCACTAAATTTTTCGACGAATATGCAGCAGAAGTCCACAAACACATGTCGTATGAAGAAAAGACAGTATTTCCATACGTCCGGGGATTATTAAAAGGGATAAAAGACCCGAAATACAACATAACGATCTTCCGAAAACATCATGATCAGATCGAAATGAAGATTATCGAACTGAAAAATATCTTGATCAAGTATTATCCGGGACCCGGAAGCAACCTGCTGAACAGCGTCTTGTTTGACATCTTCGCGACCGAACAAGATCTGGCCTCCCATAACCACGTAGAAGACTATCTTTTCGTCCCGGCGATCCTGACTCTTGAAAAAACAATACAGTGATGCCTATGAGCGCCTTATTAAACATAGCGATTGCCGAACCGTCTGCCATCATCCGCAGTGGGCTCGAAGCGGTATTAAAGCGAATTCCCGGATTCCGCATCCAGATCATCGAAATTGCCACTGCGGAGCTTTTGCAAGAGACACTTCGCTCACACAAACCAGACATACTGATTATTAACCCGTCACTTCCCGGTTACTACACCATTCAGCTTCTCAAGGAAGAAACCGGCTGTACGGAAATGAAATGCATAGCCCTGCTGTATGCTGTCGCTGATCATGCCCTGCTGCGACCTTACGACGACCAGATCAACATCTATGACAGCCCGGACGAGATCCGCCACAAGCTGGAACGCCTCCATACGTCACCGGAAGAGGAAACCGAAAACGAAGAACAGCAGACGCTCAGCGCACGCGAAAAAGAAATCGTGGTCTGTGTCGTCAAAGGGATGACAAACCGCGAAATAGCCGACCGCCTGTTCCTTTCCACACACACCGTTGTTACACACCGACGCAACATCGCCCGGAAATTGCAGGTACACAGTGCCAGTGGTCTGACCGTATACGCCATTGTTAACAAATTAGTTGAACTAAACGATATCAAATTATAATCCATGAAGAAAAACAAACTCGCCGTCCTTACGTCATGCCTTGTCCTGTCAGGGACATTCTGTACGCAGGCACAAAACAAAACGCCACAGGAAATCCGGATACCGGATACTTACAAATTAACGAACAAGTCTATCTACCGGAATGGCTGGATAGATTTCAACAAAAATGGGAAAAAGGATGTATATGAAGATCCTACGGTCCCGATCGATGCACGTGTCGAAGACCTCCTTTCGCAGATGAATGTTGAAGAAAAAACCTGCCAGATGGTTACGCTCTACGGTTACAAGCGGGTGCTGAAAGACGACCTGCCGACATCGGACTGGAAAAAACAACTCTGGAAAGACGGCATAGGAGCCATCGATGAACATCTGAACGGTTTCCAACAATGGGGACTTCCTCCTTCCGACAACCCGTATGTCTGGCCGGCTTCCCGTCATGCCTGGGCTTTGAATGAAGTACAACGGTTCTTTATCGAAGAGACACGCCTCGGCATCCCGACCGACTTCACGAACGAAGGCATACGTGGGGTAGAAAGCTATATCGCCACCAACTTCCCGACACAGTTGGGATTGGGACACACCTGGAACCGGAACCTGGTTCATAAGGTCGGCTATATCACCGGGCGCGAAGGACGGTTGTTGGGATATACCAATGTCTATGCTCCGATCCTCGATGTCGGGCGCGATCAACGTTGGGGACGCTATGAAGAGGTATACGGCGAAAGCCCATATCTAGTAGCCGAGTTAGGTATCGAAATGGCAAAAGGAATGCAGACCGACCATCAGGTTGCCGCCACTTCCAAACACTATATCGCTTACAGTAACAACAAAGGCGGACGCGAAGGGATGGCACGCGTAGATCCGCAAATGTCACCACGCGAGGTCGAGATGATCCATGTCTATCCCTGGAAACGGGTGATCAAGGAAGCCGGGATCCTCGGAGTCATGAGTTCATACAACGATTACGACGGATTCCCCATTCAGAGCAGCTATTATTGGCTGACGACACGTCTGCGTGGCGAATTCGGTTTCCGCGGATATGTGGTATCGGACAGCGACGCCGTCGAATATCTTTTCTCTAAACACGGAACTGCCGCCGATATGAAAGAATCCGTGCTACAAAGCGTATTGGCGGGATTGAACATACGTTGTACATTCCGCTCACCGGATTCATACGTCCTGCCACTTCGCGAACTGATCGCGGAAGGAGCAATTCCAATGTCCACCATTGATGACCGAGTGCGTGACATTTTGCGCGTCAAATTCCTCGTTGGATTGTTCGACCATCCGTATCAGATCGATTTGAAAGAGACCGACAAAGAGGTAAACTGCGCCGAAAACCAACTGGTAGCCTTGCAGGCTTCAAAAGAATCGCTCGTTCTGTTGAAGAACCAGGATGCCGTCCTTCCTTTAGATGTAAACAAAATTTCCAAAATCGCCGTATGCGGTCCGAATGCAGATGAAGAGGCATACGCTTTGACACACTACGGCCCGCTTGCCGTAGAAGTGACAACCGTGTTGGAAGGCATTCGGAATAAGGTAAAACCAGGAACGGACGTGCTCTTTACGAAAGGTTGTGATCTGGTAGATGCCAATTGGCCGGAATCGGAACTGATCCGTTATCCGTTGACAGCCGAAGAACAGAGCGAGATCGACAAAGCAGTGGAAAACGCGAAGAAGAGCGATGTGACTGTAGTCGTGCTGGGCGGAAGTAACCGCACCTGCGGAGAAAACAAATCGCGCTCCAGCCTCGATTTGCCAGGCCGCCAACTCGATTTGCTGCAAGCCGTCGTAGCCACTGGAAAACCGGTCGTATTGGTGCTGATCAACGGACGTCCGTTGTCTATTAACTGGGCGGACAAATATGTTCCGGCTATCCTCGAAGCCTGGTATCCGGGTTCGCAAGGCGGTACGGCCATTGCAGACGCTCTGTTCGGCGACTATAACCCAGGTGGAAAGCTGACCGTCACCTTCCCGAAGACAGTCGGACAGATTCCGTTCAACTTCCCGACCAAACCGAATGCACAGGTCGACGGCGGACGCAACAAAGGGTTGGACGGCAACATGTCCCGCGTGAACGGTCCGTTGTACCCGTTCGGCTACGGATTGAGTTATACGACTTTCGAATACTCAGACATTTCGATCCAGCCAGCTATCGTGACACAGGTTCAACCGGTCACCGTCCGTTGCAAGGTGACGAATACAGGTAAACGTGCCGGAGATGAGGTAGTACAGTTATATGTACGCGATATCCTCAGCAGTGTTACGACCTACGAGAAGAACCTCGTCGGCTTCGACCGTATCCATCTGAATCCGGGAGAAACGAAAGAGCTTACCTTCACTATCGAACCGCGCGACTTGCAGCTGCTGAATAGCGATAACCATTGGGTGGTAGAACCGGGAGACTTCAAGGTTATGATCGGAGCCTCATCCGAAGACATCCGCCTGAACGACCGTTTTACGGTAGTGGAATATGGTAAAGAGCAGGCAAACATATCGGCAGCTTCCCGACAGCAGAAATCAGTTATTGCTAGCTCTACTCAGGAGTCTGCTCCGTCAGTATTAGACGGCAACCCATCTACGGCTTGGAAAGCCAACAAGGGTGAATACATAACTTTTGCACTCGAAAACAACGCCTCTCCTAACAACATCGCGATTGCCTGGAAAGAAAAAAGCAAAGATGCCAAATTTGAAATCCAACTCTCCGGTGGCGGAGGCCAGTTCCTGACCGTATATGAAGGGACGGTAGAAGCTACGAACGAGCTGACGAATTACCGGTTCAAAGGCACGACCGCCAGTGATATCCGTATCGTAATAACCTCCGGCAATGCAAGTATCTCGGAAGTAAAAATCAAGGAGTTGAAAAATTAAAAATTAAGAATTAAGAAATGGTGTCTTATGCATTCATTTCTTAATTCTTAATTTTTAATTCTTAATTTATAAATAGATTTCCCCAAAGAACTCCGGACAATGGAAGTTCGGAGAAGGAAGATCAATCGGACTCCAACTTACGAAATGCGGAAATTCCGTATCGTCCGCACATTTATAGAAGTTGCCCATTATCTTTTCCGGTAGGTTGTCAGGATCGAGGCCCATCAACCGGAAAGGAATGGCAACCACCAACTCCCAGCTATAAACCCCCAGTTTCTCTGTAAAAGCGACATGAGGAAGACTTGAAAAACGACGTATCGAAGCATACTCTTCGGGGGTCAGAGATTTCTTCGAATCACGCGATTCCCGATAGGAAGCATCACATGTTCCAATACAATTAAACTCGAAATTGTAGTAATTGGGATCATTCACCCGCTTCATAAAAAACTCCACGCAACTATCTTGATAGACAGGTGAACCATCCGTTTCATAAAGAGCTTTCAATGAATTGCCTTTTACAAAGTAACGAATATACAGATTCACTTTCGATCTTGCGATATCGAAAGCCACGATAGGCTTATAGGAATATTCCTCCCAGTTAATCACATCGATCGACTCTCGCTGGGCCTTTTCCATCAAAAAGCCTACGGACGACAGATCCAGTACGTCCAGCGTTTCCAAATAAGGGACTTTCAGTTTCTTCATTATCAATTATAGATTTGGAGTAATGGTAAATGTAAATAAGAAGTCAGCAATACGGATAAGACTCCGATTATAGCCAAAACAATAATGACCGATCCTACAATCCTATTCAATAACCATATACCTCGCACGTTAAACCATTTTTTCAATTTAGCAACTATATAAGTGATTCCGAACCACCAGAGAACAGCCCCCACCCCAATAAAAGCAATGCCACCCGACAGCATCCAAACAGAATGTTCCGGCAAGACAAAACCAAAGCGGGCAAACAAACCAATATATAGCAATACGATTAATACGTTGCTAAAGGTAAGAAGAAAAGCTGTAATAAAATCCTGAGTGAAAGATAACTTTTTCTCCCGTTGTTTTCTAAGATTCCGGACAGGATTGGATTGGAAAATATAATAGCCGAAAATACCCAATACGATACTGCCGATCAATTGCAAAGGAGCCTGATTCGCCTCCACAAAGTTCACCACAACTCCCATCCCCAAGCAAGTCAGTGCAGCGTAGATCACGTCTGACAGAGCAGCCCCTAATCCGGTAACAAACCCATGCCAACGTCCTTTGTTCAGCGTTCGTTGTATACATAGCATGCCGATCGGACCCATCGGGGCGGAAACCAGTACGCCAATAACAATTCCTTTACTTATCAATCCCAGCATTATCCTTCTATTTTCTGCCTAATGATTTGCAAAGATAACGCAAACCGGGAGCAGAATAAAATGAACTCGTCCATTTTTAACCAAAAAACACCTGCAGGAATGTTTTTTAGATTACCTACAGGCGTTTTCACACTTTATGTAAAAAGGCTATTTAGCTTTTTCCTTTTCCAATATAGCTTTCAACTTTGCAACGATTTCGGGATGTTCGGCCGCCAGATTCTTCTTTTCTCCGATGTCCTGCTTCAAGTTGTAAAGCTGTTCTTCCTTGCTGTTGCCCAACTCGATATTCGTCAGTTTAGCATAAGCAGCACCATTACTCGGAGCTATGTACTTCCATTCGCCGTCGGAGACAGAAAGAGAACCGGCGACTTCGACCACATAGTCGCGCCCTTTCAAGTCCTTCCCCAAGAATGCGTCCAGATGATCCCGGCTGTCAGGACCGGCCCCTTCTTCGAGCGGCTTGCCCATCAGGCTTGCCATGGAGGCATACAGGTCGATCTGTGATACCAATGCGTCGGAGACACCCGGTTTTACCTGAGCCGGCCAGCTCACAATCATCGGAACACGCGTACCGGCTTCGAAGATACTGTATTTACCACCACGGAACGGCCCCCAGGGTCTATGTTCGCCCAACAATTCCACAGCCCGGTCTGCATAACCATCATCCACAACAGGACCGTTGTCGCTACTCAACACGATCAAGGTGTTTTCGGCAATACCGGCTTTTTCGAGTGCGCCCATTATTTCGCCTACAGTCCAGTCGAATTGCAACAAAGCGTCGCCACGAGGGCCCATGCCGCTCTTGCCGACAAAACGGGGATGCGGCCAACGGGGAACGTGCGCGTCGTTGGTTCCGACATACAGGAAAAACGGTTCATCTTTGTGGTTTTCAATAAATCGGACAGCTTTGCAAGTGATGCTGTCTGCAATGTTTTCATCTTCCCACAAGGCCTGCTTGCCCCCTTTCATGTAGCCGATACGCGAAATGCCGTTCACGATCGCCATATCATGCCCATGGTTCGGACTCGGTTTCAATTTGGTAAGCAATTCCGGATGGTCTTTTCCCAACGGTTCGCCAGGGAACGGTTTTTCATAGCTCACTTCAATCGGATCATTCGGATCAAGATTGACGATCCGCTGATTCTCAACCCACACACAAGGCACACGGTCGCCTGTGGCAGCCATTATATAGGAATAGTCGAACCCTATATCTGAAGGTCCCGGCGTGATAAAGCCATTCCAATCCTGTCCTCCCGTCCTGTCAGACAATCCCAAATGCCATTTACCTATAGCACCTGTTGTATAACCACACTCACGAAACATATCGGCAACAGTCGGCTGTTCGGGACGAATGACCATTCCGGCATTTCCAGCCGCAATCCCCGTGTCATTCCGCCTCCAAGCATAATGCCCCGTAAACAGCGAATAGCGCGACGGCGTACTGGTCGCAGCCACTGCATGCGCATCCGTAAAACGAACACCTTGGGCTGCCAGGCGTTCCACATTCGGCGTATGGATCGTTTTTGATCCGTTGCAACTCAGGTCACCATAACCGATATCATCGGCTATCAGGAAAATAACGTTCGGCTTCTTCTGCTGCTGTGTTACTTTTTCTTCCGCCTTTTGTCTGTTTCCAGAACAGGAGGCCAGCAAGGTAGCTCCTATTCCCAATACGATTGTTGATTTCATGATAATAAATTAACTGTTAAATGATAAACCCTTTCTCCATTTTGAGATTGTCAATCCGAGAATCCCGAAAACGTCCTCCACACTCCGACAATTGTTTTTTCAGCAAATCTCGCCGGGAGCTATAACCTTATTGTTGACAAATATACAATAAAACGAAGTATATCACAATTTTCCAAGATTGTAATCTGCATACGAAGTTTTCTGCTAATCCTCTATCACTCTATCACTACAAAGGTTGTAGCTATTCATATTCAAACGTCCAAAGGCAGTGATACAGGACGTTTTCCCCTATCACTCCTCTATCACTTCTAAAACAGGACGTTTTTGTCATACAATTGAAAACCAACATATTACCTTCTATTACTTTTGAAAAAGCATATAAAATAATCGAATAAACAAATGTAAAAACGAATATAACAGGTATTAAATTGGCGGAATACGGTTCTTCATTCCACAAAAGCTATCTCTTTTTTTAGCAAAGACAAGCACATCATTCCGTAAACACCCCCATGTTGCCATCCTTTACATCCGGGTGTAGAAAGCCGGTACATCCGGGTGTAAGAGGGGGCAACATGGGGGTGTCCGGCAACTAAAGTACCGTGCCGGACAATAAAAACCACCCGGTTTCACCTATTTTATAGCCGTTTTTACATAAAATAATCGAGTGATTTATAAGGATGGAAATCGGGTATTTATTGCTTTTGTTATTTGTAATACGCTACTATACAGATGTGTATAAGCGCAATTTCTGTTTTCCATCCAAATTGCCTGTGATAGGGTAGTGATACCGTAGTGATAGAGAAAACGGGCATATATCACTAACGAAACAGGTTGAATATCAATCGATAAAAAAGAAATCAGTGATACAGTGACAGAGGAACACCGTTTTGACATACTTCAATAAACAATTATTTGTAAAATGGTTTCAATATATTCCCTGCCGAGCCATACGCTCCACATTCGGTGTCCTATACCAGTCGTTCAACGCACAGCGAACCAGATTACCTCACCTTATCCGTCAAAAAAGGCAAAAAGGTATCTATTACTCCCATATCATCCACCAAGAATAACACAATATTAGGAAATTCTTGTGCCAGAAGCAACCGACTCGAAAGAAGTAACCGATCATCAAAAACTCTCCTTCCGGACCATTTTTCCAGATTTCCATTCCGTAAGGAGAAAAGTAACTTTTAGGATGTCCGATATGATTCCCAGCGATATTAATATCCATACCGTTCTGCAATGGAGTTTCTGTCACATGCCATTTTCCTATATGGCAAGTCTGGTAGCCTGCTTTTTTCAATACTTCCGGAAGAAGCCGGACACCCGGCTCCAGAGCTGTCCGGTTGGGATATCTCCAAAGCATTAAGCGAGATACGCAACCACTTGGTTCGCCTCGATATTCTTGCCATACTGATCTGTCTGATCGACAGTTCGTCCGGCCATTAGTTTTTGACATTTTGTGCAAGTCCCGCCAGTTTCCCTATCGGGCACCATCTGCGAGGCTCCGTTTTTAACCGAAAAAGGCCTTTGTTGGAACAAATTTATTTTCTTCAACAGATTTAAGGGAAATTCGGTTAGTAAGCACTATCTTTGCACTTTGTAAGCGAGGGGTATCCTTATATTATCCCCCGTATGAACGGAATACCATTAATAAATCGACGATATGATTCTATTCTTTCAATCTCCAACAAAGACGGTGTTAGCTGTGGAGGCTGCACACGCTTTCTCTCCTGAAGATGTAGAAAAATTAGTTTGGGCTTTTAGCGAGGCAAAACCTCTCCAGGCTGAAACATTGGAAGGCTGGTATGTTGGTCCACGCCGGGAAATGATTACCCCGTGGAGTACGAATGCCGTGGAAATCACCCAGAACATGGGACTCACCGGTATATCACGCATCGAGGAATACTTCCCCGTTTCTTCCGGCGAAGCAGAACATGACCCGATGTTACAGCGTATCTATGACGGTCTGAACCAGGACATCTTCACGATCAGTAAACAACCGGACCCGATTGTTTATATCGAGGATATCGAAGCCTACAACAAACAGGAAGGACTGGCATTGAGCGATGAAGAAGTAGCCTACCTCAACGAAGTAAGCCAAAAGCTGGAACGCCGGCTGACCGACAGCGAAGTGTACGGTTTTGCACAGGTGAACTCGGAGCACTGCCGTCACAAAATCTTCGGCGGTACATTTATTATCGACGGAGAAGAGAAAGAAAGTTCTCTCTTTAACCTGATCAAGAAAACATCGGCGGAGAACCCGAACAAATTGGTTTCCGCCTATAAAGATAATGTGGCTTTCAACGAAGGTCCGGTGATCGAACAATTTGCTCCGGCCAGCGGCGACAAACCGGATTTCTACGAAGTGAAAGAAATCAAATCGGTTATCTCACTGAAAGCTGAAACCCACAACTTCCCGACAACAGTCGAACCGTTCAACGGTGCGGCTACCGGATCGGGTGGTGAAATCCGTGACCGCCTGGGTGGCGGAAAATCATCCCTGCCGATTGCCGGAACAGCCGTTTACATGACATCTTATCCGCGTACGGAAGGTGCACGCGAATGGGAAAAGATCCTCGATCCACGCCCCTGGTTGTACCAGACTCCGGAACAAATCCTGATCAAGGCCTCCAACGGTGCATCCGATTTCGGTAACAAGTTCGGACAGCCGCTGATCTGCGGTTCGGTCCTGACATTCGAACACGAAGAGAACAAGAAGAAATATGCTTACGACAAAGTGATCATGTTGGCCGGCGGTGTCGGTTATGCTAATATGCGCGACGCGTTGAAGGGCGATCCCGCACCGGGCGAAAAAGTTGTCCTGTTAGGTGGCGACAACTACCGCATCGGTATGGGCGGAGGCGCTGTCTCTTCCGTAAACACGGGCCAATATACCAGCGGTATCGAGTTGAACGCCGTACAGCGCGCCAACCCGGAAATGCAGAAACGCGTTTCCAACGTAATCCGTGCGATTGCCGAATCGGACAACAACCCGGTAATCTCCATCCATGACCACGGCGCAGGAGGTCATTTGAACTGTCTCTCCGAATTGGTGGAAGCAACCGGCGGACATATCGACATGAGCCAGTTGCCTGTCGGTGACCCGACACTTTCCGCAAAAGAAATCGTAGGTAACGAAAGCCAGGAACGTATGGGTTTGCTGATGAAGGAAGAAGATGTTGCCCGTGTACAGCGCATTGCCGACCGCGAACGTTCTCCGATGTATGTGGTAGGTGAAACGACCAACGACATGAAGTTCGTCTTCGAACAGGCCGACGGCGTGAAACCAATCGACATCAAACTGGAATATATGTTCGGTAAACCGCCAAGAACGATCATGAAGGATCATACGGTCGAAGAAACATACGCTCCAGTCGTTTATAAAGAATCCGAACTGCATCACTATCTGGAAAATGTACTTCAGTTGGAAGCTGTTGCATGTAAAGACTGGCTGACCAACAAGGTGGACCGTTCGGTGACAGGTAAGGTCGCACGCCAGCAGTGCCAAGGCGAATTGCAGTTGCCGCTGAGCGACTTGGGTGCTGTAGCACTGGATTACCGTGGAAAAGCGGGTATCGCCACATCTATCGGGCATGCTCCGCAGGTAGCGATGATCGACCCGGCTGCCGGTTCTGTCATGGCGATTGCCGAATCATTGACAAATATCGTTTTCGCTCCACTGTCCGACAAGCTATCAGGTGTATCTTTGAGTGCCAACTGGATGTGGCCATGCCGTAACGAAGGCGAGGATGCCCGCCTGTACAAAGCGGTCCAGGCTGCTTCGGACTTCGCTTGTGCACTGGGCATCAATATCCCGACCGGTAAAGACTCTCTGTCCATGACACAGAAATATGGCGACGACAAAGTGATTGCTCCGGGTACGGTGATTATTTCTGCCGGTGCAGAAGTCAGCGACATTCGCAAGATCGTATCTCCGGTATTGGCCCACGAAAAGAATTCTTACATATATTATATTGACTTCTCGTTCGACACGATGAAGTTGGGCGGTTCCGCTCTTGCACAAGTTCTGAACAAATTGGGCAACGAAGTCCCGACGATAAAAGACAGCGAATATTTTGCCGACGCATTCAACGCCGTACAAGATGCCATCCAAAAAGGGTTGGTTCTCGCCGGACACGACATTTCTGCCGGTGGTATGATCACGGCATTGCTCGAAATGTGTTTTGCTAACGTAGAAGGCGGTCTGGAAGTGAACCTCGACAAATTGTCGGAACAGGACATTGTCAAGATTCTGTTTGCCGAAAACCCGGGTATCCTGGTCCAGGTGAAAGACAAGAAAGCTTTCGAGAAGTTGATGGAAGAGGCAGGAGTAGGTTTTGCCATTATCGCCAAGCCGACTTCCGAACGCCACATTCTGGTTTCCAAAGAAGGCGTCCAATACCATTTCGGCATCGACTACATGCGCGACGTATGGTACGAATCATCTTATAAACTGGATATCAAGCAGAGTGGTAGCGTATGTGCAGGCAATCGTTTCGAGAACTACAAGATGCAGCCACTGGAATTCAAGTACCCGAAGAGCTTTACCGGCAAGCTGTCTTCTTACGGCCTGACTGCCGATCGCAAAGGAAAGAGCGGAATCCGTGCCGCCGTAATCCGTGAAAAGGGTTGCCAGTGTGAACGTGAAACATCTTATGCACTGTATCTGGCAGGTTTCGATGTGAAAGATGTTCACATGACCGATTTGGCTTCCGGACGCGAAACATTGGAAGACGTAAACATGATTGTATTCTGCGGCGGTTTCTCCAACTCCGACGTTTTAGGCTCTGCCAAAGGATGGGCCGGAGGTTTCTTATTCAACGAGAAAGCCAAGAAGGCGCTGGATAACTTCTATGCACGTCCCGACACCTTGAGTCTGGGTATCTGCAACGGTTGCCAGCTGATGGCCGAGTTAGGGGTTGTTTATCCGGAACATGAGAAGAAACACAAGATGTTGCACAATGATTCGCACAAGTTCGAATCGAACTTCATCTCGGTCGAGATCCCAAAAAACCATTCTGTCATGTTCGGTTCTTTAAGCGGTTCCAAATTAGGAATCTGGGTGGCTCACGGCGAAGGCAAGTTCTCTTTCCCGTATGAAGAAAAAGAATACCATATTGCACTTAAATACAACTACGAAGGCTATCCTGCCAATCCGAACGGTTCGCCTTGGTCGGTTGCCGGTGTCTGCTCTCACGACGGACGCCATCTGGCAATGATGCCTCACTTGGAACGTGCGATGTTCCCATGGCAATGCGGTTACTATCCTGAAGACCGACGAAACAGTGACGAAGTCACTCCGTGGATCGAAGGTTTCGTGAACGCACGGAAGTGGATAGAAGAGCATAAGAAATAATATTTGGATAGGAAGTTGCGTTATAATAATATAGCGCAACTTTTTTTATTTATGAAAGGTTTATCTATTACTCATTTAAATATTATCCATTATGAAAAAGATTGCTTTATTATTGTTGATGTTCGTGGCGTTTCAGGTCAGTGCACAGGATTTCCATTTCTTACCGAAGATCGGATTGAACCTTGCCAATATGACAAATAGTGACGGAAGTATGAAGCCTGGGTTGAACGTCGGGGTTGCCGCCGAGTTTCCTATCAATCCGCAATTTTCCATCGAGCCGGGAATCTATTATTCCATGCAAGGAGTGAAAGAATCAGAAGGCGGAATCTCCGGCAAAATCAAAAACGATTACATAAACATTCCTATCTATGCAAAAGCCTATCTATACAATGGCTTTTATGCATTTGCGGGACCACAATTCGGTTTCTTAGCCCGTTCTAAAGCAAGCGCCTCTTATAACGGCACTGACATTTCGGTCAATTCGAAAGATGCATTCAAAACATTTGATTTCGCACTAGGAATCGGCGTCGGCTATCAATTCGATTTAGGCTTGCTGGTTTCAATGAACTATAATATAGGATTCACCAATACCTTATCCGATGGCGACATCACATTAAATGGCAACTCCATGAATTGGGATGGGGAGAAATCCCGTAATGGCGTCCTGCAGATCAACCTCGGTTGGAGATTCTGAAATATCCGCTTGCCGGTATAAAATCCGACAGGCATCCATTTTGAAACGGATAGGCTTCGAAGAACATTCGAATGCTTATCCGTTTTTTTATGCTGCCCGACATTATAAATCACGGATTCTTATTATTGCGTCTTCCGTATTAATCCCTATCTTCGCGACCTAAACAATAAACAAGTACACTGATTCATGAAAAAGTTGCTATTTATCTTCTTTACAGCAGGTCTTATACAGGGATTTAGCTCTTGTTCCCACAAAGACACTCCAGATAATGCACTTGCATTGATCCCACAGCCCCAAGAAATGAAAGTCGGGACGGATCATTTCAAACTGACTCGCCGGGCAGCTATCACACTCGACACATCCAATCCTCAGTTAATAGGGATAGCTCGGTACTTCAACAATAAAGTTGCCCCCGCAACAGGTTTTGAAATTCCGGTTGAAAAGCACGGCAACATTGAATTTAAGCTGACCGACAATACCGCTTTCGGTGCAGAAGGATATCGCTTGCAGGTAAAACATGGCGATATCATCATCACCGCCCATCAACCGGCCGGGATCTTCTACGGGATACAGACTTTATTGCAGATGCTTCCCCCCGAAATAAAAAACAGCCAGAAACAAAAAGGCATCAACTGGACGGTTCCCTGTACCGACATCACCGACAAACCCCAGTTTGCCTGGCGCGGACTTATGCTTGACGTCAGCCGCCACTGGTTCACTAAAGAGGAAGTAAAGAAATACATCGACGAACTGGCAGAATACAAAATGAATGTATTCCACTGGCATTTGACCGACGATCAAGGATGGCGTCTGGAAATAAAATCCCTGCCACGCCTGACAGAGGTTGGCGCCTGGCGCGCTCCGCGTGTCGGGCAATGGTGGCAACGCGCACCACAGCAACCTGGAGAAGAAACGACCTACGGAGGCTTCTACACACAGGAAGATGTGAAGGAAGTATTGGCATACGCTGCAGAACGCTACGTACGCGTCATTCCTGAAATAGACGTGCCGGGACATAGCCTGGCAGCACTCGTCGCCTATCCTGATCTGGCGTGTATGAAAGCACCATCGGCTGTCGGGGTCGGCAACAAGTTTTACGGCGAAGACGAAAACACACTTTGTGTCGGCAAAGATGCCACTTTCGAGTTTATGGACAAGGTCTTGACAGAAGTTGCCGCCTTGTTTCCGGATGAATACATCCATATCGGAGGAGACGAATGTTTCAAAGGTTTTTGGCACAAATGTCCGCGTTGCCAAGCTCGCATGAAAGCGGAAAACCTGAAGAACGAAAACGAACTACAGAGTTACTTTATCCACCGTATGGAAAGCATCTTGAAAGAAAAAGGGAAAAAACTGATCGGCTGGGACGAGATTATCGACGGCGGGCTGGCTCCCGATGCTACCGTTATGAGCTGGCGCGGTATGGAGGGCGGAATCAAATCAGCAAAAGCCGGTCATCATGTGATCATGACACCGACCGAACATTGCTACATCGACCTCTGGCAAGGAGAACCATCTGTCGAACCGGACACCTACTCCATGTGCCGCCTGAAAGATTCCTACAGTTTCAACCCAGTTCCCGACAGCGTGCCGGCCGAAATGATACTAGGAGGACAAGGCAATCTCTGGGCTGAATCCGTCCCCACTTTCCGGCATGCCGAATATATGACCTGGCCACGTGGATGGGCACTTGCCGAAGTCCTTTGGACTGGACCTTCCAAGACGGATTGGGACCGGTTCTGGCCACGTGTCGAACGACATTTCGTTCGTGCAGACCAGGCACAGATCAACTATGCACGCAGCATGTACAATGCCATCGTCACTCCTTACTATACTGAAGATGGTGTTTTGGAAATCAAACTGGATAGCGAACCGGGCAATCTTGACATCTACTATACATTCGACAATACGGACCCCGACAACTTCACTCCGAAATATGAAGCTCCGCTCCGAATACCCAAGAATGCGACTTGGTTACGTATTGTCACTTATCGGGACAACAAGCCGATTGGCAAAGTTATAACATTGACAATCAAAGAACTTGAAAAGCGGGCGGATAACACTCGCCATGTCGTCGGCAACTTGTAACATAAATGTAACATATATGTCGTAAATGCGAAACAGTTTTCTCGTTCCTTTGTAAATAAAATCATAGAGTCCAAAAAGTTAGGAATGAAATCAGGAAAGATTATTGCGCTTGGCCTGTTGGCGCTGCTTCCAATTGCGATGAAGGCACAGGAAGCTCAGGAAATAGAAAAGCTGAATGCTCGTATCGATTCACTTTCGCAGGAGACGACAACCCTGGATAAAATCGTCCGTAAACTCAGCAAATTCAAAGTATCCGCTTATATCCAAGGACAATTCCAATATGGTCAGGAAGATGCCACCCTGAAAGTCGGTGACAAGAACGAACATGAAGACAAAGGTTTCAACCGTTTCGGCATCCGCCGCGGACGGTTGAAATTCGAATATAATGACGGTATCGGAACCGGTGCTGTACAGATCGAAGCCAACGACAAGGGTGTCAGTTTCCGTGACCTTTACATCGGTATAAAAGATCCCTGGACAAAACGCTGCCAACTGATGGCGGGTGTTTTCAATCGCCCTTTCGGTCACGAAATCGGCTATTCGACTAGCGGATTAGAATCTCCCGAACGTGCCACCATCATCCAATACTTCTTCCCCGACGAACGCGATTTAGGCGCCATGCTGACACTCCGGGCTAAAGAAACAAGCCCGATCGGTTTTCTCCGTCTCGATGCCGGACTGTTCGCCGGTAACAGCATCAATCGGGAAACAGACAGCCGCAAAGACTTCATCGGCCGCTTGGGAGCCGAAAAGAAAATCGGCAACTGGGGAAAATGGGGATTAGGCGCCTCCTACTACAACGGCGGAGTTTACAACCCGACGACAACCGCCTACGAACTCCAGGATAAAAAATTCATCGCAGTCGACAAAGGAGAAACCGGTACATACATGAAACGTGAGTACATCGGCTTGGACGCTCAGTTCTCATTCAAAAACAGTTGGGGAACGACAAGCTTGCGCGGTGAAGGACTGTTAGGTACACAACCGGGTATCGCCGGCAGCAGCAAAAGCCCCAACACAGGGACACGCCCGGCCAATGAACCGGAGAACTCCCTGTTCAAGCGTCCTTTCATCGGCTACTTTTTCTATTTGGTGCACGACATCGGAACCACTCCTTTCTCTGCCGTCTTGAAATACGACGTTTATGATCCCAACACCAAGTTGAAAGGGAATGAGATCGGCGTTGAAAACAGCTTGACCTCCAAGACCGACCTCGCCCAGAGCACACTCGGCATCGGCGCTTTGTACCGTTTCAACAAGCATATCCGCGTGCAAGCCTATTACGAGTTCAACTTCAATGAAAAGAGCGATTTCGTAAAGGGATATGAAAAGGACAGGGAAGACGACGTATTCACCTTGCGTCTGCAATATAAGTTTTAATACAAACGTAACATCTGTTTCACACGCTTGCAACACTCCTGTATTTACTTTGCATACAGAAATTTAATTCAAAACAGAGTAATGAGAAAGACAATTGTTATGGCCGCAGTAGCCGCCTGTATGTTTGTATCGAACGTGTTTGCACAGAGAATTAAAGGGAGCGACACTTGCCTTCCCTTAAGCCAGACGGAAGCAGAAAACTTCATCAACAAAAATAAATCGGCAAAGATAACCGTGACGGGCGGCGGCTCCGGCGTTGGTATCTCAGCCTTGATGGAAGGGACAACCGATATCGCCATGTCTTCCCGTAAGATGAAATTCGATGAAAAAGTCAAATTGCAGGAAGCGAAGAAAAGCACCAAAGAAGTGGTGATCGCTTACGACGCACTGGCAGTAGTCGTACACCCGTCCAATAAAGTGTCCAACCTGACGCGTGAACAGCTGGAAGGCATTTTCACAGGAAAGATCAAGAACTGGAAAGAAGTGGGCGGCGCCGACATGAAGATCGTAGCCTATTCGCGCGAAACGTCTTCCGGAACATACGAATTCTTTAAGGAAAGTGTCCTGAAGAACAAGAACTATATGAACGGCATCCTTAGCATGCCCGCAACAGGAGCCATCATTCAGTCTGTCAGCCAGACAAAAGGAGCCATCGGCTATGTCGGCTTGGCTTACATAAACAAAGAAGTAAAACCGATTCATGTCTCTTACGATGCAGGCAAAACATTCACCGAGCCATCCTTCGAGAATGCAAAAAACAAGGCATATCCGATCGTCCGTCCGTTGTTCTATTACTACGATGTAAAGAATGAAGGCAAAGTGAAACCCTTTATCGATTATATCTTATCGGCTGAAGGACAAGCAACGGTTAAACAGGTCGGTTATATCCCGGTAAAATAAGTCAAAAACCATATAGCTCCCACGCTTGACACGGGATCGCGTTAAAGCCGGCCATATACATCTGATTGATATGGCCGGCTTTTTTGCGTCCCCGCGTCAAGCGCGGGGACAAGAGGGAATGCACAGTCATTATTTATTTGTGCATAATATCGGTTGATTTTGCACATTCTTTGGTTTATTGTGCTACCTTTGCCACATATATATTTTTTATTTACACATTTTACTTACATGAAGACATTAACAATTGGGGATCTGAAAGCCCGCATTCCAATCATCCAGGGTGGAATGGGCGTAGGAATCTCTCTCTCCGGCTTAGCCTCAGCCGTTGCAAATGAAGGTGGGATTGGCGTTATCTCCGCCGCCGGTCTCGGTCTCTTATATAAGAAACTTTCTCCCAACTACACCGAAGCCGGCAATCTGGGCCTTGCAGCCGAGATCCGGAAAGCCCGCGAGAAGGCCAAAGGCATTATCGGCGTGAATGTGATGGTCGCACTTTCAGACTTCGCCGAACTGGTGAAAACCAGTATTGCGGAAAAGGTAGACATCATTTTCAGCGGTGCCGGACTACCTTTGGACCTGCCGTCTTTCCTGAAGAAAGACAGCGTGACGAAGCTCGTCCCCATCGTTTCCAGTGCACGTGCCGTCCGCATCATCTGCGAAAAATGGAAAAACAACTACGACTACCTTCCCGATGCCGTTGTGCTGGAAGGGCCAAAAGCAGGCGGCCACTTAGGATACAAGGAGAACCAGCTGGAAGACGAGCATTTTTCACTCGAAGAACTGCTGCCTCAGGTAGTGGAAGAAGTTTCCCACTTCGAAGAAAAATATAACAAGAGAATCCCGGTAATTGCAGCAGGAGGCATTTACACGGGTGAAGACATCAAACGCGTGATGGACCTGGGAGCATCGGGCGTTCAGTTAGGAACCCGTTTCGTCACCACTACCGAGTGCGACGCTTCCGATGCTTTCAAGGAAAGCTACGTCAAGGCACAGGAGAAGGATATCGAGATCATCAAAAGTCCGGTCGGAATGCCGGGCAGGGCAATCCACAGTCATTTTCTCGAAAAGGTAAAAGCCGGGATGAAACAGCCGAAGGTCTGTCCTTTCAACTGCATCAAGACATGCGATATCTCGCGAAGCCCCTACTGTATCGTAACAGCCCTGTACAACGCCTTCAAAGGGAACTTCGAGAACGGCTACGCTTTCGCAGGAAGCAATGCCTGGCGGACAACCCGCATCATGTCGGTGAAAGAAACGATAAGCGAGCTGATCAACGAGTGGAAACGCTCTGACCAACCGACTCTTTCCTCCCGATAAACAAAAAGTTTCATCGGCTTGGAACTTTTGTTTCCCGCCGATGAAACTTTTGTTGCTTGCTGATGAAAATTTATTCTCCTGCAAGTAAAAATAAACTTTCACCTTGAGAAAAAAGTGAAAACTTTATCATTTATCCTCTTTTTTCTTCATATTCGTCTCGATAACGAATGCGACAATCAATCCCAAACCTCCAAACAAAAGGACGGAGGCGCCATAAGCTGAACTGATAGCTTCATATTCATTACGAAAATCCAATGAATGACTATTAGCAGCAACAATTAAATTACAGAAAAAGCCTACAAGTATCCCTAAGCCGATTCCCATCAACAGACATCCCGTCTTTAAAGAGCTAAACGAAAAACGAGGCAAACCATACGAAGGGAGGCTCAGCCTTTTTCCCAAATCAGCAATATCCATTCTTTCACTGATCTTCTCAATGATCAACAAACGTTCTTTACGACGAACGAACAGTTCAAACAAAGCGTAAATACCTAAACAAATGAATCCGACAACCAGCGGAGCTGTAATAAAATCCATCATAACTGTATTGTTGTAAATGATTAATTAATTTCTTTGCTACTTTTGACGCATCTCTTTCCGAAAGGTTACAGATCGGGGGGAAAAAATATATTGTATTTTTGCCGATGCAAGTTGTAACCTATTCGCCCGGCTTGCGTCCATTATAATACGATGGAGTTGTATACCGACACATATTATATACAAAGGATACAAGCGGGAGATACGGCATGCTTTGCCTGCCTTCTGGATAAATACAGCCGTCCTGTTCATTCGTTAATCCTAAAGGTGGTCAGAAACCGGGAAGATGCGGAGGAACTGGCACAGGATGTGTTTATGAAGGTGTTCAAGCACCTCTCGTCGTTCAAAGGGGAATGCAGTTTCTCCACGTGGATCTACCGGATCGCCTACAATACAGCCATCTCGGAAACACGGAAAAAGAGACACGAGTTTCTGGCGATCGAGGAATCGGTTATTAATAATGTATCGGAACAAGAAGTAGCCGAAGCACTAGACAGGACAGACAGCTCCGACCAGATACAGATGCTCGATGCCGCCCTCGCCCAATTGCCACCCGATGAGCGGGCGATCATCCTGCTCTTTTATATGAAAGAAAAAACGATCGACGAAGTGGCGACGATCACCGGATTGACTGCATCTAATATAAAAGTGAAATTGCACCGCATACGAAAGAAACTGTTTTTTGTATTAAAAGGAATGGAGGAACAATAAAATGACAGAGAAGAATGACATATTGAAAGACCTGTTCAGCCGGATGCCGGAAGAGGAGCTTCCGGCTTCGTTCCGAGCCAACGCGATAAGACAGATCATGGCCGAAGCCGAACGGATACGCAAACGCAACGAACGCTGGGGATGGATTGCCGTCATCGCCGCCTCGCTGCTTATGGTCGGTATCGCAATCGCTTCATTCCTTTATATGAATATTTCCCCAATATCCGTACAGATCCCCAATATGAGCACACTCCCCTTCTATGCCTATATCGGGATGCTTGCCCTCATCCTGCTGGGAGCCGATTACAAATTCAGGCAACTATTCAAAAGGAGGCAGATGTCTCAGAAAGAAAAGATGTAAGTAGCGGTATTACAAGCCCAAAAGATTGTTTTTTCCATGCAAAAAGTCTTGCAAGTCAGAAAAAAGCATTACCTTTGCCCCGATTTTTGAGAGATGACAACATAATGTCTAACTTACTAATTAAAACAAACTTAAGTATTAACAATTAGAGAATGGAAAATTTAAAGAACATTCAGCCCATTGAAGATTTCAACTGGGATGCTCTTGAAAAGGGCGATTCTTACGGTGAAGTAAGCAAGGACGATCTTGTAAAAACGTATGACGAGACTTTGAACACAGTAAAGGACAAAGAAGTCGTTATGGGAACCGTAACTGCAATGAACAAACGTGAAGTTGTAGTAAACATCGGTTTCAAATCAGATGGCGTTGTATCTATGGCAGAATTCCGTTACAACCCGGATCTGAAAATTGGTGACGAAGTAGAAGTCTACATCGAAAACCAGGAAGACAAAAAAGGACAGCTGATCCTGTCTCACAAGAAAGCACGCGCTACACGTTCTTGGGATCGTGTAAACGAAGCTCTTGAAAAAGACGAAATCATCAAAGGTTACATTAAATGTCGTACGAAGGGCGGTATGATCGTTGACGTATTCGGTATCGAAGCATTCTTGCCGGGTTCTCAGATCGATGTCAAGCCGATCCGCGACTACGATGTATTTGTAGGTAAGACAATGGAATTCAAGATCGTTAAGATCAACCAGGAATTCAAGAACGTTGTTGTATCTCATAAAGCTCTTATCGAAGCTGAACTTGAACAGCAGAAGAAAGACATCATCTCCAAACTTGAAAAAGGCCAGGTACTGGAAGGTACAGTCAAGAATATCACTTCTTACGGTGTATTCATCGACCTGGGTGGCGTAGACGGTTTGATCCACATCACAGACCTGTCTTGGGGCCGCGTTTCTCATCCGGAAGAAATCGTTCAGCTGGATCAGAAGATCAACGTGGTTATCCTTGACTTCGATGATGAAAAGAAGCGTATCGCTCTCGGCTTGAAGCAGCTGACTCCGCATCCTTGGGATGCTTTGGATCCGAACTTGAAAGTGGGTGACAAAGTAAAAGGTAAAGTTGTCGTTATGGCTGACTACGGTGCATTCATCGAAATCGCTCCGGGCGTAGAAGGTCTGATCCACGTTTCTGAAATGTCTTGGACACAGCACTTGCGTTCTGCTCAGGACTTCATGAAAGTAGGTGACGAAATCGAAGCTGTTATCCTGACCCTGGATCGCGACGAACGTAAGATGTCATTGGGTATCAAACAGCTGAAAGCTGATCCGTGGGAAGATATCGAATCTCGCTTCCCGGTAGGTTCTCGCCACATGGCTAAAGTTCGTAACTTCACTAACTTTGGTGTATTCGTAGAAATCGAAGAAGGCGTAGACGGCTTGATCCACATCTCTGACCTGTCTTGGACAAAGAAAATCAAACACCCGTCAGAATTTACTCAGATCGGTGCTGAAATCGAAGTTCAGGTTCTGGAAATCGACAAAGAAAACCGCCGTTTGAGCTTAGGTCACAAACAGCTGGAAGAAAATCCTTGGGATGTATTCGAAACAATCTTCACTGTAGGTTCTATCCACGAAGGAACAATCATCGAAGTACTGGATAAGGGTGCTGTAATCTCTCTGCCTTACGGCGTAGAAGGTTTCGCAACTCCGAAACATCTGGTAAAAGAAGACGGTTCTCAGGCTGCTGTAGACGAAAAACTGCAGTTCAAGGTGATCGAATTCAACAAGGAAGCTAAGAGAATCATCCTTTCTCACAGCCGTATCTTCGAAGATGAACAGAAAGGCGCTAAGAAAGAAACTGGCGAAAAGAAATCATCTTCAAAACGCGGTGGAAAGAAAGAAGAAGAATCTGCAATGGTAACCGGTCCGGTTGAAAAGACTACACTGGGTGACATTGAAGAACTCGCTGCCCTGAAAGAAAAATTGGCTGGTAAATAATTACCGTCTTTTCAAATAAAACAAAAGGAGATGTCCATCCGGATATCTCCTTTTTTATTGCCTGAAAAAAGAATAGAGAAAGTGCTCTTAGTCTACCTCCTTGATCACTTCCTCTACCTGTTCCTGTTCACCGTAATATTGGCAACTTTCGCCGATACCCAACAAAGCATTCACTTCATGACGCTTGTCCAGGTCCGTAAAATAAGCGTCCACTACCTTATAAATATCGAACCCGTCCGTTGAACCGGCCGCCAGATTCAATGATTCTACCAATTTACCTGTAGCTTTGCGAATTTCAGCTTTACTGATCAAATGAAACTCGTTGTTGTGAATTAATTGACTCTTTCCCATGATGTTTGATTTAAAAGTTATACTTGTTCTTCATTAATAACCATTCCTCAAAGCGGTAAGTTTAATCTTGCAGCTTCGTTTCATGCACTAAATATACAAACATCCTCGGATCTTTCAACCTTTCAAGCCTTTTATTTTCAATAAACATGAAAAACAAATCCGATCCCGACCTCACGATATTCCATGATGAGCAAGGAGAAACCGGATCTCCAAACATAGAATAAGTTCTATTCTATTTGGTTTTGTAAAAATTAATGCTGAAATTTGTTCACAGATAATATAAAAGATATGGGCACGAACGAAGATAACTACAATGTAACTATTCTGATCGCAGAAGACGAGGAAAGTAATTTCCTACTATTAAAAACCATCTTAAAAAGACACTGTAACGTTCTGCAAGCCAGAACCGGCCTGGAGCTATTGAAAGTTTTTGCTGAAAAAGGAGCCGATTTGATTTTGCTGGATATAAAAATGCCGGAAATGAATGGTATAGAAGCTCTGAAAGAGATTAGAAAGAAAGACACGAACATACCGATTATCATGCAGTCCGCCTATGCCTTCGAAAATGACATGGAAGCCGCCCGTGCTGCCGGAAGCAACGGATTTATCACCAAGCCCATCAATATCGTTGAACTAAAAAAAACGATCTCCAAATTCTTGCCGCAGATAATCTGGTAAGAAGCTGAAAGCCGACATATTATAAAAAAATAGAATAGCCATAACGATTGTTATGGCTATTCTATTTTTTTGCTTTTCCACAGACACCTTAACCAGCAAACCCTCCCCTTCATTTTTATCAAAAACCTTTCATTTTACGGAGATATCCGCATTAATTTTCTTTATAAACTCCTCCCGAACAAAACATTGAATCTCCGGTTTAAGAGGTGGGTAAAATTATTTTTCACAAGAAAAACTATACCCGACCGGCACTAATGGATTTTCATATAGAACGAAATATACTTTATTACAAACGAAACTAAAATGAACAGAAGTCAGCTTATCAATATCCTGGCTCAAAAAACAGGATTAAACAAAAAAGATGTCAAACGGACAATCGATGAAATGCAAAAACTAATTATCCAGGAAGTCAAAGGAGGCCAAAGAATCTGCCTGCATGGTTTCGGCTCATTCAAACCTCGTTTTCAATCCAGCCGCCCAGCACGAAACCTGAAAAACGGTACAGCCGTACAGCTGTCTCCCAGGACCATCATTCATTTCAAATGCGCTCCCCACCTGTTGGAGCAGATGAACAAATAAAGAATAAAAAGAGACTCACTTTTACAAGTAAGTCTCTTTTTTATTTACTCAGCTATTGTCGGGGTGAGAAGATTCGAACTTCCGACCACACGCCCCCCAGACGCGTACTCTAACCGGGCTGAGCTACACCCCGTTTTTGTTTTACGGCTGCAAAGGTAACTATTTTTCGTTATACTCCAAAGCTTTCACGATAAAAATCCAGGGATTCGAGAATTTTCTCCTTACTCACCTGCTGATTTATCTGAACATCACCGACTTGAGAAAGCAAGGTGAAGTTGATGATTCCCGCTTCATTCTTCTTATCGTGCGTCATCAACTCGTATAAGGTATCATAATCCTTGCAATCGAACACGAAAGCCGGATAATACTCCTTCAAATAATAGACGACCTGACTCAGTTTCTCCATCGGGAAACCACATACTTTATGAGACAGGTACAATTCGCTGACAATACCGGCGGCAACAGCATGGCCGTGCAGCAAAGGACGGTCCTTCTTAAAGGACAAACTTTCGTAGGCATGACCGATCGTATGGCCGAAGTTCAGCGCCTTACGGATGCCGTGCTCCTTCGGGTCTTCCTCCACGATACGTTCCTTTACGGCTACGGATTGGGCGACCATCCTGTTCAGGAAGGCATAATCGATCTTCGCATCGAGGTCGAACAGCAGGACGGAAGCGTAAATATCCATCGAACTGATAAGCGCATGCTTGATCATTTCGGCATAGCCGGAAAGCAGGTTGTCGCGGTCGAGCGTACGCAGGAACTCACAATCGATAAAGACACATTCGGGTGGATAAAAAGAGCCGACCTCGTTCTTCAAACCGTTGAAGTTAATCCCGGTCTTTCCCCCCACGGCCGCATCGACAGAAGCCATCAGGGTAGTCGGGATATTGACGGTCCGCAGTCCGCGTTTGAAAGTCGCACCGGCGAAGCCTCCCATATCGGTAATCATACCGCCGCCCAGATTGACCAAAAGCGAATTTCGGGAAGCCCCTTCGTTCGAGAGACGCGACCAGATATAGGCGACCTGTTCGATGTCTTTATGAGTATCACCCGCCTGCACGGTAATGACCGGGGTATCCTGCAAGGCTGGGATATCTTTTATCAGCGGATAACACTTTTCTTGCGTGTTCGTATCGGTCAGGATAAAGAGTTTATCATAACTCATGGAAGCAAAGAATGCCTGCAAATCGGCTTTGAGATCCTTGCTGATTACTACTTTTTGAGCGGCCATAATGTCCTTTTTTATTATAATCGTTGCGACAAAGGTATTATATGTTATCCGATTATCAAAACAGGGAAAAGAAAATTCCATGCCTATGGAACAAAAGCTTCATAGGCATGGAACAAAAGTTTTCCCTGCATGAAACTATCATTTCCTGCAGGGGAAACGTCTCTTTCTTCTTATTTCAGACCGGCTGCGTCCAAGATATGTTCGATGGCTTCACCCAGTCCGGCTACATTCTTACCTCCGGCTGTTGCAAAATGAGGCTGACCGCCTCCGCCGCCTTGTATCAGTTTTGCCGCTTCTTTCACCAGTTTGCCGGCATTCAAGCCTTCAGCCACCAACGGTTCGCTCAGCATAACCATCAACGCGCATTTCTCGCCGTCTTTGATTCCAGCCACGAAGAAAACCTTTTCCTCCGTATTGCTTTCCCCCTTGATCTGGAAAGCCAGGTCTTTGATGGCATCCACGCTGGCCTCGCCACGGAAAGCGATCACTTTGACACCATTGCGCTCAACGGCTTTTGCGATCAGTTCTTTCTTGAGCAACTGCACTTTCTCTTTCACGTAGTCGCTTACCTGCTTCTTCAGTTCGGCATTCTCTTCGATGGCCTTCTTGATGGTTTGAGACAGATTCGGCACATTGTTGAACATCGCACGCAGTTCACGCAGGGAATCCTGCAACATGAAGGTGTAGTTTTCAGCCGCTTCGGCCGTTACCGCTTCGATACGGCGCACGCCTGCCGCGATGGAGCTTTCGCCGACCACACGTAGGGAACCGATCATGCCGGTCGCAGGGATATGCGTACCACCGCACAATTCGATAGAGTTGCCATATTTGACCACACGGACTTCATCGCCATACTTTTCACCGAACAGAGCCATAGCGCCCAATGCTTTCGCTTCGGCAATCGGCATATTGCGATGCTCTTCCAGCGGATAGTTGGCACGGATCTTTTCGCTCACCAGCTTTTCCACCTTACGAATTTCTTCGTCCGTCACCTTCTGGAAGTGGGAGAAGTCGAAGCGCAAAGAGTCGGGAGATACATAAGAACCTTTCTGTTCAACATGTGTTCCCAGCACCTCACGCAACGCCTCATGCAGCAGGTGAGTGGCAGAGTGGTTACATTCGCACTGGATACGTTTCTTCTCGTTGATCTTGGCAGTAAAAGTCGCCGTCACATCCTTCGGCAATTTAGTGACCAGATGTACAGGCAGGTTGTTTTCGCGTTTCGTGTCGATCACGTCGATCGTCTCGTCGTCGGCAATCAACCAACCGGTGTCGCCGACCTGTCCACCCATCTCTGCGTAGAACGGAGTCTGGTCCAGAACGATCTGATATAAGACCTTGTTCTTCTGCTTGATCTGGCGGTAACGCAGAATTTCGGCATCGCATTCGAACAAGTCGTAGCCTACGAAATTGCATCCGCCCTCTTTCAGCACCACCCAGTCGCCGGTTTCGATGGCGGCAGCGTTACGGGCACGGTCCTTCTGCTTCTGCATCTCGACGTTGAACTCGTCGATATTGGCTTCCATGCCGTTCTCACGCAGGATCAACTCGGTCAAATCCAACGGGAATCCGTATGTGTCATATAATGTAAAGGCATCTACGCCGCTGATCACGTTCTTTCCGGCAGCCTTTGTTTCTTCCATCTTCTTATCCAGCAAACGGATACCGGTTTCCAACGTACGCAGGAAAGATTCTTCCTCTTCCTTGATCACCTTCTCGATCAACGTCTTCTGCGCGATCAGTTCGGGATAAGCGTCTCCCATTGTTTCGATCAGTACGGGCAACAGCTTATACATGAAGGACTCTTTGCGATCCAGGAACGTATAGCCGTAACGGACGGCACGACGCAGGATTCGACGGATGACATAACCTGCCTTTGCATTGGAAGGCAACTGCCCGTCCGTAATCGCGAAAGCGATCGTACGGATATGGTCGGCGATTACACGCATGGCCACGTCCTGTTGTTTGTCCTTGCCATAAGCAGTACCCGCCATATCGGCAATCACTTTGATGATCGGCTGGAATACGTCTGTATCGTAGTTGGATGTCTTACCCTGTAAAGCCATGCAGAGACGTTCGAACCCCATACCGGTATCGATCACACGGGCAGGCAGCGGTTCGAGCGAGCCGTCGGCCTTGCGGTTATATTGCATGAACACCAGGTTCCAGATTTCGATCACCTGCGGATGGTCTTTGTTCACCATGTCCTGGCCGGGGATAGCGGCACGTTCTTCTTCCGGACGGAGGTCGATATGGATTTCAGAACAAGGACCGCAAGGCCCCGTATCACCCATTTCCCAAAAGTTATCGTGTTTGTTGCCATTAATGATATGAGCTTTCGGCAGGAACTTCTCCCAATAGCCGGCAGCCTCGTCGTCGCGCGAAAGGCCTTCGGCAGGACTTCCTTCGAACACGGTGGCATACAAACGGTCGGGATTCAGTTTCAACACTTCGACCAGGTATTCCCATGCCCAGTTGATCGCCTCCTGTTTGAAATAGTCGCCGAACGACCAGTTTCCCAACATTTCGAACATGGTGTGGTGATACGTATCGTGTCCGACCTCTTCCAGGTCGTTATGCTTTCCACTCACACGAAGACACTTTTGTGAATCCGCGACACGTGGATATTTACGGGGTACGTTCCCCAGGATTATATCTTTGAACTGGTTCATACCTGCATTGGTAAACATCAATGTAGGGTCGCCCTTCACCACCATCGGAGCAGAAGGCACAATCTGGTGCTGCTTGGAAGCGAAGAAGTCTTTAAATGATTCACGGATTTCTTTTGCTGTCAACATAATCTATTCTATATAGTCTCGTTAATATTCTGAAAAACAATTTGCAAAAGTACAGCAAATTATTATTTTTGCACGTATCCAAGCAAGAAAATATTTGATGAAACTATTTAAAAGCAGAAAAACATATTACTTGTATAACCCCAACACGCTCAGTTACGAGCGCGTTTACCCCTCCGCCAAAGACCGTTTTTTCGGTGTGCTCCGCCACCTGAGCATCGGTATCGTGATCGGCGTAGGCATTTTCTTTATCTTTTCTCGCACGTTCGACTCGCCGGTCGAATCGCTTTTAAAGAAGGAGAACAAGCTGTTGCAGACACAATACGAAGTGCTTTCGTTGCGCCTGAACAATGCGCTGGAAGTCTTGGATGACATACAGCAACGCGACGAGAACTTATACCGGGCGATCTTCCAGGCGGAATCGATCCCCGAATCCGTCCGCAAGTCCGGTTTCGGCGGGACCAACCGGTATGAACACCTGATGAACCTGTCCAACCCCGAACTGGTCGTCTCGACCACCCGGAAGATGGACATGCTGAGCAAACAGCTCTATGTCCAATCCAACTCGCTGGAGGAGCTGATCACATTGGGCAAGAACCAGGAAGAACGAAGCAAATGTATTCCCGCCATACAGCCGATTGCCAATAAGGACCTGAAACGTACGGCATCCGGCTACGGTGTGCGTATCGACCCGATCTACCGTACTCCCCGCTTCCACTCAGGCATGGACTTTTCCGCCAAAGTGGGCACGGAAGTCTATGCAACCGGCGACGGAGTCGTTACCTTTGCCGCCTGGAAACAGGGATATGGAAACTGCCTGATGATCAATCACGGGCACGGATTCCAGACGCTTTACGGCCACCTGAGCAAGTTCCGGGCGCGTGTCGGACAGAAAGTAAAGCGCGGAGAAGTGATCGGAGAAGTGGGAAATACAGGGAAATCCACCGGCCCGCACCTTCACTACGAGGTGATCGTCCGCGGCAAATACGACAACCCCTCCAAGTACTACTACATGGACCTGACTCCGGAAGAATACGACCGTATGATACAGATTGCCGAAAATCACGGCCAGGTAATGGATTAAACATTGTTTAATACGATGGCATTAAATAAAGATAAAAATCTAAAGCTCTATTTCTCCATCAGCGAGGTGGCGCAGATGTTCGACGTCAACGAGTCTACCCTGCGCTTCTGGGAGAAGGAATTCGACCAAATACGTCCACGCAAGACAGGCAAAGGAACCCGCTCCTATCGGCAGGAAGACATCGACGCAATACGCCTGGTCTATCACTTGGTGAAAGAAAGAGGGATGACACTGGCGGGCGCCCGGCAAAAGCTGAAAGAGAACCCGGAGACAACGATACGCCACGAAGAGATCGTAAACAGGTTGAAACAGATCAAGGAAGAATTGCTCGCCATGAAGGAAGCATTCGAAGCGTTGGAAGCTTCCAAATAGCCCTTACACCATAAAAACGACTTTAAAGAATTAGCTTGTTACGCCGGAAAATCGTACCTTCGCAGCAATTTAATAAAAACAAGAAACATGGAAATTACGGGAAGAATCATCGCCGTACTGCCGGTTCAAGGCGGTATCAGCAAAAACGGAAACGAGTGGAAAAAACAGGAATATGTCCTGGAAACACATGACCAATACCCTAAGAAAGTATGCTTCCAGATTTTCGGTGCAGACCGCATCGATCAGGCAGCCATACAGCCCGGAGAAGAACTTACAGTATTTTTTGACATAGACAGCCGTGAATATCAGGGACGTTGGTTCACAAATATCAATGCATGGAAAGTGGAACGCCCGATGGCCGCCGCTCCCCAGTCGGCACCGGGAGCCATGACTCCTGAAAACGTAGTGCCGGCATCCGCACCTGCTGCATCTGCTGTTCCTGATTTCGGTCCGGCCAATCCGATTGACGATCTGCCATTCTAATAAACAAAAAGATCCTATCCTTTTGCGCAAAAGGATAGGATCTTTTTTACCGAAAGCTATACCTTTTAGGGCAAAAGGATATGGCTTTTTCGACTTAGTCCGCTACACGAGCCACAGACTGGATATTCTTTATCTTGGAAAGGACTACGCACATCCGCTGGATATCCTCCACATCGTGTACTTTCATCTTCACCTTTCCTTCGAACACTCCGTCTTTCGCCTCAATCAGCAGGCGGATGATATTGACATTGAAGTCATCGGATATCGTGCGGGTGATCGTGTTCAACACGCCAATCGAGTCGATACCCTTAATCTCAAGTGTCGCCTCGAACGAGGAATGATGGCTGCTCCATTCCGTATTCAGGATGCGTTCGCCAAAGCTGCTTTTCAGGCGCATGGCGATCGGACAGGAACGTTTGTGGACTACCACGTTGCCGTCATCATTGATAAAGCCCAACGACTCGTCGCCGGGAATCGGTTTACAGCAATCGGCAATGACGTAATTGCGTTCGAAAGCTTCCTCCTTCAGGATATAAGGCTTCTTCTTGTCATATTTCGGTTTTTCTTTCGGTTGTTCCTCTTCCTCTTTCTTCCCGGTAGTCGCTTTCGTTGCTACCCGGAGCGCCTGTTTGACGTACTTAAAGAGAACATTGTCTGTTTTCTCTTTCAGCAATTTGTGGATATTTTCCGGCAGGATCACATCCCCTTTCTCTACTGCATAGTAGAATTCTTCGCGTTTAGAGAAACCGAAATACATACATAGTTTGTCGATATTGGATGTATTTGCCTCCAAATTATTGCGTTTGAAAGCATCGATCACCTTAATTTCTCCTTCTTTTGCCGCCTCTTTACGAATCCTTTTCAGGTAAGCGTCAATCCTGGCACGTGCCCTTGCTGTCGTGACGAAATTCAACCACTCCGGTTGCGGGTTCTGCGAACGGGAGGTCAGGATCTCTACCTGGTCGCCACTTGCCAACTGATGGCTGAGCGGAACCAAACGATGGTTGACTTTCGCACCGATACACTTGTTCCCGATATCCGAGTGAAGGGCATATCCGAAGTCCAGGGCAGTAGCCCCCTGGGGCAACGTCTTGATGTCGCCTTTCGGGGTAAAGACGAATATCTCGGAGGTAAAGAGATTCAGCTTGATCGTATCAAGAAAGTCCAAAGCGTTCGGGTCCGGGCTTTCCAGTATCTCGGTAATGGTCTGCAACCATTTGTCGAGCTCCGTATCTTCTTCTATATTATGCTCCTTATACTTCCAATGGGCGGCAAAGCCTTTCTCGGCAATCTCGTCCATACGGCGGCTGCGGATCTGTATTTCCACCCATTGCCCGTCAGGTCCCATCACGGTCAGGTGCAACGCCTGATAACCGTTGGCTTTCGGACGGCTCACCCAATCGCGGATACGGTCCGGTCGAATACGGTAGATATCCGTGATAGCGGAATAGATATCCCAACATTGGTTCTTCTCATCCACACCCGGCAGCGGGTCGAAGATGATACGGACGGCATATATATCGTAGATGTCTTCAAAACTGACGCCTTTGCTTTCCATCTTGTTCCAGATGGAATAGGCGGATTTCACACGGGCACGCATTTCATAGTTGAGCCCCATCTCCTTCAACTTCCTGTCCACCGGCACGGCAAAATGCTCGAACAAAGTGTTACGGGCTGCTTCCGTAGATTTCAATTTCAGATTGATAAAGGCATATTCCTGCGGATGCTCATACTTGAAGCTCAGGTCTTCCAGCTCCGTCTTGATGGTGAAAAGCCCCAGACGGTGTGCTAAAGGGGCATAAAGGTAAAGCGTCTCACCGGCTATCTTGAACTGCTTCGCGGGCAACATGGAACCCAAAGTACGCATGTTGTGGAGACGGTCGGCTATCTTGATCAGGATCACCCGGATATCGTCGCTCATCGTCAGCAACAGCTTACGGAAATTCTCTGCCTGCGCCGACGCCTGTTCGCCGAAGATACCGCCGGATATCTTCGTCAGGCCATCCACGATCTGGGCGATCTTCTCGCCGAACATGTCCTTAATATCCTCGACCGTATATTCGGTATCCTCCACCACGTCGTGCAACAAAGCCGAACAGATGGAAGTGGAACCCAGTCCCATCTCGCGGCAAACAATACGCGCCACGGCAATCGGGTGCATGATGTAAGGCTCGCCCGAACGACGCTTCACGCCGGCATGTGCCTGATTGGCAAAATTGAACGCCTTGGTTATGCGTTCCACCTTACGCCGGTGATTTGAATTAAGGTAATCCTGCAACAGCGCGTTAAAGCCGTCCTGAATCATCTGCTCGTCGGCCGAGAGAGCGGGTTTCGCCTCCTGGTCGGGCTGCATGCCTGCTGTGTCTTTTGTATCATTTATGTCGCTCATATCGAATGCCCTTCCGTTTTTAACGTGTATGTAGGCAAATATATATAAATATTTGCTTATATATCCCCGAATGCGACAGAAAAAGTCAAACGACCGGGATTTTCAAGACCTGGCCCGGCCGGATATCGGCACTGGTCAGCCCGTTGGCCCTCTGCAAGTCGTCTGTAGAAACTCCCGGATACTTCTTGGCAATGGAATAAAGGGAATCGCCGGACTGTACTTTATAAGTCAAACTTTTGCCTGAAACGCGGGCTGTCTGGTTGCTCTTGGTAACGACAGGGGTTGCTTTCTGTCCCGCTTTGACAGCCCCGTCCTTTTCGGTCTTCTTTGTCTTGACGGAAGCAAATGCGACACCTCCGTTATCGACGTGCAGACGCAAACGGCGACCTTTGGCAACACGGTTGGAACCGAGTCCGTTCCACTTACGGATATCCTTCGGAGTAACGCCGTAGCGGTTCGCGATGGTATAGATATTCTCACCGGAGGCTACCACATGGGTAATTTTCTCAAGCGTAAGATTCTTTGATCCGTCGGCAGCGTTGACCGGTATGCAGTTGGCCAGCAACTCCTCTATACGATGCGTATAGACCGAATCCTCCTTGTCAACAAACGCATAAGTCTGCGATGCCGGAAGTTTCAATACGGAAGGTTCCGTATTTCCCGGAATGATATCGCGTTTATATTGCGGGTTGAGCGCACGAAGCTGCTCGATGTCGATCCCCAGCACATCGGAAACCTGTTGCAGGTGAAGCATACTGTTCACCATAACCGTATCGGTCGCCAACGGCAGACTGGTCTGCATAGGGCAAATATTATGATCGCAATAGTAATTCATGATATAATTGGCTGCGATAAACAGCGGTACATACGAACGGGTTTCACGAGGCAAGTAGCGGAAGATCTCCCAAAAATCGGTCTTTCCCCCGGAACGGCGGATCGCCTTGTTCACATTGCCCGGACCACAGTTATAGGAAGCCAGCACCAGGTTCCAGTCGCCATAGATGGCGTACATATCTTCAAAATACTTACAGGCCGCCTCTGTCGCCTTCTCCGGATCACGCCGTTCATCCAGCAGGCTGTTGATCTCCAAACCATATATCTTGCCGGTCGGAAGCATGAATTGCCATAACCCGCAAGCCCCCACACGCGAAAGGGCAACCGGATTCAGGGCACTTTCGACGACAGCCAGATACTTCAGTTCCAAAGGCAGGTTATGCTTGTCGAGCACCTGTTCGATAATGGGGAAATAGAAATCCGCCATACCCAACATATAGCGTACCAGGTCACGCTTGCGTCCGGCATACAGGTCGATACAATCCCTCACCACCTCGTTGTAAGGCAAACGGATCACACTCGGCAGACGTTCCAAGCGTTCTTCGTAGACCGAATCGGGAAAATAGACATTCTCCGCATCATCGTGACAATACTCATCCACTTTCGAAAAATATTGCACATGCCAGGAATGGAGCAAACTATCCACGTTTGCATCGAGACTTTCAGGTATCAAGCCCACTACGTCAGAGAGCGAGTCTGCCGATAATGTCGAATGCTGCGGTTCGCCGAATATAGGGTCTTGTGCGCGGGAGACCTGCATCAGGCTAAACAGGCAGAATAGAATAAGTAGGTTTTTATTCATGATGTCAGAACTTAAAACTGCAATTCAATCCATACGAGCCCGGCGTATAGCGGGTCTTCGGGGTTACCTCCGGCGACCAGTGCAGACTCAGGTCCGGAGAAATGTCAAAGTCAAACAGTTGGGCATCCACATACGCATCGATAATACTGATCGCATATACCCCGACCGTAATGATAATGCTCAAATCCCTGTAACGGCGGAAATAATCTTTCCGGCGCTTCAGGTTTTCCTGGAACTGTGCATTCGAGACATACGTGCTCTCCTCACCGTTTCTGACAAAGATCGTCCAACTCTCCTGCCAAGGTCCCTCATACTTTTGTCCATCCTTCTCTGCCGCCAATACCTTTTGGTAATCCTCCATGATATCGAAGTAGGCAGTCGAATAGTCCTTATAATTCTTATTGTTCCAAGTGATGGCATACATACAGCCCATAAAGGCCCCATATACCAACGGGAGCTTCCAATACTTCCTGTTATATATCTGTCCCAGACCCGGCACCAAGGCATACAGCAACGCTTTGTTAGGATCGGGTTTGAACTCCTTCAGCTTCACCTTCGGTTGGGGAAGCGAGTCGGCAGCCGAAAGCACAGCCTTCACTGTCGAATCGGCCTTGGCCGTTTCTCCGGGAACCACAGCCGTTACGGCCGAATCGGAAGATATCACCGTATCCTGCTTTGCCGTTATCGTCCTCTGCGCATGGCCGGTCCATACCGAACCGCACAGGAGGGCTATTATCCACAAAATTGCTTTCCAGTTTCTCATTTCAACTTATCCAACAAGCCGATCAGTTTTTCCAATTCATCTTCAGATGCAAAGGGGATCGTTATTTTACCTTTTCCTTTTTCGTTGCATACCAATTGGACCTTCGTATTAAAGAAACTGGACAGATGGTCCTTCAGCAAGTTGAATTCCTCGGGAAGTTTCGGTTTCCGCTGGGCAGGCTTTTCCTTCCTGGCCTGTTCGAGAGCTGCCGCATCCACTCCGCCACGTACTATTTCTTCGACATTACGGACAGACAGTCCATCCGCCAATATCTGTTCGTAAAGAGCCAACTGCACTTCCGGGTCCTCGACAGGAAGCAGTGCACGTGCGTGCCCCATATCGATCTTCTTATCCTTCAGCCCCACCTGTATCTCGGCAGGGAGTTTCAAGAGGCGGAGATAATTGGCAATCGTCGCCCGCTTCTTGCCGACACGCTCGCTCAGCTTTTCCTGCGTCAGGCCGTAACTGTCGATCAGCTTCTGGTAAGCCAGGGCTATTTCTATCGAGTTCAGATCTTCGCGCTGGATATTCTCGATCAGAGCCATCTCGACGACATTCTCGTCTGCTGCGGTTTTGATATAGGCGGGGATACGTTCCAAGCCAGCCATCAGGGAAGCGCGATACCGACGTTCGCCAGAGATAATCATATATTTATCCGTTCCCGTTTCTTTCAACGTAATCGGCTGAATGACACCCAATGAACGGATAGAAACGGCCAGTTCTTCAAGCGTCTCTTCTTCAAAAACAGAACGGGGTTGATCCGGATTGGGCTGAATCTTACTCAGCTCTATTTCACTAATAGACGACGAACCGCCCGTTTTCAGGTCATCCATCGTTATCAAAGCATCCAATCCGCGGCCAAGAGCCGATCTTTTCATTACCATAAACTTTCGAATTTATGATTTATGATGTATGATGTATGATTTGAAAAGACAAACAAATCATACATCATACATCATAAATCTATTTGTTTTTATCTATCAGCTCTTGTGCAAGCTGCATGTGATTCAAAGCTCCCTTCGACTCGGCATCGTAAAGCAGCACGGGTTTGCCGTAGCTGGAAGCTTCGCTTAATTTGACATTACGCTGAATAACGGTCGTGAAAACCAGGTCCCGGAACGGACGTTTCACTTCTTCGTATATCTGGTTGGCCAGACGGAGACGCGAGTCATACATGGTCAGCAGGAAGCCTTCGATTTCCAAAGCGGGATTCAGCTTCGATTTGATAATCTTTATCGTATTCAACAGTTTACTGATCCCTTCCAGCGCAAAATACTCACATTGCACGGGTATCATCACCGAATCGGCTGCCGTCAAGGCATTGACCGTGATCAATCCCAAAGAGGGAGAACAGTCGATCAGGATATAATCGTACCGTTCTTTCAGCGGGACCAGTATTTGTTTCAATATCTGCTCCCGGTTCTCCATGTTCAGCATTTCAATCTCCGCGCCTACCAAGTCGATATGCGAAGGGATAATATCCAGTCCCTCCACTTCCGTATTGGTAATCGCACCTTTCGGATCGTCGCCGTTCACCACACATTCGTAGATCGACTGCTCCACGCTGCGGATATCCACGCCCAGTCCCGACGAAGCGTTAGCCTGCGGATCCGCATCGACCACCAGCACCTTTTTCTCAAGTGCCGCCAGCGATGCAGCCAGATTAATCGTTGTGGTAGTCTTACCTACCCCACCTTTCTGATTTGCTAAAGCGATAATCTTTCCCATACTTTGTCTATTTATTCGGGGGCAAAACTAAACATTAAAAACCTAACACAAATCAGTTTATCCAAAACAATGCCTGTTTTGTTGAAAAGTCACCTTATCTGTTGATAACTTGCAAATATAAACAGAATATTCAATAACTTGTTTCAAATGAGCGCGATGGTGGGTATTTTTTAGGAATGATAACGAATCCTATAATAAAGAAAGAAAAGAGTTATAATCCAAGATACGTGTTTCATTGTGCTTACCTAACACAAGCAAATCCTTATCGCCCGATATGATATAGTCGGCAGGAATCGTATCGGCTAATGACAACAAATATAAATCTTTTACATCTCTGATAGGAGATACCGCCGGTTTTTCTATATCAACACAAAAACAATACAAACTCATCAATTCTAATGTATCAAGAACATCTTTCTCTCCAATATACTTTTTCAGCTTTGGTCTTTGAACCACGGCTTTATATTCCCCTATCAATTCTTTGCACACATATTCCATTTTCACAAAGATACAAACATACACTCAAAACTCTACCATCAAAATACAGCAGCTATCTTTTTATATTGTTCAACTTTTCAAGCAAGGAACTATTCTTATGAGCCACTTGTATATTCCACCTTGCTTACACTTAGATTTTGTTAACAACAGTGGAACGATACGAAATGGCTTTTTCCAGAAAACGGCAAATTCAGGCTATTATAGCAATAGAGGCCGGCAGATTGAAGATATCATGTATATTATTGATAAACTTGGACTTACACAATTATATTTAGGTACATATGTACATTATATAAAAAATGGATTTCAGCCTTATTTTAGAGCGTTTTTATGTTTATAAGTGATTGGGGATAAAAAAGATAGAGACTGTTTTCAGAATGGCTAATGAAAACGTACGTTTTTTTTCGCCACTTTTCAGCTACAAAAATACAACTACTTTTTAAACCTGCAATCCTTTCTCCCAATAAATTTTCCTTTTCTATATTCTTTCTTATCAATTAGATAGCTTAACGCGTACAAAAAACCGACTTTCCGATACGAAGCCTTCCGACTACTCCCAAAAAATGACTAATTAAAACGTACGTTTTCATTAGTCATTATACAGGATTTTGGTTAACTCTTGTAAAACAAGAGGTTTGAGTACATAGAAGAAACAAACAGATATACTATTTATTAATTAAACATTTTAGAATTATGAACAAAAAGTTTTCTACTCTTTTAGCAGGAGTTGCACTGTTTGGGGCAACAAGTGCTTTTGCAGGAAACAATGTTCCCTCTTTAATTGAAGGAACAAATGATGGACTGTATCAATTGAAGACTCCTGGTAACCTCTACTTGGCAGTGAATCCGAAGGGAGAACTGGTTACAGTTGATAATGTTACAGCAGATAACGTTGCAAGCACATTGTGGTGCACAACTGTTACTGTTGAAAATCAAGGAAAAGCTCCTATTTATGACTTCGTAAACAAAGGTGCTGAAGCTTTATTGTCTGTAACAATGGATGATTTCGCTAAAAATGCAATGCAAACAACCAAGAACTCATTGGTTGGAGGTGAAATTGCAGGCTGGGCATTCTCTGGAACATATGCTAATGCTTTGGAAACTAACAGACCGCTGTATTCTTATTTCCAAGAAGACTCTGTTGTCGGCTTAGTTTTAGAGGGCACTAATGTACGTTTGAAGAAAGCTGGTGGTAAGGCCACTGATATTTCAGGAGCTAAATTTGCCACATTCACTTTGGTAGAAGCTGACGGAATCGCTTTGAATGCAAAGCAAATCAACACTAAATTAGGTATTCAGGATGCAGCTAACGGCGTTAAATTGACATTCAATCCGGATCGCAACAACACATCTTTGGAAAACCCGTTCAGTGATGTCGCTTTCATCGCTAAAGATACTAAGGACGGATCTTTTGTTTATGTAACAAGAAAAGCTGACAACCAGTATCTGCATGTCGATACAGCATATACAAATAAAAACAGCGATAAGTTCTTGGCATTTAATTACAAAAAGGCTTTGAGTACGGATTTGGCTGATCAAGGTAAGTTCTTGTTTACTTATTTCCCGTCTCACGACTCTTTGGTAATCCAAGTTAAGCAGGCAACTCGCTTAAGCGCATCTGTTAAAGATTGGAAGACAGCGTTAACTACACCAGGAAACCACAAAACGATTATCGCAAATAATAAAACTGCTAAAAACTATGTTACAATTCAAGACCTGGTTAAAGCAGATGAAATTCGTATCGTAACTATCGCTGACGTAAAAGAAACAGATATCACTTTAGGCTTCACCGGTTGTGTTCAGGCTGGTACAGACAAGGTTTCTTTGGAAGACGGTCTGTATGTAATCCAGAATGCAGAAACTAACAAATATCTGGCATCTCCGATCCATGTTGATGGTGCAGCTTCAGAATGGGTAACTGTTGATAAAGCAGAACAGAACGTAATGCACATGCCGGCTTACCAGTGGGTTGTTTTGAAGACTAAGACTTCTGAATATTTCTTGTCTACTTCTCCGGTAAATGTTACAAACCGTGAATATCCGTCATTGAAGAACCCGGCTTATAATACAACGGACAAGGTTCTGAAAAACGGTGCTTCTTGGCAGTTGACTCAGGCAGAAGGTTCTAAACTGTATTATTGCAAGGCTTTGTCTTCCGACTCTTTGGTCATCACAAAGATTACAGACAAAAACATTTTGGGTGACAAATATTTAGGATACAAATATTTGACTGATGATGAATTGATGATCACAAACTATGCATTCAACTACTTCAACCCGTACACAATGGACAAATACATCGCACAGGTTGAAGGAGACACAACTTTGAACGCATTGCAGGAAGAAGCTACTTTCTTTGAACTGGTTAAGCAAAATAACAACAAGACTGTAGCTTACGGTTACACAGTAGATGCAACAGTACAGGCAAGAATCGAAGGTCTGGCTCAGCTTGAAAGAGCTACTTATCAGATCAAAGCTGGTAAGAACATGATCGCTGTCGGCAAAGAAAACCGCTATGTCTTGACAGAGAACTTAGCTCCGGCTACATTCTACTTCAAAGAAAACAACGAAACAGAAAAGGGTTGCTACTATGCATTTATCGATGCAGACGATGTAGAGAAAGACACGAAAGGAAATGTTCTTTCTTTCAACAACAAATTAGGTGTTGCAGACCAGAGCTTGAAAGCTTTACTTCAGGAACAGGTTATTGAAGAAGTAAGAACTTCTGCTTTCAGAATCGGTTTGGCTGACCAACCTCTGTATCGTCGTTTCAACCACGTTGAATTAGATGGAGCTGTAGAAGGTAACGAAGATGCTACTAAACTGTTGAAGTTCAAAGAAGCTTATGTCGGCGATTATCTGATGGATGAAACCAACAAGAACTTCATGCGTGAAGATATGGACTATTTAGGCATTGGAGCAAAGAATATTGCCAAAGCAGGTCTGTCATTCAATGTCCGTCCGTTCAATATCGGAAAATCTGCTCAGTATCAGATTAAGCCGCAGTATTTGGTATATGTAAGTGAAACAGAAAACAAAGGAACTGAAGGAAAACCTTGTGACGCAACCAACCACAAGCATATGAATGCCAATGGTGAACCTTGCGGTCCGGAAGATTGTATCCATGCAACTCCTGCCGTTCCTGGTTTCAACCGTTACAAACTGTTGGTAAGCTTCGCTGACTCTGCAGAAGCCAAGGATGTTGTCAAGGGTGAAGAACTGTATCACTTCGGTAAATACCATCGCGTAGGTTTTGTTGATGCCGTTGAACAGGATAGCGTTCTGTATATCTTGGGTGAACATTTCGAAAACGTTGCAACTAAAGACTTGAGCATGGAAGACATTAAGAAAGTTGTCAAAGGCATCAATCTGAAGGTTGCTGTTAAGGAAGACAAGCACCACAACTATACTTGGTCATTCCGTTACATCGATCCGGCCAAGGCTGCTAACGAAGTTGAAGAAGATCGCGCATTCTTGATCGAATCTAACAAAGGTAACAAAGACATCGCTCCGTCAAAAGCAGCATGGTTGAAGAACCAGAACAACTGCTTGGTATTATCTGATCCTGAAGAATCTGAATTCGAAGAAGCAAAGACAGGCGGTGACAACGCTCTTATCTTCAACATCGAAAAGGGTTCTGCTGACGATATGGCTACCGACAACGAAGAGATCGCCACATCTGAAGTAACAGTTATCGCTGGCGAAGGCAACGTAACGATCGCTGGTGCTGCCGGTAAGAAAGTTGTTGTAAGCAACATCTTAGGCCAGGTTGTAGCTAACACGGTTATCACTTCTGACAATGCAACAATCGCTGCTCCGGCAGGTGTAGTAGTTGTAGCTGTTGAAGGTGAAGAAGCTGTTAAAGCTATCATCAAGTAATCGAGACTGAACAATACTATCGTAAGGGTGGTTATTAGACCACCCTTATACAAATGACATTTTATAATCAAATAATTCTTCGGTTGCGTACCGTAAAACGGCAACTAACCTGCGAGAGGCGAACAAGCAACCGGATTTAATATTAATAATACTAAAGTATATTGAAATTAAAGTTCAAGTTGCCTTTCCCCTGCGAAGGACGAAGGCATACAAAAAAACAAGCCCCGGCAGTTTTCGTACTGCCGGGGCTTCGTTATTTATTAAAAACAGATGATAATCATCATTTATATTATCCATCTTATAAAAAATTCATCATGAAAAAAAACAGAAGCTTTCAAAAGAAGCACAAGAAATGGCAGAATTGTACACCCGCCTGGAAATCCTCAAGTCTAAACAGATAGAGGGAGTCAAAACGACACGTTACACGACCGACGCCATCCGCGCCTGCCAAGGACGCATACGCAAACTGCTCCAAAAGGTCGGAGGGATCGAAGAAATACAGATAAAGGTAGACGACGCACGCACACTTGCCGAGTATTTCAGCGGAATACGCTACCTCCCTGAATTTGAGAAAAACACGGAAAAGGCAGCCGGGCTATTCAAGGCCATGCAGGTCATCTTCAACTTCAGTGTCGTGGTCAAGACGTTGGCCACCTATTATTATTCAAAAGAGAAGAGAGAACGGACAAACAGTTAATTTATTCTAAATAAAAATGTTAAAAAGCAATATGCTCCGTCAAAAACAAAATTCATATACACCTAACAACCAGTATTATATATTTCAAAAATCCGCTTTTGGCATAGTTGCCTGCACACTGGGATAAGCTTACCTTTGTCGCATAAACAAACCGGCAATCCATTTTGCCTTAAATTAATAATATCATGGAAAAACAAGTACATGTATCTTTTTACGCCAGCCTGTTCCGGACAGAGTGCAAAGTCTTAACTCTTGAAGAAATCATCATCTTGATCCGGCGCCGCCGCTGGAAAAATGAGATCCTCGCCTACCGCACCGCACTGGCGGAAGGGCGTGCCGAAGAAGCTCGGAAGCTGAAGGGCGGATTGCCGGGGTTCACCCCTTCGGGGGTATTCAAGGGCGGACATAAGGCGAGTGCGCTCGAAACGTACAGCCAGGTCGTCGGACTGGATTTCGACCATGTGAAGGACCTGCCGGCACTGATCCTCGCCTTCCGGGCGCTGAGCTCCACGCTGGCGATGTTCGTCAGTCCCGGCGGAGAAGGGCTGAAGGTCTTCGTACGCGTAGACTGCCCGGCGGAACGCCACGGCGAAGCCTATCCCCTTGTCGCCGCCTTCTTCGAGAAGGCAGGCGGTGTGGCAAGCGATGCCAAGTGCAAGGACATCAGCCGTTGCTGTTACGTGGGCGACGACGGGGAGGCGTACTACAATCCGGACGCGGAAGTCTTCCACATCCCCGAAAAGCAGTCGGCCGAAAAGGGTGTCGACGCGTTTGTCGCACGTTTCCTCGACCGCATCCCGCCGCTGGCAGGAGCGCGTAACCAGACGGTCTACCGCCTCGGCTGCGAGGCAAACCGGAGGGGCTTTTCGTACACCGAAACAGCCGCATGCTGCACGCTGCGCCTGCAAGCGGCAGACTTCACGGCGACAGAGATCGAACAGGCGTTACATTCTGCTTATCAAGGAAATATAAACGAGCATGCGACCTATGGCGGAGCAAAAGGACAAATTGACCGCGAAATTTCTCCTACAGTTTTCAAAACCCGACATCCCTTAGAGACGGAAGAAATAGAGACAAGCGGCGAAGTCCTGCGCGAGCGGACCCCGCTCATTCCCGACGAGGTGTACGGATGGCTTCCCGATCTGTTCCGCGAGGCGGTCGCCTTCTATCCCCAGCACCGCGAGCGCGACATGGCGCTCCTCGGAGCATGCACGGTGGCAAGCGCCTGCCTCCCCGAAGTGTCCGGCAAATATCACCGCAAACGGGTGTTCCCCCACATTTTCACCGTCGAGGTGGCTCCCGCGGCCAACGGTAAGGGGTGCATCAACGACATGCGCCATCTGGCCGACTTGTACGAAGAACTGATCAAGACGGAAACGGGACAGGCCGAAGCCGAATATATGCAAGCCCTGGAAGAGTGGGAGCAGAAGAAGGCGGAGGCACACCAGAAGCACCGCTCCGTCGTGGTAAAGGATGCTCCGAAACCTGCCGCCAAGGCCTACCTCAACATCCCGACGCAGGTCACCAAAGCCAAGATGCTTGTCCACCTGCGCGACAACGGCAACATCGGCGGGCTGATGGCTGACAGCGAAATCGACACGATCCTATCGGCCAGCAAACAGGACTACGGGATGTTTGACGACCTGCTCCGCAAGGCGTTCCATCACGAACCGGTCTCTTCGTCGCGCAAGACGGACAACGAGATGATCCGCATCGACTCTCCACGGCTCGCCCTGCTGCTCTCCGGGACACCGGGACAGTTCTCCCGCCTGATCCCCGACAGCGAGAGCGGACTCCTGAGCCGCCTGCTGCTCTATACGTGCCGCAGCGAGGCGGTCTGGCAGGATGTCTCGCCCGAAGGCGACAAAATGGATATGCCGAAGAAGCTGTCGGAACTCTCCGAACAACTGATGAACATCGCCAAGACGCTTCGCCGGCGCCCGTTGCAGGTATGCCTGACGCTGTCGCAGTGGGCCCGGCTGAACCAGTGTTTCAAGAAATGGCTGCATGAAGCGGACCTGTTCGGCGACGAGGAATTTCTCAGCGTCATCAAACGCCACGGGCTGATCGCCTTCCGCCTCTGCATGATCTTCACCGCCACCCGATGCGGCAAGGAGGGCTACGGGATGGACTCGCAGTATTGCACCGAAGAGCATTTCAAGGCTGCGCTCGCCATCGTCGAGACTTGCCTCGAACACAGCCGCCTGCTCCTGACGCAGTTGCGACACAACGAAAGCGCTCCCGAACTGTCCTGCCCCCGCAAGGGACGCATCCTGCTGGAGAAATTGCCGGAGCGCTTCACCCTGGCTGAAGCTTACACCATCGGTGAGGCGGAAGGGATGGACAAAAGGCTGGTCAGACGCCTCATTTATAAGCTGAACCCTCTGTTCATCAAGAGAATAAGCCACGGTGAGTATCAGAAAAACAAGCCCGTCACCCCCCAAAAAGTGTAGGGAAAATATCGCGGTCAAATTGTCCTTTTCCCTCCGCAGCCGATTTCAGAAAGAGAAAAACCCTATACCTTTTTCCCCCAAAAGCCATAGCTTCCACGGAAAAAAGGTATAGGGTTTTGCCCTGTGGGGTATAGTTTTTTTTATATCAAAGCCAAGCATACTTGCCGGCTTTCCCCGGCTTTCCCCGTTTTGCCCCTCTCCTCCCCCTCTTGCCACGCTGTTCCGCCACATTCCGCAGGGACGACGGGGGCGGTTGTATCTTTGTTATGTGATTAAGAAACAAATGTTTTACCTAAAAATCCTAATGTTATGCCAGCAAAGTACAAATTGGTCCTGCGCAAAGACATGCGCAAAGATGCCGCCGAAGGTTCGAAACTGTATTACGCCAGTGCCAATACGACCGGCACGTGCGACGTGTATGAATTGTGCGACCTGATCTCGGCCCAGTCCACCGCCTCTTCGGGCGATGTGAAACTGATCCTCGACGAATTGGTCAACGTGATGCGCCGCAACCTCGGCAAAGGCGAGGTTGTCAAAGTAGGCGAGCTCGGCAGCTTCCAGTTGCAGTTCGGCAGCACCGGCACGCTGACCGAGAAGGAGTTCAGCCATGCGCTTATCAAAAGCCGCCGCATCGTCTTCCGCCCCGGCAAGCTGCTGAAAGATGCGATCAAGAACTACACGTTCGAGAAGATCGCTTCCGGTGCTCCGGACGAGGGCAGCGCAGGGGGCGAAGATGACCGCCCGGGAGAACTTTGAGAGTTGAAAGTTGAGAGTTGAAAGTTGAAAGTTGAAAGTTAAAAGTGATGCTTCGCGTTCGTACAAATAACTTTCAACTTTCACCTTTCAACTTTCACCTCTTCAGGGTTCTCCGAGATGTCCCACAATGTAATCCTTTTGTCTGGGGGTGAGGTATTTCTTACCCGGATGCCAGCCCGATTTTTCCAGTTGACCGACCAGCTCGTCGCTGACGCGTATCCATTTCAACAATTGCATGGTCGCGCTCTTCTGCGAGATATTCGGGAAGTACATCAGGGCCAGTTCGCCCCATCCCCATACTTTGTTTTGATTCAGTGAATTTTCCATCGTTTTTCTTCTTGATTATAATATGTAAATATAGTCATTATCAATCTGAAATACAAATAAATACCGATATATAATGGATAAAAAGATCAATTTTTTACATACTTGCCGGGAGGCTGCCGCCGAAGCGGAAAAGCTGTTCGGCATGAACGCCAGGATCATCCTCGCACAGGGTGCGCTCGAAAGCGGATGGGGAACCTCCATGCTTGCGACGGAACATCATAATTTCTTCGGACTGATGGGGTATGGCGCTTCCAACGCGTATTGGCACGGACAGCGGGCCACGTTCGAGACGGCCTACGGCACGCACCATTTCAGGCATTACGAAGCCACACACCTCTCTTTCCTCGACTTCGCCCGCCTGATCCGTTCCGCCTATCCCCGCGCCTACCATTTCAGCTTCCAGCCCGAAGCCTACGCCAAGGAGATCGCCTACAGCCCCTACATCAGCGAACAAAACGGTGACAACCGCGACCTCTACCGCCGCAACATCATCGCGCTCGAAGCAGAGATCGGGAAACAACTGGAACTGTTTCAATGGACAATGAACAATGGACAATTAAATCATAAATCATAATTCACAAATCCCATCATGAACAAACTAAAACAAATCCTTGAATTTATCAGAGCCTTGTTGGGCTTCTTGTTGAACCTGAAAAAGAAGAAAACGGATGAGAAGAATGAAAAGCCGGCTCGCCCGATACCGGGCAAGTTGCCGGACGATGTGCCGGACGATACGCCTTCGGACAGCATTGGCATTGTATCTGGCCGCCCTCGGGATAATGGCCCTGTGGGCGGACCGTTCGGAGGTGGTGCTGGGATGTATAGGAGCCCTCTTGACACTCTCGGAGTACGGACAAACGGCACGGGACAAGCCTCCTCCTTCGTGGGATGGGCGCTGATTGCATACGCGACGGGGATGTCTTTATGGGGAGCCTGAACGGGTGTTAGCGGATGGACACTTTACGGACCGTGTCGCCGATGCGGACGATGTAGTAACCCTTGGCAAGGTCCACCGTATATTCGCCGGAGGGTTGCTTCATCGGTATCTCTTTCACCCGGATGCCTACCACGCTGTAGACTTCGAGCTTGCTACCGGCCGGAGCATTCTCGACGACGATCTTGTTATCATAGGCGCTGATCTCAACCGAATCCGGTTCTTTGTCTTTGGCGACGGTCGTCCGGGACACGGTCGTATTCGCTTGTTGTGCCATCACCTCAAGCGGACAACCGGCCCATGCAGCCAGCAACAAAACGAATGTAATCAATACCTTCATATACCAAACCCTAAGATCGTACAAATGTAGGAATATTTTTTGGGATAATACACAAAGTTCTGTATTATTAATGATCGACGGCCATTCCATGTTTCGACACACCTTCCTACGGCACCTCTTTTTCGATTAAACCGGTATCACCGTTCCTTCATTTCCCAATATCGTGCCGGGGAATACCGCTTCGGCTTCCCGGTGAAGTTCGGACAGGTCTTCGTAGCGGGCGGAATAGTGACCGATGACGAGGCGTTTCACATGGGCATCACGGGCGATCTCCGCTGCCTGACGTGCGGTGGAATGGAAGGTTTCTTTGGCACGGGCGAGATCGCATTCGGCAAAAGTCGCTTCATGATAGAGCAGGTCCGCCCCTTCGATAATCGGGATGATCGAGCGGTTATAGGCCGTATCGGAACAGAACGCATAACGCTTGGGAGGAGCAGCCGGACGCGTCAGGCGGGAATTGGGAACGACCTCGCCTTCGGGCGTGACATAGTCCTGCCCCTGCTTGATATCTTTCATGCAACGGACGGGAACCTGATAGAAATCCGTCATCTCGCGGATGATATGCGCCTCCTTCGGTTTCTCGGCAAAGAGATAGCCGCAGGTGGGAATCCGGTGCTTCAGCGGGATGGAGTAGACCGACAGCGAACGGTCTTCCATCACCAACGAATGGCTGCGGGTATCGACAGGATTGAAACGCACTTCGAACTCCATGCCCCGGCAGAACAAATCCATCACGGGACGCAGGTAAGTCTCGACCTCCTTCGGACCGTGCACGACCAGCTCGCCGGTGCGTCCCAGCATGCCGAGTGTAGAGATCAGTCCCGGCAGACCGAAGCAGTGGTCGCCATGCAAATGCGAGATGAAGATATGGGCGAGACGGCCGAAACGGACGCGCATCCGCCGCATCTGCACTTGGGTACCTTCCCCACAATCAATCATATACAATTTGTCTCGTAAATCTACGATCTGTGATGTTGCCAGATGCCGCGTGGTAGGTAACGCCGAACCGCATCCCAATATGTTTATGTTAAATTCTGCCATAAGGTCCTTCGGATAATTCGGGTGTAAAGATAATACAAAAGCATTGGCGTACTGTGAAAAATAACAAAAAAAGCGGGGAGATTGTTCCGAGGGTCACAGGTATTCCATATATTTGTTTGCTGTCCTTATGGAAGCTATTTAGAGTCAGTAGAAAAGACTTAAGATATTTTCATCTAAGCCTTAACTAACTTTTTCTTTTTGTTTAAAACGGTTAAATGTAGAAACGGCCAAGCGTGAGCTTCGCCGTTTCCTTTGTTTTATGGGACCAGCCTGTAGCATCGCATCAATAGGCATGCGTGTCTTTCTCCTGCATTTCCTCCCCGCTGATCTTCCGCAGATCCAACGCACGCCAGGCATAGAAAATATAGCCCAGGACGAAAGGCACGAGGATGGAGACATAACTCATCACTTCCAATGTGAACGGACTGGAGCAGCTGTTGCCGATCGTCAGCGAACTTTGCAGGTCGGCTACCGAAGGATAATAAGCCGTATTGTTCCAACCGGCACAAAGCAGCAGCGCCAGCACCGTGAGTACCGTGCCTGTCCCGCAGAACCAGATGCCCTTTTTCCATGTCCCTGACAAGATCGTGCGAACGATGCCATACAAGACACCGGCCACGCCCGCCAACAGCACGACCGATACGGCAGGCATCTCGACCAGGTTCATAAAGTATTTATAGGGCTGCATATACACCTCTTTTGTCTCCGGATCGACAGCAAACCCGTCGGCAAGCAACAGATGCACCAGGAAGACAAGGAAGAAGACAAGGAACAGCACCGTCTCGATCAGCAAATGCTTGCGACTGCGTTTCACGATCTCGGCATCGTCGATATTGTTGATGAAATAAAGCAATGCCTGGATGCGTGCCAGGAAGAACACCGCCAGTCCGAGACATACGTTCCAGAACACGAAAGCAGCCTCAAGTCCGTGCCAGGGGGTCGCCCAGGTGGAGATCACCGGCATCGCGACATCGGTCAGCTGTCCTTTGTTGACGACAAACTCGGCTCCGCTAAAAAACGTACCGACAGCCGTACCCAACAGGATCGGGCCCAAGATGCCGTTCAACAGCAGGAATACCTGATACGTCTTTTTGCCCAGGAGATTCCCCTTCTTCGACTGGTATTCATACGATACGGCCTGCAGAACAAAGCAAGCCAGTATCAGCATCCACACCCAGTAGGCTCCGCCGAAACTGGTCGAATAGAATAACGGGAAAGAGGCGAAGAACGCACCTCCGAAAGTGACCAGGGTCGTAAACGTAAACTCCCATTTGCGTCCGGTCGAGTTCAGCAACATCTTTTGTTGCAATTCAGTTTTGCCGATCGTGAAGAGCAAGGACTGTCCGCCTTGTACGAAAAGCAGGAAAACCAATAGCGCTCCTAAGAGGGAAACAAGGAACCACCAGTAATGCTGTAACAATATATATGTACTATCCATAACACTCATTTCTTAATTCTTAATTCATAATTCTTAATTCACCGAAGGCCCTTTCTTGATCGCCTTCACCATAATACCGATCTCCGCAATAAGCAGGACGGTAAAGAGAAACAGGAAGACGAAGAAGGTCGTCTGTACCGATGAAGTGGCCAGCTTGGACACGGATGCGCCTGTCGGCAGGATGTCCTGGATAGCCCACGGCTGACGTCCCACTTCGGCCACGATCCACCCCGCCTGCCCGGCGATGTAGGCCAGAGGAATCGTCCACAGGCTCGACCATTGCAACCAGCGGGCATCGGCAAACTTGTTCTTTTTGCTCCAGATCAAAGCAACGATGAATAGCAGAATAAAATATCCGCCCAGGAGCACCATGACGCGGAATGAATAGAAAGTGAGGCCGACATGAGGAACCAGGTCGGCAGGATCTTTAATGTACCCGTATCCGAAATAAGCGAAGTTCTCGTCCAACAGGCTACGGGCTTGCTCCGCAGCCACCTGGTCTTTGTCCTTTACCGCCTTGCGATAATCAGCAAGAGCTTGGATGGCAATCCTCCCCTTCTCGATCTTCTCGGCAGCAGAAAGGGCAACCGTTCCTTTATTGGTCGTATAACCGCCTTCTATCAGGTTGACGATGCCGGGAACGTATGCATCCACATCGCGTTCGGCAAGGAAGGAGAGCAGTTTCGGAATCTTGATATCGAAGATGAAAGGATTTACATTATCTTTATAACTCGTCTTGTCGGGATTCAGCAGGCCGATGGCAACCAGACCTGTTCCGTTGCCCCCTTCGTACAAGCCCTCCATCGCAGCCAACTTCATCGGCTGTTTCTGGGCGACCTGGTAAGCCGAACCATCACCCGTCCATACAATAAGTATGGAAGCGACCAGTCCGAAAATCGCACCGACCTTGATGCTTTCGAGCGAGAACTCCGTCTCCCGCTTTTTCAACAGATACCAACTGCTGACACCCATCACGAAGACGGCTCCCACGATCCATCCGGAAAGTACGGTATGGAAGAATTTGTTGATGGCGACAGGAGATAAGGCCACCGCCCAGAAATCGAACATCTCGTTACGCACAGTGTCCGGATTAAAATGCATACCTACCGGATATTGCATCCACGCATTGGCGATCAGGATCCAAAGGGCGGAAAGAGTTGCTCCTATGATCGTCAGCCAGGTGGAAGCCAAGTGGAAGCGTTTGCTCACCTTGTCCCAACCGAAAAACATCACGGCTATAAAAGTCGCTTCCATAAAGAACGCCAGAATTCCTTCGATAGCAAGGGGAGCTCCGAAGATGTCTCCTACAAACCAACTGTAGTTAGACCAGTTCGTTCCGAATTCGAATTCGAGGATCAGCCCGGTGGCAACACCGATAGCGAAGTTAATACCAAACAGTTTCATCCAGAACTGCGCTGTCTTTTTCCAGAACTCGTTACCTGTTTTGTAATAGATGGTCTCCATGATGGCCTGTATAACGCCGAGCCCCAGTGTCAGGGGCACGAACAGCCAATGATACATGGCAGTGAGAGCGAATTGCGCTCTTGACCAGTCAATCAAAGATGTGTCAATGCTTGCGATCATAAATTATATAATTTAAGGAGTAATTGCTCTATTGATCAATTCACCCGAAACGTGTTCTTCCTTAGCCGAATCTCCATCCAACTTTCCTAAATAATTAGGAAAGAAAAACAGTTTTAAGATAAAAAACATGATGAAGAGCTTGACCAATATGATTAGCCACAACGTCTTACCCAGCTTCATTTCGCGAAATCCTTCCAGATAAAAATGATATATTCGTATGTATACAGGCTCCCTTTTCATATCGGTATCGTACTTTAATAACAAGAGATTGGATGAATAAGTTTTCTTTCTATACAAATATAGGGAAAGCGTCAAAATGTTTTCCCCTAAAAGCATAGATATTATTTATGGAAAAATAGACTTTATCTATAACCTCTGTTAAAAAAAACTATTTTAAAGAAGAAAGCCGAAAGGAAGACTTGCCGTTACTTCTGCATTGGCTATATTTGTGCCAGTTTGTGTTTTTATAAGACAAGAAATCACATCGAATATTATAATTAAGTGCTAATCTATAAAAAATTATTACTATGTCGAACATTTCAAGAAGATCATTTCTTCAAAGAGGAGCCGCAGCTGCTGCAGCTTTCTCAATCGTTCCGGGTTCCATCCTGGGAAAATCTCACGGATATGTAGCTCCGACTGATAAGTTGAACATTGCCGCTGTCGGTATCGGCGGTATGGGACATGCCAACATTAATAATGTAAAGAACACAGAAAATATCGTAGCGCTCTGCGATGTTGACTGGAAGTATGCAAAAGGCACTTTTGAAGAACATCCGAATGCAAAAAAATATTGGGATTATCGTAAGATGTATGACGAAATGGGTAAATCCATCGATGCTGTCATCATCGCAACTGCCGATCATACTCATGCCATGATCACGGCTGATGCCATGACATTAGGCAAACACGTATACTGTCAAAAACCGTTGACCCATTCAGTATACGAATCTCGTTTGCTGACCAAGTTGGCAGCTTCTACTAATGTAGCAACCCAGATGGGTAACCAAGGTTCTTCAGCTGAAGGAACCGACTTGGTTTGCGAATGGATCTGGAACGGTGAAATCGGTGACATCACAAAAGTAGAATGTGCTACAGACCGTCCTATCTGGCCGCAGGGTTTGAATACTCCGGAAAAAGCAGACAAGATTCCTTCTACTCTGAACTGGGATTTGTTTACTGGTCCGGCAGAATTGAAACCGTTCAACAAAATCTACCACCCTTGGAACTGGCGCGGATGGTGGACATACGGTACAGGAGCCTTAGGCGATATGGCCTGCCACATTATGCACACTGCATTTAAAGCATTGAAATTAGGCTATCCTACAAGCGTTGAAGCCTCCTCTACCCTATTGCTCCGTGATTGCGCGCCTAACGCACAGCACGTTAAATTCATTTTCCCGGCTCGTGAAAACATGCCAAAACTGGCTATGCCGGAAGTAGAAGTGCACTGGTATGACGGCGGTATGATGCCGAACCGCCCGGAAGGCTTCCCTGAGGGTAAAGAACTGATGGGTCCTGGTGGTGGTTTGACAATCTTCCACGGAACAAAAGATACGTTGGTTTGCGGTTGCTACGGCCAACAGCCGTTCTTGCTGTCCGGTCGTGTTCCTAACGCACCAAAAGTATGCCGTCGCGTTAAGAACCATGAAATGGACTGGGTTCGTGCTTGTAAAGAAAGTGCATCTAACCGCGTACAGACAAAATCAAACTTCTTGGAAGCTGGTCCGTTCAACGAAATGATCGTGATGGGGGTATTGGCAGTCCGCCTGCAAGGTTTGCACCGTACATTGAAATGGGACGGCAACAACATGCAGTTCACCAACATCGGCGATAACGAAATGATCAAGACTTGTATCAAGGATGGTTTCACAATCAAGGACGGACACCCGTCATTTGCAAAAGACTGGACAGATCCTGTCAATGCAAAACAGTATGCTGCCGAAATGATCAAGCATAACTATCGTCAGGGCTGGAAGTTGCCTGATATGCCGAGATAATTAGTTTTAAACAAATAAATAGAATGAAAAAGTCAGTATTATTAGCAAGTGCCGCAATTATGATGTGTTATTTCACATCTTGTAGCGGTGGTAAAAAAACAGAAGAAGCTGCTGCTCCTGCAGAAGAGGCAAAGACAGAAGCTGCCGTTCCTGAATACAAACTCATGAACGATCTGCCTACTGTCGACCTGTCTACTTTCCCGAAAGATGCCGATGGCAAAGTCACTTTGTTCGACGGTAAATCTTTCAATGGATGGAGAGGCTACGGCCGTACGGATGTGCCTGCTGCCTGGGAAGTGGTAGACGGTACGATCCATATCAAAGGATCCGGTGCAGGTGAAGCTGGTGCTAAAGATGGTGGCGACTTGGTTTTCGCTCACAAATTCAAAAACTATGAATTTGAATTCGAATGGAAAGTAGGTAAAGGTTCAAACTCCGGCGTACTGTATATGATCCAGGAAGTCGAAGGACAGCCTTCTTATATCTCTGCTCCTGAATATCAGGTACTCGACAATGCAAACCATCCGGACGCCAAGTTGGGTAAAGACGGCAACCGCCAGTCTGCTTCCCTGTATGACATGATCCCGGCTAAGCCTCAGAACTCTAAACCGTTCGGTGAATGGAACAAAGGCAAGATCATGTGCTACAAAGGTACGGTAGTTCACTATCAGAACGATGAACCGGTTGTTGAATATCATTTGTGGACACAGCAGTGGAAGGAAATGTTGGATAACAGCAAATTCAGCAAAGACAAATGGCCGTTGGCTTACGAACTGTTGCTGAACTGCGGTGGTGAAAACAAAGAAGGTTTCATCGGTTTCCAGGACCACGGAGACGACGTTTGGTATCGTAACATCACTATCAAAGAACTTGACTAAGCAGTCGTTCCTTTTATCAAAATAAGAAAGCCCCGGTATCGCTTGGATACCGGGGCTTCTTTCATTTGTCCGATACAGGGCGGCAGGGATTATTTTGCCATCACCTTTATGTTGCTATAACTGTTTCCTTCGAAATTGATACGGCCGTTTTTACCGTTGTTGACATCGAGGGTGTAGTTGTTTTTGTTCCTTTGGTCGTCGCGGCTATCGAAACCGACCGAGTTTTCGTCCTGATTACGACGTTGGATATTGAATCCGCCTTGAACCTTGCAATTGCCGTATTTCATATTGTTGGCAACGACACGGAAGGAGGCGTTCACATCGATATAAATGTTCAGATTACCGTAGCGGGCATCCACATTGACCTTATCGAAGTTGCTGGCAAGATCCTTGATGGTAAGCGTGCTGTAGCTCAGTTCGTCGACGGTGATGCCCTGTTTCAGCTCGTCGATCTTGCAATTTCCGTACTTCAGTTCCATATAGCCGTTGTCCAGCCTGTCGATATGGATGTCGCCGTATTTGGCTTCAGTGTTCATCTTCCGGACATTTCCGAGACTGAGGTTGGAGTACTTGCTGTCGATATTCAGTTGCGAGCCGTTGCGGATAGAGGATTTGCCGCAATAGGCCAGGTCCAAAGTGGCGTTGTCGACATCGGAGATATCCATATTGCCATATTGCACGTCGATGCTGAGAGGTCCCGTGAAATTACCGCCATTGAGATTGCCGTATTTGACATGCAGATCGCATTTTCCCTTATTGTTTTCCGGCATGATGATATTGCCGTACTTCTGTGTCAGGTCGCACGTCAGTTCAGACGGCATATTGACATAGTAGTTGATGGTGAAGGATTCGTTAGAGCCTCCATTCCCGTTTTGCGACCTCAGGCTTGTAACGGCCGAAACCGTATTGCCCATCTTTTCCATCCGTATGTTGACACGGTCGATGATAGCCTGCGCCTTTTCGTCATTACGGGCTTTCGCCTCGATCACGACACGGATGGAGACTTCGCTCTTGCTCCAATGCGTAACCGTAATGTTTCCGTAACGGTTGTCCACTTGCAAGATGTCGTTTTTACCGACATTGAAGCTTTTGTTGATTTCCTTTTTCTTGATGCTTTCCTGTTTGGCAGCCCAACCGGATACGCTGCAAAACAAAACCAGGAGCATCAACAGACCGGCCCGTAAAAAGCAGGATTGTCCCTTCTTGGTGTGTTGATAAGCTGTTTTCATGTGTTGATAAATTGTTTTATGTGTTGATTAACGTGTTTATTGTTTACTATTCCTGTTGAAATCTTCCATATTCTCCATCTGTTTCAACATGATGTTGAGACTTTCCAAGCTGGTACTGTAATGCAGGTTCATGGCATAAAGGCCGGCATTGGAGCAAGGCAGAGTCGGAAGGACCGTTTCTTCGAACATATAATTGTCTGTCAGGACACGTTTTGTCTCTTTCAAGAGTTCCTCCGTTCCAGGAGTCCGTTGCAGTTTGTACATCGCCTGCATCTGTGAGATGATATCACTCATCTGCATATTGTAGTAGAGACGAAGTTCCTCTATCTCCTCTTTCACCTCGCAGGCATGCTGGCCTGTGACCACCTGCCTTGGCTGAGTAGGCAAAGGCGTGCCACCCGGCAGTTTGAAGAGGAACAGCAGGGCGATGCAAGCTGCCGCGGCAAAAGTGCAAAGGCTATATAACGTAGCCCGGCTTTTGCGCGGAACAGCCAGCTTCTGCTCGAAGCGTTCGAAGTGGCCTTCAGGTAACAGGTCGTCTTCAAATGCTTCCCGGTTCGTGTCTATGAAATTCTTCAGTTTATCCATTTTCTTTATTTGCTGCTATTATGTCCAACAATTTACGCTTTGCCCGGAGATACTGGCTGCGTACGCTCGACGGCCGGATCTTCAGGATGGAGGCAATCTCTTCCATATCATATCCCTCAAAGAGGTAGAGCGAGAGGATCACGCGATAGCCGGCCGGCAGTTTCTTGCAGGCTTCCTTCACTTGGGCAACCGAATAACGGATTTCTTCCTCATCCGGCCCGTCGTCGTCGGGTTCGGTGTAGTCATCCGAGAGCTCTTCCCAGTCAGGCGTCTGTCGGCGCACGTAATCAATGGCTGTATGAACAGCTATACGGTGCATCCATGCTTCGAAACATTGTCCATCCCGATACTGGTCCAGGCGGGTGAATATTTTCAGGAAAGAATCCTGCATCGCCTCCTCCGCCTCCGACACGTTGCCGACAATACGCAGACAGGCGACATACAGCCGCTGTGCAAATTGCTTGTAAAGGGCGAGCTGTGCAGTCCGGTTACCACGCCGACACTCCTCGATCAGATGTACATTTGTTTCTTCCATTTTCATATATATAAACGAGGGCATCCGGAGAAACGTTGCATCTTTCCGGCAAGAAAAAGCAAAAAAGATAGCACATACCTGAAAAGGATCTATAGCTTTCCAAGAAAAAGCCTATAACCTTTTACATCAAAAGCTATAGGGTACACAAAAAGAAAGGCATCATCCCGATGCCTCTCTCCCTGAACTAAATGATAAAAATAAAAGTTATGTGGGAAGGTTATTATTCTTCTGTATCTCCCGTATCTTTTGATTTGTAATCCAACTCGACGGTATTATAGTCGTTCGAGGCGAAAGATTTATATTTGATCTTCAACTTCACCGTCTTGCCTTCCGTACTCGGCAACTTATCCAGCTTGAAGGACACCAAGCCGGCCGAAGGTCTGAGGGACGAGTCGATATTGCCATAAGCGTTATGACGGAACTCCAATTCATACGGATCGGCACTGTTTGTCTGTACCAGGTTCAGGAAATGCTTGACATTGTCGTTGTAACCTCTTTGAATATAGAAATCGAACGTGATATATCCGTCCTCGATCCACACTCCGTTCTTAGACCAAATGCTACCGCCATTCAAGGCCAGCATGTCCGTTCCGTAATAGGAATCATTTTCCGATCCCAGGTCAGGAGCGATCGGTTTGGTCAGAAGGGTATCCATTCTTAACAATTGAACAGACTGATCATAGCCTTCAGTCTTCTTCTCGTCGTTCTTATAGACAACGAACGCACGAATTTCTTTCAAATTCTCAGGCACATATGAGTTTGTCGGGAACAGCGTCGTACTGTCGTCGAGCTGCATATAGTAAGAATTATCACTCAATGGTTTTACCGTTACAATAGCCTGGACACTATCTCTCCAAAATTCGCTGTAAGAGTCGTCGTCATCCAAACATGAATAAAAAACTGTAGAACCTAACAAGATTCCAACCAATAGCATAAAACTTTTCAACGTCTTCATAACATGTATCTAATTTGTTTATTTTTCTTTCTAAAAAAGAAGATGATAAACACTCTGCAAATGCTGCAAAGACTGTTTACAAAAAATGTTAATGCTTCAGTGATTGATAGATAAGCTCCGCTGTACGCCGGGAAGCACCCGGTTTTCCAAGCAGGCGGATCATCTCGTCATAGCCGTCGAGCATGCGTCTACGGTAGGCATGATCGTTCAAGACACGTCCTAACTCATCATGTATCTGGTCATACGAAAATCGGACACCGAACAGCTCCTGCACCACTTCGCGTCCGGCTATCAGATTGACCAGCGAAATGTATTTCGTATGGAAGAAATGGCGGAAAATAAAACTTGCCAGCCGGCCGGCCGCGACATAATAGCAGACGACTTGCGGCACACGGAAAAGCGATGTCTCAAGCGTAGCCGTCCCCGATGTAACCAACGCCGCATCACTATGACTGAGGAGAGGATAGGTTTTGCCGAACACGATCTTCACATCCGCGTCGCCGATATATTGCCTGTAATATTCCGGTTCCAAGCCGGGAGCACCGGCAATCACAGGCTGGTGGCCCGGATAAGCGGCTGCCACCTTCAGCATGGTCGGAAGGTTGTCTTTGATCTCCTGACGGCGGCTGCCTGCCAACAGCGCCAATACGGGGCGTTCGTCCAACTGTTCGTCCTCACGGAATGTATCAGGTCCGGCCGCCTGTTTCTCCCTATAGCAGGCAACCGAATCGACCGAAGGATTGCCCACATAGTCCACCGGATAGTCGAGATTGCGGAAAAACTCCACTTCGAAAGGCAGGATGCAGAACATCCGGTCCACGTAGCGACGGAAATCCTTGATACGATACTGTTTCCAAGCCCATATCTTAGGTGAAATATAATAGTAGACAGGCAGTCCCAACTGCGTCTTTACATATTTGGCTATCTTCAAATTGAACCCCGGATAATCGATCAGGATCACCACATCGGGCCTGTACTGCCGGATTTCCTCCTGGCAGGCTTTCATGTTGTTCAGGATCGTACGGAGATTGAGCAGTACGGGGATAAAGCCCATGAAAGCCATATCCCTATAATGCTTCACCAGCGTCCCTCCGACTGCCTGCATAAGATCGCCGCCCAGGAAACGAAAATCCGCTTCGGCATCCTGCTTCTTCAGTGCTGCCATCAGGTTGGAGGCATGCAGATCACCGGAAGCTTCGCCCGCTATTAAAAAATATTTCATATTTTTTCAGTTGAAAGTTGAAAGTTGAGAGTTGAGAGTTGCAAAGATCAAGAGAATAAAGTAAGCTGGAACCGGAATAATTTCACGTTATCTATTTCCAACTTTCAATTTTCAACTCTCAACTTTCAACTGATTTTTTAGCTGTGCTAAAAAATCATAGTCCGTCACATCTATCTTGCAAGGAACAAGCGAGGCGTAGCCGCTGTCGAGCGCCAACGTGTCGTTATCGGCATGGATCGGCTTGGCATTCTCGAATGCACCGGCAAGCCAGAAGACAGGTTCGCCCGCTGCGTTTTCCGAGCGTTTGAATTCATTGGTCCAGCGCCCGTCCGCCTGCCGGCATACCTTCATCCCTTTTACGTTCGGGACATTGGGAACGTTCAGATTCAGATAAGTGCCATGCGGCAATCCTTCTTTTATGATCCGCCGTGCAAGCATGCGCCCTAAACGGCAGCTCTCGGCAAAGTCGGCATCCGCACGATGATCCAAGAGCGACACGCCCATCGAAGGAATACCGAACACGCATCCTTCGGCAGCTGCCCCCATCGTACCGGAATACTGGATGCAGATGGCATGGTTGCCACCATGATTGATCCCGGAGGCCAACAGGTCAGGCTTGCGCTCCAACACCTCGTTGATGGCCAGTTTCACACAATCGACCGGAGTCCCGGTACAGCTATAAACCGTCAGTCCTTTTTCTTTCCTCACCAATGTATACTTGATCGGCACGAGCGAAGTGATCGCGCTTGCCATTCCCGAACGGGGCCCGTCGGGAGCGAAAACCACAATGTCCCCAAGGTCCCGGAGGCACTCGGTGAGTTCTTTTATCCCCTTGGCTTCAACGCCGTCATCGTTTGTAATCAGAATAAGCGGTCTATCGTTCATCATATCGTTATTTAATTGCACACAAATATAGTGAAAAAGCGCAAAGTAACGCAGACTTATCCTTTATAGATAATGACATCTGCGTTACTCTGCGCTTGTCCGTGTAGTTTGCGTCCTGTTAAGCTCTGATTAAAGAACCTGAATGCCTTCTTCACGGGCTGCTTCTTCTCCGGAAGGAGTGATCAGCTTGTAGCCCTTACCGTGAATGTTGATGATTTCGATTCCCGGATCATCCTTCAACAGCTTGCGAAGTTTCGTGATATATACATCCATGCTACGGGCATTGAAGTAGTTATCGTCTACCCAGATAGTCTTCAGTGCATAATTACGTTCCAATATTTCATTTGCATGTGCACAAAGGAGACTCAGAAGTTCGCATTCCTTAGTTGTCAGCTTCGTAACCTTGTCGCCGATAGCCAGTGTCTGTTTCTGGGTATCGAACAAGAAGTTTCCTAACTTGTAGAAAGGAATATCTTTCATTTTCTTGCCTTTCACGCGGCGAAGGATCGCTTCGATACGGAGCAAGAGCTCTTCCATGCTGAAAGGTTTCGTCAGATAATCATCCGCACCGATTTTGAAACCTTCCAGGATATCTTCCTTCATAGTCTTGGCCGTAAGGAAGATAACAGGGATATCAGGGTTGATAGAACGGATTTCCTGAGCCAGCGTGAAGCCGTCTTTTTTCGGCATCATCACGTCAAGTACGCAAAGGTCATATTTGCCTTTGGTGAAACCTTTGTAACCGGCTTCTCCATCGGAGAAGAGGTCAGTCACATAACCTTTTGCCTGCAAGTATTCTCTTAATAGCATACCCAGGTTTTCGTCGTCTTCGCAAAAGAAGATTTTTAGTTTTTCTTCCATAACTAACTTTTTATAAGAGGTAAAGTAATAATAAATTTTGTTCCTACATTTCCGGTTCCCACTTCGGCACGTATCGTACCTTTATGGTCCTCTACTATTTTACGGACGTAAGCAAGTCCGAGTCCGAACCCTTTCACGTCGTGTACGTTTCCTGTCGGCACGCGGAAGAAGCGGTCGAATACTTTCTTGAGGTATTCTTTCTTGATCCCGATGCCGTTGTCCTCGATCGATATCAACAACTTGCCGTTCTCGTTCCAGGTGCGGCACATCAGTGTCAGCGGCACTTCGAGGCGGCGATACTTCACGGCGTTGTCCAGCAGGTTGAACAGTACGTTCGTGATGTGCATCTCATCCACGTAGATGTCCGAATCTTCCGCCTGCAGGTCGATGTCGATCGTGCCGTCATACTTCTCGACCTTCAGGGCGAATGTATTGGCAACGCTTGCCAGTAAATCGTTCGCATCCACCTCCTTCAGCTTGAGGGCTGCTTTCTGGCGTTCGAACAGCGACATTTGCAGCACCTTTTCCACCAGGAAGCCCAATCGTTTCGTCTCGTCGTTGATCACCCCGGAGATATGCTTGAACACATCAGGGCTCTTCGTGATGTCCGAATCTTTCAACATTTGTGCGGCAAGCGAGATGGTCGAAACCGGTGTCTTCAGTTCGTGCGTCATATTGTTGATAAAATCATTCTTCATTTCCGAAAGTCGCTTCTGACGGAACACGATATAAATGGTAAAGATAAACGTTACCAAAAGTATCAGCGAGAAGATGATTGACGGTACGATAAATGTTACAGAACTTGAAATATAATCACCCTTCGTCGGGAAATACACTTTCAGGTAATTCTGCTTCGAAGGAGGATCGTTGGGGAACAGCACCTGTTGAATCACGTCTGATACAGGAGGAATATCCCCGTTCTGATAGACGATCTTTCCGTCTTTGTTAATAACAGCAAAGACGAACGGCAGGTTCAATCCGTTGTTAACAAATTCTGATTTTAAGTAATTATTCAGCTTTTTAAAATCTATCCTTTCTTCGATCGGCTTCAGGTTTGCCGTATGCAAGATATTCAAGATCACTTCGTTAAACAACCCGCTTTGGTACTGATAACGACGTTTCAGCGTTTGCTGCAAATCTTTTGACGTACTAACGATGCTGTTAGGTACTTTATTGCTGCCCAGCGAAGAAAGCGGTTCAAACTTGCGTGTCCGGATATCGCTATGAAACTCGATATGTTCTACAGTTCCATCGGCATTAGTGAACTGCATCTTGTATTTTTTCTCAGTGATGATTCCACCGCCAAGACTGCTCTGTTCGTTCTGGTATAGGTAATTGTTGGCCTCGTCACGGCTGAGATCTTCTTCCAGATACCGGGCCGTTTCATCAAGCTCCAGATTTTTCGAGACTTGGTGCATCGATCGTTTGACTGTTTCATTGAACTGCTCGCTACTTTTCTTGAGTATGATACTTACATATTTTACTTGCAAAAAAAGCAAACCGGCAAAAGCAAAAGCCATCACCACCGCAAGCAACCAAATCGTAGACTTCCTCATATCAATAAATCTCTCGTTTTAATATCACAAATAACGCGCCTTTTAATTTAATATTTACACAAAAAAGGTAAAAACAGAATGCCTAAAATGTTAAAAAATGCATTACCAAAGGATTGCAATTCTCTTTCTATCTATTTTTAAACTAACGCCTTACATCCCTTTCACAGACGTATCATCATATCTTGCACGTTCCGTACTAATTAGTAAAAACAGCTGTACAACATGAATTGTTGTAGCCGACACTTAAAAACTTTTCCCGAAAGCATTGACTTTTAATTATTAACTCTATCTTTGCCTCCCGTAAGAGTTACGTGAAATGATACAAGAAGGTATTACACAGATAGACATCAAACAGGTATTACGGCAAAAGGCGCCTTCGGTTGCCCGTAAGATTCCCGGTTTTATGGTTGACTATCTGATCCGTACTGTTCATCAGGATGAGCTGAACGAGATCCTCCGTCGGTATCACGATAAAGACGGGGTAGCGTTCATGCAGGAGTTGATCGGATATTTTGACTTGAATCTGGAACTGGTAAACGAAGAGAATATTCCTGCCGAAGGGCGGTACATATTCGCTTCCAACCATCCGCTGGGCGGACTGGACGGGATTTGCCTGTCGGCCATTATCGGCGGACGTTTCGACGGGAAGATCCGCTACCTGGTGAACGACCTGCTGCTCTACCTGTCTAACCTGAGGTCGATCTTCGTCCCTATCAACAAACATGGGGCGCAGGGGAAAAAGAACGCCGAACTAATCGAAAAGGCATACGCTTCGGACAACCAGATCATCACATTTCCCGCCGGTTTATGCTCACGCAAACAAAACGGGAAGATACAGGACACCGAATGGAAGAAGTCGTTTATCCAAAAGGCCGTGGAATACCGGCGGGACATCGTACCGGTGTTTTTCGAAGGACGTAACTCCAATTTTTTCTACCGTCTCGCCAACATGCGGAAAGCTTTGGGCATAAAGATGAATTACGAAATGATCTACCTGCCCGACGAGATGTTCAAAAGCAAGCACAAGACATACAGCATCCATTTCGGGAAGCCGATTCCCTGGCAAACTTTCGACAGTAGCCGTAAACCGGCTGAGTGGGCTGAGTGGGTGAAGGAAATCGTCTATAATCTAAAGAAATAATTGATTTTATTATATGCAAGACATCATCAAACCGATTGACCGTGCTCTCCTGAAAGCTGAACTGACCGGGGACAAGAAGCTGAGGAGGACCAACAAATCCAACAATGAGATATACATTATCACAGCCCACGACTCTCCCAACGTGATGCAGGAGATCGGGCGACTCAGGGAAATCGCTTTCCGATATTACGGAGGCGGGACCGGCTTTCCGGTCGATATCGACGAATACGATACGATGGACGACGCTTACCGCCAGCTTATCGTATGGAGCCCTGAAGACGAACAGATTTTAGGCGGCTACCGCTTCCTCTGCGGTTCGGATGTAAAATTCGACAAAGCCGGCAAACCTGTTTTAGCAACTTCCCACCTTTTCAATTTCTCCGATAAGTTCAATAAAGAATATTTACCGTACACGGTCGAGCTGGGCCGTTCGTTCGTAACGCTGGAATACCAGTCGACCCGTAGTGGCAGTGCGAAAGGATTGTTCGTATTGGACAATCTTTGGGATGGCCTGGGAGCTCTTTCCGTGGTGGACCCCAGCTTGCAGTATTACTTCGGGAAGGTAACGATGTATAACACCTACAATTCCGAAGCCCGCAACATGATCCTGTATTTTCTGAACATGCACTTCCCCGACCCAGAGAAACTGATCACTCCGATCTGCCCATTGGAAACAGGCACGGATCCAGAAAAAATGCAGGAGCTTTTCAAGTATGACAACTTCAAGGACAATTACAAGGTCTTGAACCAAGAAGTCCGCAAGTTCGGCATCAATGTGCCGCCGTTGGTCAATGCTTATATGAGCCTCTCCCCTAAGATGCGTGTATTCGGCACCGCTATCAATCATGAGTTCGGGGAGGTGGAAGAGACCGGCATCCTGATCGCCATCAATGAAATTCTCGAAGACAAAAAGAAACGTCATATCGAAACTTATCTGAACGAGGAAGGCAAATCGGCCGACTTGATACGCAATAGTTAAGAACGGGATATAAAGACATACGAAGAGCCATGTACGCCAGATGATGCATCATCCGCATACATGGCTCTTTTATGTTTAGCCTTAAATCACTCTTCGTTCTTCTGTTTCTCCCACTCTCCGGCAATCTCCTCAAGAGCCTCGTACCAGTCCTTTCCGAAACGGCGGACCAGCGGTTCCTTCAGAAACTTATAGACCGGGAGTTTTTCTTTCTTACCCAGTATCTCTGCGGCTTTGCAGATACTCCAGCGATTATAATTAACTGCTTCGAACGTATCGTACTTTTCCACACGTATCGGGTAAAGGTGGCAGGAAACCGGTTTATAGAAAGAGAGCTTACCTTCGCGATAGGCCTTCTCCACCGCACACTTGCAAGTTCCGTCCGCATCATAACAGGTAAAAACACAGTCTTTCCCGTTTACGATAGAAGTCACTAAGTCTCCCTCTTCATCAATATAGGCAACGCCTTGTTTCTTGATGATCTCCTGAGCTTTCGGCGCCAGATCGTCCCAGATAACCGGAAGGGCTTTTTCCAGTTCGCCCACCTCTTCCTCCAGCAGGGGTGCACCGGAATCACCTTCCACACAGCAAATACCTTTGCAATGCGACAGATCGCATAAGAACTGGCGTTCGAGAACGTCGAGGCTGACTAGGGTATTGTCTATTTGAATCACTTCTTAAATTGAAAATTAAAAATTGAAAATTAGAAAATAAATGCTTATCTCCCTAATGATGATTTTACAGACTTGACTATGCTAACCAAAAGAGCAATCAATTCCTTACAATCAATCGAGATAGATTTATAAATCTGTTCACTTAAATAATCCGTATCTCTCAATAAAGAGAGCCAATAAAATGTTTCATTAGCTTCTTTCAAAGCAACATTCATTTTATTAAGAAAATCAGCACTACTTTGCGCATGATGTGCTTCTGCAACCAATGCTCCTATAGCAGTACCGCTCCGCAACATCTGTTTTGATAAGACATACTCCTTTTGATCATTTGTTAAAAACTTGTATGCGTTCACTATACGAATAGCAAACGCATACGATTTAGTCTGGATCACATTATTCACCAGTCTTATTTTTTAATTTTTAATTCTTAATTTTTAATTCTTTATCAAGTCCTGCCCTGTCATATCAGCCGGCTGTGCCATACCCAAAATATGCAGGATAGACGGAGCGACATCGGCCAGGACACCGTTTTCCACTTTTGCATTTTTGTTTTCTGTCACGTATACAAAAGGAACCGGGTTCAGGGAGTGAGCCGTGTTGGGAGTACCGTCTTCGTTGAGCGCGTGATCGGCATTACCGTGGTCGGCGATGATGATTACTTCATAGCCGTTGGCTTTGGCAGCCTCGACCGTGTCTTTCACGCAGTTGTCGATAGCCGTTACGGCCTTTTCGATGGCACTATAGATACCGGTATGGCCAACCATATCACCATTAGCATAGTTCACGACGATGAAGTCGAACTTCTGCGTATTGATAGCCTCAACCAACTTGTCTTTCACTTCGTAAGCGCTCATTTCCGGCTTCAGGTCGTAAGTGGCGACTTTCGGACTCGGAACCAAGATACGTTCTTCATTTTTGTACGGAGTTTCGCGACCACCGTTAAAGAAGAAAGTCACATGAGCGTACTTCTCCGTCTCGGCGATATGAAGCTGTGTTTTCCCGTTTTCAGCCAGGTATTCTCCCAATGTGTTCTGGACGTTTTCCTTGTCGAACAGGATATGGACCCCTTTGAAAGAAGCATCGTACGGAGTCATGCAGTAATACTGCAAACCAGGGATCGTGTGCATACCCTGTTCCGGCATATCCTGCTGGGTCAGCACGACAGTCAATTCTTTTGCACGGTCGTTGCGGTAGTTGAAAAAGATCACGACATCACCTTCTTTGATCGTACCATCTACTGTAGCGTTGTTGATCGGTTTGATAAACTCGTCGGTCACGCCTTCATCATACGATTCCTGCATGGCCTGAACCATGTCGGTAGCCTGTTTGCCCTTGCCTTCAACCAGCAGGTCGTAGGCTTCTTTCACGCGTTCCCAACGTTTGTCGCGGTCCATTGCATAGAAACGACCGACGATGGATGCGATCTTTCCGGCAGACTGTGCACAGTGGGCCGTCAGTTGTTCGATAAATCCTTTACCGCTCTTCGGGTCCGTGTCGCGACCGTCCATGAAGCAGTGGATGAAAGTATTGTCGATTCCATATTCCTTGGAGATATCGCAAAGTTTGAACAGGTGGTCGAAAGAACTGTGTACGCCACCGTTGGAGGTCAACCCCATGAAATGGATATTTTTGCCATGTTCTTTGGCATAAGAGAAGGCAGAAACGATTTCAGGGTTCTTCATGATGCTATTGTCGGCACAAGCACGGTTAATCTTCACCAAATCCTGGTAAACGATACGTCCGGCCCCGATATTGAGGTGTCCGACTTCAGAGTTACCCATTTGTCCGTCAGGCAACCCTACGTTTTCACCGCTTGCCTGTAACTGTGAATGAGGATAAGTGGCCAGCAGGCTGTCCCAATAAGGAGTGGGAGTGTTAAAGATTACATCGTCTTTACCTTGATCGCCGATACCCCAGCCGTCAAGAATCATTAAAAGGGCTTTCTTGCTCATGATTGCTTAATTATTTATTGTTTATACTCATTTTCGTTATTCGGGCACAAAGATAAGCAATTCCGGGCATATATTGTTTGCTTGGAAAATATTACTTTTGTGAACGATATGGAAAAGACGATACAAGATAAAGAGTTAGGAACCATCCACCTCCGCACCAGTCCCCGTGCTACCCGTTACACACTGAAAATCTCCAAAGGGACGATTACGGCTACCATGCCTCCGGGTGGAAACGAAGCGCGTATGCTCGCTTTTATCCGGGAAAACAAGGAAAAACTTCTTGCCGCCCTTGCCAAACATCCCGCCCGCCCGCTCCTGACAGATGAGACGAAGATGCAAACCGCAACGTTCCGCCTCCATGTCTTCCGTACCGACCGGGCTAACTTCTATATGAAATTAGACGATGGCGTCCTGCACATCGCCTGTCCCTCGCAGACCGACTTCGCCGACGAACGTGTACAAAAACTCCTGAAAGACTTCATTGAGCAAGCCCTCCGGCATGAGGCCCGCCGCCTCTTACCTTCACGGTTGCTCGACCTGGCCTCCCGGCACGGCTTCACCTGCACGGATGTAAAAATCTTCAACAGCAAAAGCCATTGGGGTAGTTGCACACCACGTCGCAGCATCAATCTCTCTCTTTCTCTGATGCTCCTGCCCTGGCACCTGATCGACTACGTCCTCCTCCACGAACTTTGCCACACCATAGAGATGAACCACAGTGACCGTTTTTGGGCATTGATGGACAAGGTCACAGAGGGGAAAGCGTTAGAACTGAGGAAGGAGTTGAAGAAGTATCATATGCTGTAAGCCGGATTGCGGAATATCTGATTATTCAGTCCTTGGGATAATCGTTCCATGATCTCGATGTTGCTTAAGACATATGACCACTTCTTATAAAGCGTGTCACAAAATCGTTTTCCAGTTCCTCTGTCACTGTATCACTGATTTCTTTGTACCAATTGATATTCAACTTGTCTTATTTGTGATATATGCCCGTTTTCTCTATCACTACGGTATCACACCCCTATCACTGGCAATTTGGATAAAAATAGGCACTCCGCTTATATACAACTGTATATTAATACATTACAAATAACAAAAACAATAAATACCCTATTCCCATCCCTGCAAACCACTCGATTATTTTATGTAAAAAGGGGTATAAAATAGGTAAAACCGGGTAGTTTTTATTGTCCGGCACGGTACTTTAGTTACCGGAACCCCCATGTTACCCCCTTTTACACCCGGATGTACCGGCTCCCTACACCCGGATGTAAAGGATGGCAACATGGGGGTGTTTACGGAATTATCTGCTTGTTTCTGCTAAAAAAAGAGAGGGCTTTTGTGAAATGAAGAACCGTATTTCGCCAATTTAATACCTATTCAACAATATGATAAAACGTCATATTGGAAAATTTTGATGCGGTTACCCTGGTTACTTCGACGGTAAATATATCGTCATAAAGGACGGAAGATCAAGTATCTTTCCTATTTCTTTCCAGCAAAAACGAATCCCCTGCAATCATTGACTACAGGGGATTGTTTTTTGTCTGCTTCGGTCTTCACAGAGGGAGAGCAGATGAACTTTTTTTAATTTCATTACTTTAGTATTAATATTCACCGCTTGTTCGCCCTCGCGGGGTAGTTGGTCGATCCGGACGGAGAGCTGTAAAAGCTGATGTGTTCCGGGAATACCACACGATGAATCTTAGAATTATTTGATTTTAATATTTCGAAAGTGCCGCGCACTGATGTACGCGACACTTTTACAATCTATTTGCCAATTACTTAACAATAGCTTTAACAGCTTCTTCGCCTTCAACAGCTACTACAACCACACCCTGAGGAGCAGCGATAGTTGCGTTGTCGGAAGTGATAACTGTGTTAGCCACTACCTGGCCCAAAATGTTGCTGACAACAACTTTCTTACCGGTAGCGCCTACGATCTGAACACCACCTTCAGTAGCGATCACTTTCACTTCAGATACTTCAACACCTTCGTTTGCAGTAGGAGCTTCAGCAGCTTCAGTTGTGAATGTCAGAGGAGCAACATTATTAGAGAAGATAACGACTCCATTCACTACGGCCAACTTCTTTCCAGAGTTCAAAGCAACGATCTCATAACCACCTTCTTCAATCACTTTGAAACCTACAAGAGAAGTGTTCTTAGCATCTCTAACTTTATATTTATTCTGCTTGCCATCTTTCAAATCACCTTCATAAGCGATTGTATCCTTTACAATTGTTGCTGTACGGAATACCGCACTATCGCCTGTAGCAGCAGTTGCTTTGAATGAACCCTTAGCAGCCAAAATAGTACCAACAATTGTGTCATTCTTAACTTCTGCACCTTTGTAGAGATAGTAACCATATTCAGTGTTATCTTCACCACGATTTACATAAGCAGAGTCAACATATAAAGAAAAATCGTCAGCAGTGGAAGTAGCTTTCAGCTCGTCGCCTACACGCAACATCTTGGCAACACCATCAGATGCAGTCAACATTTCCAGACCATTACCGATATTATAGTGACCACTTTCCACCTTTTTATAAACAGGAGCTTCAGCACCTTCGATATTGAAGTAAGTTTCCACGCCGGCAACCGGTTCATCGTAAGTCACAGACAAGTTAGAGATGTTCAATGTGAGTATATCGTTATTAGTAGTCATTGCTTCAACGATCTTGTAAGAATCTTCAGCAGGACCTGCCACAAAGAAGAAACGCTGATTTTGTAAGCTGGCTTTTTTACTCAACTTAACAACTTCAACACCGCCGACAGCTTCGTGAGCCAAACGTCCTTCTGCATCATAAGCCTGTTCCAATGCATAAGCAACACGAACCAACGTATCACCTAATGCCTGAGCACCATAATAAACAGTGTCTTTTGCGATCTCTGCACCTTCAACCAAACGCAATTCAAGTGCCTTTTCAGCCCCCTTAGCGCCAGCAATTACAGAATCTTGAACCAAAGACAAATAGATATCGTCGGCAGCAGCAGAAGCTAAGTTGAACTTAACAGCGCCATAACCCATTTCTTCTTTTGTATAGTACTTGTAACCGATATGTTCATTTGTCAAGTCTACATCCAATTTCTTGAACACAAGAGTATCTTGGTTATTACCTTTACCTAAGTGATAAACACCATTTGCCACATCAACAGCATATAACGGTTCTTCATCCAAAAGCAAAGTAGAAGCAATTGCTTCACCATAAGTTTCGCCATTAGAACCCGTCTGAGTTGCTATAGTAGTAGCTTCACGACCTTGGATAGAATAAGTGCCATCTTCATGTTCTTTTACATAGAACTGGGTAGAAGGAATATAGGCAGAAGCTGCTGCTACAGCTGCAGAAGGAGTAGAGCCATCACCTACCAAATACTTGTCATTATAAGCAGCATTAGTATTGCCACCCTTAGCCTTCAACTGTAAAGAGTAAACACCTGTTCCACCAGCCAATTTAACCGGAGTACCTTTAGCAAGTGTGATGAACGGAGCTTCGATAGCAGCAGAGTCGATACATAATACCGGCGCACCGTTGAAAGTCTTGTAACCAACGATGTAGGTATATCCAGAACCACCATTGACAGCAACTTCGTATTTACCATTTACAAAACGGACAATAGAGTCTGTCACCATACTGATTGAGTCATTACCCAAATCCATTGACAAGTTGAATGTCTGTAAACCTTCGTTACCTCCCTGATACTGTGCACCACCGGCAGCAACGATTGTATCCAATTTGAAAGCAGCAACCTGGATAGAAGTTGTGGAACCGATCATTGTCGTATCAATAGTGATATACTGATCCTTCTTCGTACCTTTTGTGCTCTTTTCCTGGCCTACAACCTGAAAACGATATTTATTGGCACCACTAACCGTTACAGGAACCGGAATCAAATCCGTAGCAGTGAAGATTCCACCGTCTTTCCCTTTGAATTCGAATTTGAAAGTAGAAAGTTTACCAGCCAAATCAGCGACAGTAGTTAAAGAGATTGGAGTAGGAGCTTCAATCTCAAATTTTTCACTCGGCAATGTAGTTCCTACATTTAGCTTTCCAGAAATAGTACTAATAGATACAATCGTATCCTGACCATAAGCTGCATAGATTTCAGAACCACCAGCAACACCTGTCTTGAACACAAACTTGTCAATCCCCGGAGCAATCATAGTGCCATACCCACCAGCACCATTTTTCTTCACTGCAAAAGACAAATTCTTCTTTGTCGCTTTGTTTACAAACTGGAATACGGAGTCGCCAGAAACCATCTTTTCAACAAACTTCGGCAACCACAAAGCAGAGTCTTTTGCAGCTTTGCTTAAGCCAAGAGATGCAAGTTTTACAGAGTCGGCTTTTACCGGATTCTCCTTTGTAACCGTCAGGTAAGTAGAACTGGCCTTCAAATGCACATACTTGTCACCGATCTGTGCATAAGAGACAGTAGCAATTGCTGCGAACGCAGCAACGAGAGTAGAAAATCTCTTGTTCATAATCTAAATTTTAATATTAATAATACAGTTAATTGAAATATCAGTTCTTACTTCTTACTATCATTATGTACACGTATATATAATGTACACGTGTTAACATTTGTACTTTGATAGCAAAAACGTTCCTTTTTTTTAGTCATTTTTTTTGCCTATATTCGAAGTTCGTATTGGAAAGATGGTTTTTTGTACTCCAATTGCTATCTAATTGATAAGAAAGGATATAGGGGTACGAATTTTTTTACAGAAAAGAGTTGTGGTTTAAAAAGGAATGCGTATTTTTGTCTCGGGAAAATGACAAATTTAAAGGAACGTTTTTTTTAGTCATTTTTTGACCCACCAATCACTTGATTTACAATAAATTATTTTCCCAATTACCAAGTCTTAAATTTCATCAGTCCCGTTTTGGTTCAAAAATCGGTCTTTTTCAAGGAAATCCTTGATGCTTACTACGTTTCAGAGGGATACTTATCCGTTTTTGATCCGATGCCTATTTGTTTGTTTTTCGGTGATTGTCCGATTTTCCTCCCCCAAACGGCCATTATTACTGCATCGGCACAAACCCTTCGTAGCGAACCGTCCAGCTCCCGTCTTTCGGGAAACCGGGAGCCTCACCCTCCGAGCCGTCCCAACCGCCACACATCATGGCGACTGCCGTCAGCAACGCTCCGTTGGAAGGGAAATAGGGAAACGGACCGCCTGTCGCCAAACCATGTTCGTCGAACTGGAATCCGGCGGAAGGGTGCATCAGCATGTCAATAGCCAGTGCCGGCTGTCCCGTACGGGCAGCAGCCATTGCCAACATCGGGAAATCCCAGCCCCATATGCGATTGAACTGCCATTCTTTACAGACTTTCTCCAACGTGCGCTTGAAGGTCGGCAGGTCTACCCCGTCACCAGGCAACATACCGTAGACACCGGTCAGGGCCGGATGCTCGTAGGTATATTTTGTCCACATATCGGGGATGCCCTCGTAGGTGGTATAGACGCCGTCGGCAACGGGAAGGGGCGCCATCTTCGAAAGTACTTCCTTCCATTTCTTCGTTCTTTTTTCCGACAGACCCAGCCGGTCCGCCCATTCCAACGCCGTGCGCAAGCCGTAGCGGAAATAGCCTAACTCGAAAATCGGATTGATGGTCTGCAACGGGTCCGTATTCTCGGAAACGACAACGACAGGAGGACCCAGGACATATTGTTTCGTCTTTTTGTCGTAGAAAAGGTAATCTGCCATATAATCGGCCGTGTTCAGCACGACGTCTTTCCATTTCTCCAATGTTTCGGGAGCAGGTTTCTGACGGTATTGCATCTCGGCGAAGTAGATCGGATGGGGTTCGTGCCAGATCAGATAGGCATGGGCGCTACCCGGCCATTCGCGGTTGAAGTTTCCGGTGCACTTCGGCCAACGTGCACCACTGCGACCTTCGCTCTTGGCGCGTTCGAGGGCCTTCGGCATAAAGTCCTTATAGACGTTCAGATAGTTATCAAAACATTCCATCCGATTCCACAACCCGTAGTGCACACCATGCCACCAAATCATCTCGAAGTGGAAACGGCCGAACCAGCCGTTATTCACCAAACCGGATTCCTGAGGTGGGAACAGTCCGCTTTCATTTGCACGCATCAAGTACTGCGAGAGGACAATACGCCGTTCCAGTTCCAGCCAGCGGGGATCTTTGCTTCCGGAAAGGTCGACGGCAGCTCCCGAACGCCAGTATTTCTCCCAACTGGCAGCACTCTTCCGTTCGATAGAGGCAACCGGCTCAGTCACATCGGCGACCGGTTCAGGAGAGAAGCAGCAGGTAAAGGAAAAGGTGGAAGTATGCCGGGGCTGGAGGAGGAAGGTATGCGCCTTTTCAGATTCACGACTGAAAGTGGCAGGGCCGGTCCAGTCAAGGGTGGCGTAGTAGTGCGTGTCATCCATCGTACGGGCGATACGGACCGAGTTCGGAGCCAACTTCTCGAAGGTGGAAGTATGGCCAGAGATCGTGTCGTAGCGTCCTATGTAATGTTTGAAATAGCGTCCGTCGGGATAAGGAAAGTCGAGATAGATGCTCATATTACCATCGTTCAACAGTTCGGACTCGATACTGACTCCGATCATATCTTTATCGGGATGACAGACGGTACGCACTTTCACCTCTTTGCGGTTCAGTTCGAAACGGCTATAGACGACACCTGTCCACAGATCGATTTCCTGCCGGGCATTGCCCAGGTCAATTTCCCGCGCTTCCGTACCGTCTTCACGCAGTAGACGGAAACCGATACGGCCCAGGTTATAGCGATGAGGGTTCTTGGTCAGCCATTCGGACAGCTCGGGCTGGTCGGGATTGCGGAGTTCATAAGCAATCTTTTTGCCGTGCGTCTCCACGGCAACCGGACGGTAATCTTCGGCTCTCATCCCTTCGGGGAGGGGAAAACTGTGCCAGCTCCAGTCGGACAGGGTATTGAAGGGGACGAAGGTCTGCAATCCGGTTATATCCATCCCGAAGGCAAACTTACCGTTACCTACTTGTGCCGGACTTTTCAGAAGCGTCCCGGTCGTACACACGCGATGCCGCTTGACAACGGCCTCCCGGTCAATGGGCTCTCCCATAACAGACAAAGGTAAAAAGACCGACAGGCAAAAGAGGCTGACTAAACTTATCAGTTTTTTCATGGTAGTTATCCTTTTATATGTTTCTGTGGATAAAGATAAGAGATTGCCACCAAGCCTCAGTTTACAGTTCTGACATTTTTCCTTCGATTTCTGGTAAATAATGGTTTACTTGTTACTTTTGGCTTGATCCAAAAGTAACCAAAAAATCAAGGCTTAACCGTCCGGTCTACTCCGGGCAAAGGGCAGGCAGCATCGGCCATCCTTGAGTACCAGAGAAGACCGGTCCTACTATATTATATATTGCCGGTCTTCTTCTTCCAAACCAGGAAGAAGGCTAAAACAACGATTGTTATGGCAAAGCCGATAATCTGTGAAATGCCGTTTTCCATGCCTAAGCCTTCAGGAGCGACAAAGATGTATGTCGAGCAGACAGCCGTCATAAACAAAGCCGGAATCAGCGTAACGATATAGGGCTTCTTCGAGATCACCAAGTAGACAGTCAATGCCCATAAGGTAAACACCGCGAGTGTCTGGTTACTCCAAGCAAAATAGCGCCAAATCATATCGAAACCATCCTTGTCTTTCTGGCTGTAAAGCAAAAGAGCGATAGCCACCAAGAACAAAGGAATGCAAATCATGAGCCGCTTGGAGACACTGCGCTGTTCAAGATGCAGAAAGTCCGCCACAATCAGGCGGGCCGAACGAAACGCCGTATCACCGGAGGTAATTGGGGCGGCGATCACACCTAAGACTGCCAATATACCACCTACCGTACCGAGCCATTCTTTCGTAATACTGTCGACGACAACGGCAGCATTGTTTTCCCCCATACCATTGTTATGATAGAAATAAGTAGCAGCAGCAGCCCAGATCAACGCAACGATACCTTCCGTAATCATGGAGCCGAAGAAAATAGGACGTCCGTACTTCTCATTCTTGATGCAACGGGCCATCAACGGACTTTGTGTCGCGTGAAAACCGGAAATGGCACCGCAGGCAATGCTGACGAACATAATCGGGAAAATAGGCAGATGACCGGGATAGGTGTTCGGCATCCCGTCCGTGATTTCAGGCAACGGCGGATGATTGACGAACAACATCACCAGAATGCCGATCGCCATAAACAACAAAGCGGCAGCAAACAAAGGATAGATTTTCCCGATAATCTTATCGACCGGCAACAAGGTCGCCAGGATGTAATACAAGAACACGACAATGATCCAGAAAGTAGTATCCAGATGTTCCGGTGTCAGCTTTGCCAGCAAGCCGGCAGGCCCGGCCACAAACACGGAGCCGACCAGCACCATCAGGATTACCGTAAAACCACGCATGAACTGCTTGAAGTTCACGCCCAGGTAACGGCCGATAATCTCAGGCAAGCTCTCCCCGTTATGACGCAGGGACAACATCCCGGACAGGTAATCGTGTACTGAACCGGCAAAGATACTTCCCAACACGATCCACAGGAAAGAAGCGGTTCCGAACTTCGCTCCCATAATGGCGCCGAAGATCGGTCCCAGTCCGGCGATGTTCAGAAACTGGATCATAAAGACTTTCCAAGTTGGCATCGGAATATAATCCACGCCGTCCTGGTGCGTATAGGCAGGAGTCTGCCGTTTGGCATCTATGCCGAAAATACGTTCGATGAATTTACCGTAGATGAAATAACCTACGATGAGTGCAATAAGGCAACAAACAAAAGTAATCATAATCGGTAATTGAAAATGGAAAATTGAGAATTGAAAATTAGATTGATAAGGATACAACAAGGGAGAGAAAATGGAAAACTGAAAAGTAAAACAATTCTTCTTTATCTTTCAATTTTCCATTTCCAATCTTCAATTCAGAAGTTTTTTAACGACTTCCGAGATCATACGTCCTTCGGCTTTCCCGGCTAATGCCTTGGAGGCAATGCCCATTACCTTACCCATGTCCTTCGGACCGGTAGCCCCGACCTGTGCAATGATTGCCTTCAGCTCGACTTCCAGCTCTTCGGCAGACATCTGTTTCGGCAGGTACTTTTCGATAACGGCTACCTGTGCCAGTTCGACATCGGCCAAATCCTGACGTCCCTGCTGCACGTAGATAGCGGCGGAATCCTTACCCTGTTTGACGAGCTTTTGCATGATCTTCAATGCATCGGCATCTGTCAATGTATCGTTGGCTCCCGGAGCGGTCTTCGCTTCGAGGAAAAACTTCTTCACGTTTCTCAGTGTTTCAAGGGCGACTTTATCTTTCGCCTTCATTGCGTTTTTAATGTCTTCGCTGACTCTTTCGAACAAATCCATAGTTTTGTAAATTAAAGAATTAAGAATGAATAATTAAACCTTCGCGTATCCAACTACTCATCATTAATTTTTCATTATTTATTATCAATTAGTCATTATTCATTACCTAAAACTAATAACTGTGCCGCCAGATTTAGGCTTCTTGTTTTGGTTAGCGGCAGGCGAGGTGAACGACATGCCTTGGGTACGTACCGGTTCCTCACCCTTCCGGCGTATCTGCTGCACGTCTTTGGCAGTCCGCTTGTAGGCAGGTTTGTCTTCCATGAAAGAGATCAGAGCGTCATCGTCCAATTCGTCGACGGCAAATACAACGATTTCGGCATTCGGACGCGAGTCGATATATTCACCGTAATAACGTCCCATCAAGGCATCTTCTTCCGCTCGTCTTTTTCTTTCCGCTTCTTCCTTCTCTGCCATTTCGCGCAGTTGTTCTTCTGTGACAAGCTCCTGCTGTTCCGTCTTGGTCAGGATATCTTCCAACCCGAAACCGGTCACCAAGATCGTAATCTTGATCTTATGCCCTAAACTGTCATCATAACCATGTCCCCACTTCACCTCGTATTCAGTCTTGAATTGCGACATGAAATCATGTATATCGTCCATTTCACTGATACGAAGTTCGTCTTCATGGCTATAATAAATGACAAACGCTACCCGTTTAGCATTGAAAATATTGTTCACATCGTTGACCAACGTACTCTCCAAAGCTTCCGTAATCGCTTGTCGCAAACGTCCTTCTCCTTCTCCGAAACCGATACTGATCAAAGCTACGCCACTGTTACGCATCGTCGTGTCGACATCGGCAAAGTCGACATTCTGTTCCAAATCGGTCGTCACGATTTCGGCTATGCTCTTGGCCGCGATTGTCAATGTTTCATCCGCTTTACGATTCGCCTGTGGAACCGGCATGTCGGCAAAATTTCTCAATCGCTCATTGTTAATCACTAAAAGCGAATCGACATTCTGCGCCATATTTCTGACACCACGGAGCGCTTTCACGATTTTCGGCCGTCCTTCAAAGACAAAAGGTATCGTAACGATACCGACAGTCAGAATCCCCATATCTTTAGAGATCTTAGCGACTACCGGCCCGGCTCCTGTTCCCGTACCACCCCCCATTCCGGCCGTAACAAAGGCCATACGAGTACCGTCATCCAACATCCGGTAGATGTCTTCTTCACTTTCCAAGGCGGCTTTTTCTCCCACTTCCGGAACATTCCCCGAACCAAGTCCATGCGTCGTATTCTGTCCGATCAGCAATTTATTAGGAACCTCCGACTTCTGCAACGCCTGATTATCGGTATTGCACAATACGAAAGATACATCCCGGATACCTTCGCGATACATATTGCTGACCGCATTACCACCACCGCCACCGACACCGATCACCTTGATGATTGTCTGAGGCGCTTTTGCCAAATCAAAATCGTATGTATTATCGTCCATTGTCGTCTGTCTTTTATTGTTACCGATTATTGCTCATCTTTCAAGGCCTTGTCAATGCCTTCTCCCACCTTATCCACCGCATTTTTGAAAAGGTCGCCGATCCCCCAGCCCTTACGGTTCTTTTTCTCTTCCTCCTTCTTTGTTCCGGAATTGCGGTTCTTAGTCGTAGCCGCCGACTGCTTTTCAACAGACGGTTCTTCCTGCTTTTCTTCTATTTCAGCGATCACGGGTTCTTCTTTCGGCTCGATCTTCGGTTCTACCACTTTCGGTCTCTCCGGTTCGGGAGCGATATAAAGGGCGCAGTTCTCCGTTCCTTTCAGCAACAGGGCGGCTGCGGTCGTATATTCGGGATTATTGGCAATCATCTCGCCGTCGGCAATCAGATCTTTCCGGACGGAAGCATAACGAACATCCATCTTGAAACGTTCGCTGAGGGCTTCACGCATGTTCTTCAGAGCGGCTCCGTTGCCGGCAATCACGATACTGTAACCGGGATCTTTTGCCACTCCCGCATCTTCCATGCGGGAGTATATGTTTTCGATGATCTCACGGCTGCGGACTTCCACCACCATATTGATATCCGAAAGTTTGATCTCGCTCGAATGCTGTCCGTCGGCCAAGTCTACCGTGACCATCTGCTGTTCGTTATCTTTTTCCCAGATAGCGTTGCCGTAGGTGCGCTTGACACGTTCCGCTTCCTTCTCCGGCATACCCAAGGACATCAAGTCGCGAGTGATCAGATGGCTGCCCAACGGAATAACGTAGAGACCGGCCAGACTGCCATCCTTGTACATCGTGACAGAGGTGACGCCTGCACCGAAGTCGATCAACGCACACCCTTTCAATTTCTCCTGTTCCGTCAGGATCAGGTCTGCCAACGCCAGCGGCGCAACAACAACACCAGCCACATCGAGCTTGATCTGCTCCGCCATGTTCGTGGTTACGGCATGACGAAGAGACGGACGGCCAACGAGCAACTTATAGTGGGCTTCAATACGCGAACACCCCAAACCTATCGGATGGGTTTCCGGCTGGTTGTCGAGATAATAAACGGGAGCGGCTATATCCAGCACGTCCAGCATATCGGGACGATACTGCCGGCATTCCTGATCCAGTTCCTTCAGCACCTCTTCAGTCACCGTACCGCTACCGAGCACTTTCGACACGGCATGGTTAATCGAACGAAGCGACTGGCCTCCCACCCCGACATATATCTTACCGATACGGGAACCGCCCAATTTGTTTTCCAGTTTGCGGATCAACCGCACGATCTTGCCGGCCGCATCTTTTATATTATATACACATCCTCTTCGTATACAGGTATCGGAGTTCTCCACTTCGTAGGCAATGATGGAAAGTGTCCCGGCAGGGCCTTTCGCGCCTACCATGCCGACCATGTGAGAAGAGCCAAGGTCGATGGCCGCTATAAAGTCTGTGTATGCCATATTCTCTATCTTTTAGTACAAACAATCTGATCCTTATATTTTAAACTGATAATGCTGTACTTCTCCCACCCCACCTTCGGGATCGCTTTCTCGTAGAAGAGCCGGAGATTGTCCAGCTTCTCCTCGAAATCAGCAAAGGAGCCCAGTACGATACGATGGTTACCGACCCGCGGAATCAGCTCCACCTCGTTATCAGGATGAACGTAAATCTGTTCTATCTGATTATTCCAGAAATCATTCTCCTGCAAAAATAATGCAAATTTGTATAAGTCGGTTACCGCCAGCTCTTTTTCCACATATCCGCTCACAACCGGAACGTGCGCCACATAACGGCGGCTGACAGGCATCGTGCTTCCCAGATTATCCACATAATAGTTGCCTCTCGGACTTATCACACGCAAGATAGGAATTTTTTGCTCCACTTCCAATTTAATCATGCCGGAAGGAGTCTTGTAAGCTTCCACACGGGCAATCATTTCGTTTTTCAGCAATTCGTTTTCAATCCGGTCGGTGTTGATCTCGTCCATCGGCCTCTTGATCGGGTTCAAGTCAGCCTTCTTGAGGATATGCACCAAATCGCTCTCGCTCACAAAATGCTTGTCAAGGCTGTCCACGACCACTACTTGCAGGTCACGGCACAACTCCTTCTGCCTGCTTTCCCGAAAGAAGAAGGAGACAAACACGATGTAGCAGAACAACAGTGTTGCAACGATTATGGATACGATACGGATCACGATTTATTCTTTTTTATCCAATATTTGTTTTACCGGATCTACCAACAGTTCAATATTGCCGGCTCCGACCATCAGGACGACTTCGAGCTTACCGGCTTCGGCAGCCACCACGTCCAACAGTTCCTCCTTGCGGATCAACCGCTTGTCGGCAATGGTCACGGCATCGAAGATAATCTGTGAAGTGACACCCGGTATCGGCTCCTCACGCGCCGGGTAGATATCCAGCAGTATCAGTTCATCCAGGAGCGAGAGGCTGGCGGCAAAGTCGGCGGCAAAGTCACGCGTACGGGTGTAAAGGTGCGGCTGGAAGATACCGGTCACCTTGCGTCCGGCATACAGCTCCTTCACGGAAAGGATACTTGCCTTCAGCTCGGCAGGATGATGGGCATAGTCGTCGATCAGGACGATATTTTCTTTCTTGAGATGGAAGTCGAAACGACGGCGCGGACCGGCAAAGGTCGCCATACCATGCTTGATCTCCTCCGGTGTCACACCGTTCAGCCAGGCAAGGGCGATAGCGGCAACTCCGTTCTCGATGTTTACTTTCACGGGCACGCCCAGCTGTATGTCGGGGATGCGGACATCAGGACCGACAAAGTCGAAGAAGATTTCGCCACCTCCGATGCGGACGTTCTCCGCATAAAAGTCGGGACTTCCAGTTGAGAGTTGAAAGTTGAAAGTTGAAAGTTCTTTTGCGTCGAAAGCGCCGGTATAAGTATAAAACTTCACGCCTTCCTGCAGGCGGGGAGTGACGTTGATGCTTTGTTTCATAAGCAGGCAACCGTCCGGGCGGATCAACGAGGTAAAATGTTCGAAACTTTCACGATAGGCTTCCGGAGTCCCGTAGATATCCAGATGATCGGGATCGGCCGCGGTAATAACGGCCATATAAGGTTTCAACCAATGGAACGAACGGTCGAACTCGTCCGCTTCTATCACGGTCAGGTCACTCTTGTCGGAAAGCATCAGGTTGCTGTCATAGTTCTTCAGGATACCGCCTAAGAAAGCATTGCAATCCACATGAGACTGTTTCAGCAGGTGGGCGACCATCGAAGAGGTCGTTGTCTTGCCGTGCGTACCGGCCACACACAATCCCCGGTTGCAACCAGTGATCTCGCCTAACACACGTGCACGCTTCATCACCTCGAAACCATTCCCCCGGAAATAGCAAAGCTCCGAATGGTCTTCGGGAACGGCAGGAGTATAGACGACCAGTGTCTTTGCCGGATCGGTAAAGTCGTCGGGGATCAGGTCGACATTGTCTTCATAGTGCATGGCGGCTCCTTCATAATTCAACTGCTCCGTCAGACCGGAAGGAGTCTTGTCGTAACCGCCCACCTTCTTTCCTTTCGAAAGGAAATAGCGGATCAAGGCACTCATCCCAATCCCGCCGGCCCCGATAAAATAGACAGCCGTTATGTTGTTTATATCCATATTTTCTTACTCGTTACTATTCTTTGTTACAAAGATACGATCTTCCCACCGTATTTGCCATAAAAGAACGGCATCTTCTTCAGAAAAGGCTATAGCTTTTCTTGTAAAAGACTATAACTTTTTTCACCAGAGGCCATAGCTTTTCCGGCAAAAAGTCATAGGTTTTTCTTTTCGATAATCTTGACGATCTCGTCCACTATGCGTTCCGCGCTCTGGTGCTGGGCCAATGTCGCGATGTTGCGGCCCAAGACACGGAGACGTTCGTCGTCGTGGATGATTTCGAGAGCCTTCGACACCAATTGCTGTTCGGCATCTTTGTCGGCCACCATGACAGCAGCATCTTTACCCACCAATGCCAAAGCATTCTTCGTCTGATGGTCTTCCGCCACATTGGGAGAAGGAACCAGGATCACCGGTTTCTTCAGCAGGCAAAGTTCGGAAATAGAACTGGCGCCTGCACGGGAGATAATCAGATCGGCCGCCGCATAGGCATAGTCCATACGGGTGATGAAGTCCGAGCACCAGATCGGCATTCCCCTGTAAGCCTTCAGATGTTTCAAGGCTTCTTCATGGTAATAGCGTCCGGTTTGCCAGATTACCTGTACGTCGACATCCGAAGCGAAAAGTTTATCCAGATCTCCTTGTATGCTGCGGTTGATCGTCCGTGCACCCAGACTGCCGCCAACCACCAGAATCGTCTTCTTATCCGGGGAGAGGCCGAAGAACTTCAAGGCTTCCTCACGCTTGTCCGACGCCTCTTCCAGATCCTGACGGACCGGATTGCCGGTCACGACGATACGGTCGGCCGGGAAGAACTTCTCCATGCCTTCGTAGGCGACGCATATTTTGCCGGCTTTCTTTGCCAGGAGCTTATTCGTGACACCTGCATAGGAATTCTGCTCCTGTATCAGGGTAGGGATTCCTAAGGAAGCAGCCATCCAGAGCGTCGGTCCGCTGGCATAACCGCCTACCCCCACGGCAATATCGGGTTTGAACTCCCGTATCGTCTTTTTGGCAAGCTTGAGGCTTTTGAGCAAACGGCCTGCGACACGGATGTTATTGGCCAAGTGGGCACGGTCGAAGCCGCTAACCGGCAACCCCACGATGCGATAACCGGCGGCAGGCACTTTCTCCATTTCCATCCGGTCATCAGCTCCCACAAACAGTATTTCCGCCTCCGGAAAACGTTTCCTGAAGGTATTGGCAATGGAGATAGCCGGGAAGATATGCCCTCCGGTTCCACCGCCGCTTATGATGATTCGGTACTGTTTCATATTTTAGTTTCTGTTGTTGTTTCTTCTATTGTCCGCACGGCCTCCAATGGATTCTCTTCACCCACGGGAGCTTTCGCGGTCGCTTCGAACGGTTTGTCCGAAACGGTATCAAGGGTTGCATCCGCGATCCTTTCGCTTTCCGGAAGCGTACCACCTTCGGCAACAGCAGCAGTCCCTTCTTCTTCCGGTGTTTCTTCCTCATTTCCCATATTGGCCCCGAAACGGCTAACGCTCAAGATGATGCCGATATAGGCGCAACTGATTACAGTCGACGTACCTCCCCGGCTGACCAACGGCAAAGGTTGTCCGGTCACCGGTATCAGGTCTACCGCCACCGCCATATTCGTCAAGGCCTGGACGACAACCAACAATCCGCAGCCCAGCACCAGGAATTTAGGAAAGAGCTTATCACATCTACGAGCAATCATCCCCACCCTGACAAGCAAGATGATATACAGGAGCAGGACAAAGACACCCCCGACGATTCCCATCTCTTCTATAATAATGGCATAGATAAAGTCCGAGTAAGCCTGCGGCAGAAAGTCGCGTTGCTGCCCATGTCCGGGGAACTTCCCGAACAGACCGCCACGTGCTAGTGCAATCTTGGCATGCACCACCTGGTAATCGTCACCGTCAATGCTGACAGCTCTTCCCGGTTCAAACTTGACGGCATCCGCCGGATCGGAAAAACGCTCGATACGTGCTTTCCAAGTGTGCACACGATCCGGCATCAAGTCGATCACCTTGTCCGGGGCAAACCGTATAAAACCCACTAACATCAAGACGCCGATGATACCCGCACCGCCCAATCTCAGCAGACGTCCGATGGATATCTGCCCGATGAACATCATCATGAAAGTCACGGCGAACAGCAGGATAGCGGTCGACCCGTTATTGAAGAAGATCAGAAAACAAACACCTCCAACGCCTCCCAAGATGTACCAGAACATCTGTTTATCCGTGAACCAATTCCGCTTGCTCAGGATAAACGCCGTATAACCGATAGCGGCTATCTTGGCTATTTCCGAGGGCTGGAAACGGATTCCGAGAATTTCCAGCCAACGAGGTTCCCCATTTACCACGACACCAACAAAGGGCGTAATGGCCAACAGAACCATCGAGACCGGCAAAAGCAAACTCAACAAGGAATAGAACCTGCACGGTATGTTGTGCATCAACAGTACAAGCACGAAACCTCCCAACAGGAAAGTCGCATGACGTACAATAGGAGCCCAATGATTCGCATTCTTATAAGCAATCGTACTGGTTGCACTGAAGACCTCGATCACCGAGACCAAACACAGGAACATGAAGATCACCCATATCACCCGGTCGCCCTTGAACAGTTTACTTGCTAAGTCCATTTCTTCGTCTTTCTTTACAGGTTACGCACACAAGCCTTGAACTGGTCGCCACGATCCTCATAGCTCTTGAAGAGGTCGAAGCTGGCACAGCAGGGTGACAACAGGACGGTATCTCCCTTTTCGGCCAGCTTATACGCTTTCGCTACGGCTTCTTCCATCGAACGGGCATCCTCGATAACAGGAACCTTCCCGTCGAAGAAACCATGCAGCTTGGCATTGTCCACACCGAGGAATATGAGGGCATGCACCTTTTTCTTCACCAGCTCTTCGATTTCGGAATAATCATTTCCCTTATCCGTTCCACCCAGTATCAAGACCAGCGGAGTGGTCATGCTCTGCAAGGCATACCAGCAGGAGTTTACATTCGTAGCTTTCGAGTCGTTGATATAATCGACTCCGCGCACACGTGCCACTTTCTCCAGGCGATGTTCCACCCCGGTAAAGTCGCTCAGCGAAGCCCGTAAATTCTCATCGTGGATATCCACCAATTTGGATGCGATACCAGAAGCCAGCGAATTATACAGATTATGCGTTCCCGATAATGCCAATAAATCTTCTTCCATTGTAAACGTTCCGTTTGAGGTTTCAATTATTATCTTTTTGTCTTCCGTATAGCCCTTTACGCCGGCTTCGTGAGTTTCGGCGAACGGGTAGAGAGTTGCCTGCGGATGGCGTTTGGCGATTTCGCGGGCAATAATGGGATCGTCGTTCCAGAATATGAAAGCATCTTCAGCCGTCTGGTTCCGGATAATGCGGAATTTGGCATCCACATAGTTCTGCATCTCGTAGTTATAACGATCCAGATGGTCAGGCGTTATATTCAGCAAGATGGCGATGTCCGCCTTGAAGTCGTACATGTTGTCGAGCTGGAAACTACTCAGTTCGATCACGTAGACGGCGTGAGGATCTTCAGCCACCTGGAGGGCAAGGCTGTTCCCGACGTTCCCGGCAAGCCCAGCATCCACTCCCGCCTGTCGGAGGATGTGGTAAGTCAGCATGGTCGTCGTCGTCTTGCCATTGCTTCCGGTGATACAGATCATCTTGGCATCCGTGTACCGTCCGGCAAATTCTATCTCGGAGATGATAGGCGTACCTTTCTCCTTCAGTTTCTTTATGATAGGAGCCTTGTCGGGAATCCCCGGACTCTTGATAATCTCGTCGGCATTCAGGATGTCGGCTTCGGTATGCCGGCCCTCTTCCCAACAGATACCGTGGGCATCCAGCATATCCTTATACTTGGGTTTGATGGACGAGAAATCGGAAACGAACACATCGAATCCTTTCGCCTTTGCCAGCACGGCGGCACCTGCGCCACTTTCACCGGCCCCTAAGATAACAATCCTTTTCTTCATTTGATTTATGATTTCTTTATTCATTTATGATTTATGATTTATGATTTATGCGTCGATAATAAATCACAAATTATAAATCATAAATCACTTTACCTCATCTTTAACGTCACAATCGTTATAACTGCCAGGATGATACCGATCAACCAAAACCGGACCACGATCTTCGATTCGGGCACCACGTTAAAAGGTTTCTGTATCAAAGCCTGTATTCCCGCATTACCGGGCTTCTGGAAATGGTGATGAAGGGGAGCCATCTTGAAAATGCGCCGTCCCTCACCGTATTTCTTCTTCGTATATTTGAAATAGAACGTCTGCATAAGGACGGAGAGATTCTCCACCAGGAAGATGCCGCACAAGATCGGGATCAGTAATTCCTTCCGAATAATGATTGCGAATACAGCGATGATACCGCCTAACGTCAAGCTACCCGTATCCCCCATAAACACTTGTGCCGGATAAGCATTGTACCACAAGAATCCGACCGTTGCCCCGATAAAGGCAGCCGCAAACACCACCAGTTCTTCCGCTCCGGGGATGAACATGATATTCAGGAAAGAGGCGAACTCGAAGTGCGACGACATATACGCAAGTATTCCGAGTGCCACCCCGATAATCGCCGAGCTTCCCGCCGCCAGACCATCCAAACCGTCCGTCAGGTTCGCCCCGTTCGACACGGCCGTTACCACGAAGATCACCATCAGGACGAAGACCAGCCAGGCTGCCTCTTCCTTATATTCGCCTGCCCAGTTGACCAACTGCGCATAATCGAAATTGTTGTTCTTCACAAACGGGATCGTCGTCTTGGTCGACTTCTTTTCAACTGCATGGTAGCGGACTTCCTCGATCACATTGTCATGCCGCACTTCCATATTCTCCTTGATCACCACATCCGGACTCATAAAAAGCACCAGGCCGACGATCAACCCCAGACCGATCTGTCCGATAATCTTGAACTTGCCATGCATGCCTTCCTTGTTCTTCCGGAACACCTTGATATAGTCGTCGGCAAATCCCAACGCCCCTAACCAGATGGTCGTCACCAGCATCAGGATCACATAGATATTGGTCAGCTTCGCACAAAGCAAGGTCGGCACCACAATCGCAATGATAATGATGATACCTCCCATCGTCGGCGTCCCTTTCTTACTCATCTGCCCTTCCAGGCCGAGGTTACGCACCGTCTCGCCGATCTGCAACATTTGCAGCTTGTCGATGATACGGCGTCCGATAGCCGTCGAGATGAACAAGGACAGGATCAATGCCTGGGCGGAACGGAATGATACATACTTGAACATACCGGCCCCCGGAAAATCGAGCTGATCCAAATAATTAAACAAATAATACAACATAAAAAACTTCGTTTTTCAGTTGAAAGTTGAGAGTTGAAAGTTAAATACTGCTGAATATAACTTTCACCTTCCACCTTTCAACTCTTAAATATTTCTTTTAACTGTTCCCGGTCATCAAAATGATGCTTCACGCCTTTTACTTCCTGGTAATCTTCATGGCCCTTGCCTGCAACCAGGATCACGTCACCTTTCCTGGCGAGCATAGTGGCTGTTTTGATCGCCTGCGCACGGTCCGTAATGCAGAGCGTATGTTCCATATCGGCAGCATTCAGGCCGGCAACCATATCTTTAATGATCTCATCCGGTTCCTCGAAACGGGGATTGTCGGAGGTCAGGATCAGCTGATCGCTCAACTTGGCTGCCTCCTTCGCCATGATCGGGCGCTTTCCCTTGTCGCGGTTGCCGCCACAGCCAACGACCGTGATCACACGGCCGTTGCCGTTCAACACCTCATGGATGCTGTTGAGCACGTTCGTCAATGCGTCAGGCGTATGGGCATAGTCCACGATTGCCGTATATCCCAACGGAGACTGGATCGTCTGGAAACGACCGGAAACCGAATGCAGATCGCTCAACACCACCAACACTTCTTCCGGATCTTTGCCTAACGAAACGGCAGCTCCATACACAGCCAACAGGTTATAGGCATTGAAACGGCCGACAAAGCGTGTCATCACCTCACGCCCGTTAACCAGCATTTCAGTCCCTTCGAAATGGGATTCCAATATCTTTCCTTTGAAATCGGCCAATGTGCGGAGCGAATAGGTCAGCTTCCTGGCAGCCGTATTCTGCAACATGACAAGACCGGCTTTGTCGTCCGCATTCGTAAGTGCGAAAGCCGAAGCAGGCAGATCATCGAAGAATTTCTTCTTGGCTTTCAAGTAATTCTCGACTGTCTTATGATAATCCAAGTGATCACGCGTCAGATTGGTAAAGATACCTCCGTTGAACGACAGGCCGCTGATACGCTTTTGGTCGATCGAATGCGAACTGACTTCCATAAAAGCATACTCGCAACCGGCTTCCACCATCCGAGCCATCAGATTATGAAGGGTGACAGGGTCAGGCGTCGTATGATCAGTCGGGATTGCTTCGCCATCGATATAATTGCAAACGGTAGAGAGTAATCCTACTTTATGCCCCATCTTCCGGAACATCTCGTACAGGAGTGTCGCAATTGTCGTCTTTCCGTTCGTGCCGGTCACTCCAACCAATATCAGATTGTCCGAAGGATTCTCATACCAGGCAGAAAGTGATTTGCCTAAAGCATCCGCCGAATCTTTCACCCGGATAAAAACCGGTTTGCTTTCGGATACCTGTATGTCTTCATCCGAAAGAGCAGGAATTTCCTCGCAAACGATTGCGGCAGCCCCTTTCCCGATCGCGCTTTGGATATAATCATGGCCATCTACGGTCGTACCCCGAACCGCCACAAACAAAAAGCCTTTTTCCACTTTACGGGAATCAGACTGAATACCGGAGATCTCCACGTCGGTGTTTCCTACGACCTCAAGCACTTCCAACGGATGAATAAGTTCTTTTAGTTCCATAGCCTATTTTAATGTTAATGAAACGGTTTGTCCTTTCGAAACCCGTGAACCGGGAGATACGGATTGAGAAGATACCCGCCCCATACCATTCAACGAAGCCCGTAATCCAACGCTTTCCAACAGGTAAACGGCGTCTTTCGCTCCCATGCCGATCACATTCGGCACCAATCCTTCGCGGATAGGGATATCTTTCAGTTCCACATCTTCCCTGCCGTCCTCACGCTTAGCCGTCACCCATTGGGTTTCGATACTGTCGTTATCGGCCTCTATATCGAGTTTGTCCAAAACATATTCCAACGCTCCCCGTTCACCGGCTTTCGGCTGCGGCAACGTCACTGCCAATGAATCCTTTTCCATGTCGCGGATATCGAATGACATATGGCTGGCATAGACCTTCTCGGCTATCGCCTTCACTACGCCGCCTGACATCGTGCCCCCCGAAGGATAGCCGTTGCGCGGCTGACGGATCACGACGATGCAGGAATATTTCGGTTCGTCGGCCGGGAAATAGCCGCAGAAGGCGACCTGGTGGCCAGCCTGGCGGTAAACACCTCCCGAAGCGATCTGGGCCGTACCGGTTTTACCGGCAATACGGACAAAGTCAGAATGGACGGCCTTGCCGGTTCCTTTTTCCACTACGCCTAACAACATATCCTTTATCATATTCAGCGTACGTTCCGAGCAGATGGATTCCCGCACCACTTCGGTAGAGAAGCTCTGCACGGTCTTGCCGTTGTGCAAGATTTCTTTCGTAAAGATCGGACGCACCATCTTACCGTTGTTGGCAATCGCATTATAGAAGGCAAGCGTATAGATCGGCGGGATCTGAGTCTCATACCCGAAAGACATCCACGGCAGAGCAGTCTTCGACCAGTAGCGTACAGTGTCATCCGGCCGGCGGATTTTAGCACGGCCCGCTCCAGGGATTTCCAGACGGAGGTCTTCGTTCAAACCGATACGGTAAAGCCCTTCCACATACTTAGTCGGATTCTTTTCATATCCTTTCAGGATCGTCTTGGCCACCCCGATATTGGAGGAATACCAAATAGCCTGTTCCACCGAAATACGGCCGTAACCGCCTTTATGGTTATTATGATCCGTCATACGGGCTCCTTTATACATATAGATACCGTTGCCGACATCGACCGTATCGCCGGGCTGGCAGACACCATCTTCAAGCGCCACCATGATGGAGGCGACTTTAAAGGTCGAACCGGGTTCCGTTTCGTCTGCCACGGCATGGTTGGTATCCTCGCCGTAGACGCCTTCACGAATACGCCCCATGTTGGTAATGGCTTTCACCTCGCCTGTCGCGACTTCCATGACAACAGCCGTACCCGATGCAGCGTCGATCTTTTTCAGCATGTCGAGCAACGACTTCTCGGCTATATCCTGGATATTGATGTCGATCGTCGTGCGGATATCCATTCCTTCCACCGGATCGACCTCTACGACATTCGTCCATCCTCCACCGAGACGGCGTACGGAATTCAGGCCGGCTACGCCGTGGAGCAAAGTATCGTATTGCAATTCCAGACCGTTCTTTCCCTTTGTCAGCCCTGTTTTAGGATCGATATCGCGGAACGTATCGCCGATCGTACGGGAGGCCAATGTCCCGAACGGCTTCTGCCGTTCGACCATCTCCCGCGTGTAGAAGCCGCTCTTGAACCGTCCCAAACGGAAGAACGGGAATTTCTTTATTTCCTTCAAGTCGGAATAGGAAACTTTACCGTCACAAACGGGGAACTGGCGGCTTTTCTTCTTCAGACCATTCAGCAGGTAATTCTTATATCCGGCAGGCGTCCTGTCTTTCAATTTGCGGGAAAGGTAAAAAGAAAGGGAGTCGATCCCGTTATGTTTACTTTTCAGAAGCGTATCCAAGCTGTTCCACTTCTTGGTCGGATGGGTATAGCAATCTGCGTTGAAATCGATATACAGATAAAAGCAAGGCACACTGGTCGCCATCAGTTTGCCGTCGGAAGAATAGATATTTCCACGGCTGGGATAGATCAGGCGGTTCGGACGCTTCTGGCTCTCGGCCACCTTCATCCAAGTCTCCCTTTCCACAAAAGCCGTATCGAAGGCACGCACCAAGATGCCTATTGCTACCAATCCGAGCAACAGCACGATAAAGAAGTAACAGAATAAAATCCGGTTACTCTTAGGAGCTTGTTCTTTTGATCCGATCTCTTCTTCAGCCATCTTTTACTTATACAATTCATACGGCGGATTCTTCGCCGCTTCCAATTCTATACCCTGTTCTTCTATCAACAGTTCAATCTGCGACTGACGGCTGTTGCCTGTCAATTCCGAAGAAATGGACAGCGCCTCGAACCGCACATCGCGCAATTGCTGTTGTAAGCGGTCGATTTCACGCAACCGCTGCATACAGACATATCGGTTACCGATAAATATGAATATCAGTACGACAACAAGCACGATCATCTTCGTATGCCTGACAATGAAATCCTCTTTCAGGATCCCACCCCCCAATATATACAAAAAAGAAAAACGATTCTCCTTCTTCTTTTTCTTCTGTTTCGTTTCCATTGCCATACTTTTTCTGTTGAAAGTTATCAGACTCTATTATCCAACTCCGCAATCCTTAGCTTTGCACTCCGGGAGCGGGGATTCCGTTCGATCTCCTCGTCCGACGGAACAATCACCTTATTGTTTACCAGGCGAAACGGAGATCTTATATTTCCAAAGAAGTCCTGCTCCGCCTTTCCTTCAAAGTTACCCGTCTTCAGGAAGTTCTTCACCAACCTGTCTTCCAAAGAATGGTAGGTGATGACAACCAGACGTCCGCCGGGTTTCAACACCTGAAGCGTCTGTTGCAACATCTCACGCAAAGCACGCATTTCATCATTCACCTCGATACGCAAGGCCTGAAATACCTGAGCCAGGAATTTCTTCTCCTTATCTTTTCCCGTAAAGGGCTTTATCACTTCCAAAAAGTCGGCGATCGTTTCTATCTTCTTCGCTTCCCGGCTGCGCACCAAGACGGAAGCCAGCTTGCGTGCCACTTTCAATTCTCCGTAAAGGTAGAACAGGTCGGCCAACTGTTCTTCCGTATATGTATTAACAATATCTGCAGCAGTTTGTCCTGCCCGTGTATTCATCCTCATATCCAACGCTCCGTCGAAACGGAAAGAGAACCCGCGATCCTTGTCATCAAAATGATGGGAAGAAACGCCCAAGTCGGCCAACAACCCATCGACCTCACCCGCTACACCATGATAACGCATGAAGTTATATAAGTAACGAAAATTACTGCGGACAAATACAAAACGGGAATCCGCCGGAATGTTTTTCTCCGCATCGGCATCTTGATCAAATCCATAAAGCTCCCCTTCGTCATTCAGCCGGTTCAAGATTTCACGCGAATGCCCTCCACCTCCGAAGGTAACATCGACATACACTCCGGATGGTTGAATGTCCAGTCCTTCCAAACTTTCATGAAGCATTACCGGCACATGATAACAGACTTCTTTTTCTTCCATTTCTTCGCTACTTCATGTTAAACTTTTCCTTAAAATAAGGGCCTGTAGTTGGTTGATTTGCACATACATCACCCTATTGGAGGGTAAAAGTACACATTTCCTAATTTAACCGCCAAGAAATATATGGGAAAAGTAACAAAAAGTTATCAACAGGTCAGAAAAACATTCACATTCTGACACCCCTAAACCCTGTCAGAATCGCGTATTTGGACGATTATACAGGGTTATTTTCAAATATCGCATTCTCCGGAAGATAAGCAGCTCCGACTTCTTCAAATTCCCCCAATCATACCACTCGTATATATGCACAAAAAGCCTCTCCGATATTTCTACCGGAAAGGCTTATTTGTTTTCTGCCCTCTTTTCTCACGAGAAGAGGAGCAATCGATTTATTTAATTAATAAATGCATCGAACTTATTTAACGATAGCCTTAACAGCTTCTTCGCCTTCAACAGCTACTACAACTACACCCTGAGGAGCAGCGATTGTAGCATTGTCAGAAGTGATAACTGTGTTAGCAACTGTCTGGCCTAAGATGTTAGTGATAACAACTTTCTTGCCTTCAGCACCAACTACCTGAACGTTTCCGTTACCAGCAATCACTGTTACTTCTGATGTTGTAATAGTTTCGTTATCTGTAGCCAACTGATCGTTTTCTTTATTCTCAACATTGAAAACCAAAGCACCATCACCACCAGTCTTAGCATTAGCGAATGTAGATTTATCATCTGTCAAAACTACACAACCATTCTGAATCTTCAGCCATGCAGCTTTTTCTGTAGGAGCGATAGATTCATTAACGGTAGTTGCAGAATTCGGCCAAATGTTCGATTCGAACAAGAATGAGTTTTCAAGACCTTCTTCTGTTACATTGTTAGCCTTTTCAGGATGTACATAACGGAATGACCATACGTAGTTCTTATGAACATCTTCAGTCAACAGATTCTTGATAGCAGGCAGACCCTTAGCCACAACAGAATCATTATAAGCTTGCAGAGTTGCAAAGTTTACTTTGTCGTTAGCCACGCTTCTATATTGAGCCGGCAAGATCCACAATGTATCAGCAACACGGATACCTTCAACGAAACCAACGCGAGTATAACCACCAGCTACGTCTGCATACGGTTTGTCTTGACCATAAACTGCAACAGAATCCTGGAAGCTTACCATATATTTAGCTCTTTCGAATCCTGGGATAGCCGGATGAGCATGCTTACAAGCCATAGGATCGTCTGTAATCTGTCCGTCAGGTGTAATATGCGGACCATCTTCAGTACAAGGAGTTCCTTCGATACCTGCAAAATCATTATGAGCAACAGAAATCAGGTACTGAGGTTTGATATAGCCACGTCCACGAACTACCCAAGTTGTATCAATCTGGAATGCCAAGCCTGTTGCTTTGTCTGCGGTCCACATACCAACATAGTTAACGAATTCGTCTGTCAAGCCACCTTCCTTATTATTTTCGTCCATCAGATATTCATGACGTACGTTTTCATAGAATCTCAAAGTATCACGGCCATCAGCTTCACCAAGATTTGCATTATTGAAACGACGATACAACGGAGTCTTATCAGGATTGATTGCAAATGCAGAAGTTCTGGTTTCTCCCAGTGGTTGTACCTTAACTGTTGCATCCAGAATATCATCCGTTACACCAGCTTTAACATTTGAAATTGTATCACTATTAGCCTTCACAATTGCATAATAGCATTCACCTTCATAATGGTTATTTTCTTTCAAGAAGAAATAATCGATAGGATCAGCGTAAGCTGACATTGCATACTTGTCTTCCTTAGCTTCGTCCATATAAGCATCTTTCAATGAGATTGCATATTCTGTTCTACGCAACTGTTTGATGCCAACACGTTTTGCAACATCCGCCGTTACTGTATAACCATAATCAGCAATTTCGTCTTCAATCAGACGGAATGCATCTTTACCGTTCAATACATTCAGCAAAGAATCTTTACCAGCACCCTTAGCTAAATACTTGCTGTTTTCGCCTGTTGCATACGGATGCAGATATTTGAATGTATATTCATCCAATAAGAACTTAGCGTCCGGGATATTCTTATAACCTAACAGTGAATCCTGATAAGCTTCAGCGATCAAAGCTGCATTACCCTTAACACCTTCGGCATCTTTTACTTGTACAAAGATCAAAGAGTCCGTTGCCTTGATATCAATATCAGTAGCAGCAGAAGTATACATATATTTAGCACCTTCATTCAACATCAGTTGAGCTGTAGCAGACAATTCGGTTGCGAACTCACGGTTTGTGATAGTAACAGGAGAATAAGCCTTTACCTTATCAGCCGTGTTCTTTTTCAACACAACCCACTGATAAGCCGGCATATGAGCTGTCAACTGTTCGTCAGCCTTTACTGTTACCCAAGTAGCTTCGCCACCATTTACATGGATCGGAGAAGCCAAATATTGCCCCTTCTGATTCATGATGAAATACAAACCATCCTCAACAGAAGTACGACCGTTGTAAACGGCTTCACAACCTTTATAACCCAAAGAAATATCAGTTTCCTTCTTGTCATAGATAGTTACAATACGTACTTTATCTTTGATCAAATCCTGAACAGTTACAAAGTTGTTCTCACCTTTCACTCCAGCAGCTGTAGGAAGCACAGTTGCAGCAGCATCAGCAACCCAATCAGAACCATTAGTAGCAGTTTTCGGATCATAATCCATTGCAGATTTAACCTGAATTACCAAGCTATCTTTTGAAGGATAGTAAGAGAATGCGAACTTATACTGATCTGAAAGACCTGTTACTTTGGAAATAGAGTCTGCAGCAGAAGTCGGCTTTGTAGCAGCAGTACTTGCCTGACGTTTAGCATAGCTCAGATCAGACCACTTAAATGCACGGAATCTCTCACCGCTTTCGTTAACGATAGCAGTATCAACACGCAGATAAGAACTATCTGCCGTCAACACAAATACATAATCATTATCACCAGAAATAGCTTCAGCCAAGAATTTGCCAGCATTCTTTCCATTGAACGGGTTGGCGACAGCAACCTTTTCGCCCTGTTCATCCGGTGTAAATGTCAAAGCAACCCCCTTATCCGCAGCTTGCAACCCCAAAATTGTATTGATTTCAGGAGCCTGCAAACGAATCATATCGGCTTCTTGAAGAATAAACGTCGTTAATTCAGAACCAGCAGCTGCATCTTTATAAGCATCAGCTGCACCTAACTTCTTCACTTGAATATTTGTTCCGTCAGCAACCAAACCGATTACAGAGTCAGCTTTAAAATAAGAATACAATGTCTTACCTTTTTGTTCTGCAGCCGGAATAGATGTATACTGGTTCAAGTATGCCCAACCAGAGATTTCACCACCGACACGAGTAGAATCATTTGCCGTTTCTACGTCCGTATAAGAAGGCGTTTTTTCAGCCAAACCTTCCAACAGAGTACCAGCATACTGGATATCCAGACGCTGACCGGTAGCTTTGTTTGTAAAATCAAAGATAGGAGCTTTACCGTAACCTTCTTCAGTTACTTCAACACACCACAATGTACTTGCTAAATTTGCAGATTCAGTAGTTGCTTCCAATTTCAAAGCACCTTCCGGAGTCATCGCTAACACTCCACCAGCAGCTTTCAATTGATACAAGCCATTACCCGTTTTCTGCAAAGATGTTACAGGATTCCCTGCATTAGCAGACATCGCACCTAACAATGCAACCCCTGCCAAAAGAGTAGAAAACTTTTTGTTCATAATCAAATAATTTAATATTAATACTAAAGTGTAAATAAATCAATCAAATAACACGTACGTCTTCTAAATCTTATAATCAAATACCATTGCGTACGATTTTCTCTTGGCAAAAATACGCATAACTTTTAAACCGACAATCCTTTTCCTTAATATTTTTTCCTTTTCTATATTCTTTCTTATCAACAAGATAAGCTATCCTGTACGAAAATGCTTATTTACGAGACAAACTCTGATATTTATAGAGGAACTACCCCAAAGCCCTACATATCTGAAATTAATGTACATGCGTACATTAAATATATAAACAAAATCGATCTCTACATGATATAACGGAAACAACTGTCATTCCTGTATATTATGTCACCAATCCTCACACAAAGGTGAAGACAGACATCCGGACTGCCTTCACCTCAAAAATTTGCCTTCACCCTGTCTCGTCCTGATTTGGGTTGGCCATGCCTCCCCGGTTTCACATCCACACATTTAAGTAAAAAACAAGGAGGCTACAATATCAATTAATCAACAAATACACAGGCATTAACAACTATTACTACCACTCCTTACCTTTTCGCCCTTAGTCGAAAAGGTTTTTGACCAGTGTCGAAAGGGCTTTTGACCAAGGGCGAAAAGGTTTTCGACTAAAGGCAAAAGGTCTATGAGCAGGCTGTTTGACAACAGTAGCATGGCGATTGTCACTTAAATAGAACCTTCCGGAGCCGACTTGATCTCTGGTGAAGGCAGTTTGGTTCAGTTCTCAGAACCGAGCCTTCTGCGTACAAATAATGAGAGATTGAGAAATGAACACTCCTTACAAAGACAAAACTATTTCTTCGCTTAAACCGGTACACTTTACTATGGTAGCAACGTCTACACCCGTATCTTTCATCCTCGAAGCGACTTGACGCATGCCTTCGGCAAGGCCTTCCGCTTTTCCCTCTATTCTCCCTTCTAATTTGGCCGTGTCGATCACATCGTTCTGGATCATGATGGCGTCGAGATGGCGGTCGTAGATAAGGCGTTCCTGAGGGGACATGGAGTAGTATTTCAACTTCTCGCGGGCTTCCTTCAGACCCGGTGCAGTCGTATCGGGACGGATCGTGCCGTCTTTCAGGTATTCGATCCATTCGTCCAAAGGGGTGAGTGCCACTTTGTCGAACTCGTTTACACGGACCAGGATATATTCGGGGAAGATTTCAGCGGGAAGATGCGAGACGATCACATCACGTTCACGCGTGTTGACACGCAGATGGTCACCCGTATGTACACCGACGAAATGATTTTGGCCGTGATAGATATAGTCTGTCCCAATACCAATATCGAAATAAAGGATGCTGATGGAGTAGACTTTCTTGATTTTCCCATACCCTTCGCCAATCGAGATATGTTCGGTGATGGCTTTGGCTACGCCGTAGAGGATGCGTTCCAAATAATGCAGTTCGCGTGTGTTCTGGATTTCAACGAGGATGATTTCGCCTTTACTGTTCAAAGCTTTGATGTCGACGCGGTTGAACTTGTCGTCGGCACTTTCCTGGTTGCCTTCGCTTTCGAGGATTTCGACGATCTTGATTTCTTCGTTCAGCATGACGGTCAGGAAACCGTCGAGCACATCGAAATTGGCCTTCTGGCGCAACAGACGCTTAATGGCCCAATCGAAGCGAATATACCTGTCCTGCAACTTTTTTCTTTCCATCTCTTCCATGATTTTCAAATCCGACCCTTCCTTTTTCATAGTTACTGTTTTATTAGTTCATCCACAAATATACATATTATTTATGAACGGGCAACGAACCGCAATCTTTTTGTAATATCTTATCTTTCAATGATTATCGGGTAAGCCATTTCTTCCCCAGATAGTGGACAGGATACCAGGCGGCAAGGAAGCCGATGGAAAGGACGGTTATAAAGACAATAAGGATATCACCGGCTTCGACACGGACCGGATAGGCATCGATAATAAAGGAGCCGGCTGCCTGACCTAATTTGATAATACCCAACTCCTGTTGCAACAAACAAAGGGCCAATCCGATAACGATACCGATCAAAGCGCCGAGCCCGGAAATCATCCAACCCTCGAAAAGGAAAATACGACGAATCAGACGGTCGTCCGCACCCATATTCTGCAACGTACGGACATCCTCTTTCTTTTCTATCATCAGCATGGAAAGCGAACCGATCACATTAAACAGAGCCAGGATCAGAATGAAACACAGGATCAGAAAGATCATCCACTTCTCCCCCTGCATCATCCGGAAAGAGGCTTCCTGCTGTTCATAGCGGTCCTTGACCGAGAAATCATCGCCTAAGAGTGATTTTATACGGCTTTTGACCGAATTGATGTCTGCACCGGGAACCAATGACAACTCTATCGCCGAGACTTCCTTTTCATAATCGAACAAAGAGCGGACCATCGGCAAAGGCAGCAGGACGAAATTCTCGTCATACATCTGCTGGTTAGTGGCATATACGCCGCCGACAAAAGCATATTCCAAATTCAAGGAGGCGACAGGGTTGGCGAGATTGACTTTTTCATTCCTCTTGGGAGCGTAAATTTCCAAAGGATCGGCATAATTAGGGCGCACCCCCAAAGAAAAAGCCGTTCCGACACCCAAGTTGGCGTAATTGGCCACTTCGTCGGACAGGACAAAGGAACCATCCCGGCTATCGACTAAAATGCTGTCTATCCGCGTCAGACGGCCGAAAGTATCATCTACACCTTTGACCGTCGCGGTAATCTGGCGATCCCGATAGCGGACCTGCGCATTGTCCTGGAGCACTTCGCAAAACAAAGCGACCTCAGGCAACTCCTTCACTTCCCGGACAGCCGGAAGAGTCGGATCGAACACCTTTCCATGTACAGGCTGAATCTTCAGCTCCGGATCGAAATTGCCGAGCATGGAAGAAACCAGCCCGACAAACCCGTTCAATACAGACAGCGCACACACCAGGGCCATTGTAGCGACAACCACTCCACAAACAGATACCATCGAAATGATATTGATGGCATTGTGGGATTTCTTCGAGAAAAGGTAACGCCGGGCTATATAAAACGGGAAGTTCAACGCGGTATTCTTTTACTTTTTCAACAGATTATCAATATTTTCGATATAATCCAGGGAATCGTCGATAAAGAATGTCAGTTCAGGAATCTTGCGGACCTGTTTCCGGATGCGCTGTCCGAGATCAAAGCGGATGGCTTTCGTATTCGCCCGGATATTCTCAAGCATTTCCTTCGACTTGTCGGACGGGAAGATACTCAGGTAAGCACGTGCCACACTCAAATCGGGGCTTACACGTACCACACTGACAGAGATCAGGATACCATGCATAGCCTGTGTCTGTTTCTGAAAGATATCACTCAACTCCTTTTGCAGGAGACGCTCTATTTTACTTAATCTTGTACTTTCCATAATTTCTTGCTTTTTTATTTTTTCCAGATCATCGTGAGGCCGTCACGCAAAGGTAAGATAACTTTTTCAATACGCGGGTCTTCTTTGATTTTATCATTAAAACTAAGAATACCGAGTGTTTGTTTATCCTTAGGATGCTCCTCCACCACATGACCGTCCCACAACGTGTTGTCGGCAAGAATCAAGCCGCCGGCACGCACCATCGGGAAAACAAGGTCGAAGTATTCCGAATACAACCGCTTGTCGGCATCGATAAAAACAAGGTCGAAGGTTTCACCGAGCGCCGGGATAATATCGAGGGCATCGCCGAAATGCACCCGTATCTTATCCTGATGGGGCGACTGTTTCAGGTATTTCATGATGAAGTCTTCCATTTCGTCGTTGATCTCAAGCGTATGGATCAAAGCCCCTTCTTCCAGCCCTTCCGCCATACAAAGAGTAGCATATCCTGTATAAGTACCGATCTCAAGCACACGGCGGGGACGAAGCATCCGGCAAAACATCTTCAATATCCGCCCTTGCAGATGCCCCGACAGCATTCGCGGACGAAGCAGGTTCACATTCGCATCCCGGTTCAGGGCCGAGAGCAGTGCACCTTCTTCGTCACTATGAGAAAGGATATATTCGTCTATTGTCATCTTCATGATTTATGATTTATGATTTATGATTTATGATTTGCTTGCTGGGATATTAATCATAAATCATAAACCATAAATCTTTGTTTATTCCTTAAACGTCGGCAACTGATAATTACTTCCGGCGTCCAATACCTTCCCTACATTATTAATTTCAAGGAAGCTCGTACCGCCACCTTCACCGAAACTGCCGCTCAGGTAAGCCACCATGTCGTTACGGGTGATGCGTCCGCTTTTGATCAGCTCGTTCAGCGCATCATAGAAATAGCCGCGGCGACTGTCGTTATAAGGCTGGTGAACAGCCCAGACACCGTAAGAAAGGGACAGCATACGCATGACACGGGGATTGTAGCAGATCGAGAACACGGTGGAAGTACCGCGGAATGCAGCCAGGTAACGAGCCGTACGGCCGGTATAGCTATCTGTAATAATAGCTTTTACATGCAGTTTGGAAGATGATTTCACAGCCTGCTTTGCAAGGAAAGACGTAACATCCAAGTCATTACCCTCGATAGGGACACGGATATCATTGGCTGCAAGTTTCGTCTTTTCTGCCTCACGGGCTACCTTCGTCATCGTCTGGACAGCTTCGACAGGGTATTTTCCGTAGGCTGTTTCACCGCTCAACATCAAGGCATCCGTGCGGTAATAGATCGCATTGGCGATATCCGTCACTTCGGCACGCGTAGGACGCGGGTTGCTGATCATGGAGTGAAGCATTTGGGTAGCCACGATAACCGGTTTCTTTACTTCCACGCATTTACGGATCAACACACGCTGGATACCCGGAATCTTTTCGGCTGGTACTTCGATACCCAGGTCACCACGGGCAATCATGATACCGTAGGCAACTTCGAGGATCTCGTCGATGTTGTCGACACCCTCTTGGTTTTCGATCTTCGCAATGATCTTGATCGGGCTGTTATGTTCGTCCAGAATGCGCTGGATATCCATTACATCCTGCTTGTTTCGGACAAATGAGTGAGCAATAAAATCCAGATCGTTTTCAATTGCCCACAGGATATTTTTACGGTCTTTCTCTGTCAAGGAAGGCAGATTGATACGTACACCCGGCACGTTCACGCTCTTACGGCTTCCCAAGGTCGCGTCGTTCTCCACTTCGCAAACCAGAAAATCGTCTTTCTTATCGATTACTTTCAGTTCCAAATCCCCGTCATCGATCAGGATATCGCTGCCGACGGTCAGGTCATTGACAAAATTCCGGTATGAGACACAAATACAATCATGCGAAGTCTCCCCTTCCGGGTTTCCCACGATCTTAACCATTTCCCCGGTCTTGAACTCGATGGGAGCCTGCGCAGCAGTCGTACGCACTTCGGGCCCTTTAGTATCCATCAAAATTCCGATACGGTTGGAAACCGTACGGACATTATTAACGACTCTGGTCAAACCTTCTTCCGCCATGTGAGCCGTATTGAGGCGCACGACATTCATTCCAGCCTTGTATAACGCGTCGATAAACTCGACCTCACAACGCTGGTCGGAAACTGTAGCAACAATCTTCGTATGCTTTAACATATAACCCTTTTTTAAAATTGACAATTGACAATTGACAATTGACAATTTTAAAAACAGCCAATCCTCAACTCCAAGAGCCAAACCTTTATTAAACTTCTTTTTACCTAAACAAATTTCTATCTCTTCCTAATTGTCAATTATCCATTGCCAATTGAAGCACCGCTTCCACCGCCAAACGGTACGAATCCAGCCCGAACCCTAAGATCACCCCCTTGCAAGCGGCTGAAATCATGGACACATGACGGAAAGATTCACGGGCGTGTACGTTTGAAATATGTACCTCCACAACCGGAGTCGTTACAGCTTTTATTGCATCGTGGAGGGCAATGGATGTATGCGTATAAGCGCCTGCATTCATAATGATACCGTCGTAATCGAAGCCGACTTCATGGATCTTGTTTATCATCTCACCTTCCACGTTACTCTGAAAATAAGCAATCTCACATTGTGGATACTTGGCACGCAACTCACTCAGATAGCCTTCAAACGAAGCATTTCCGTACACTGTCGGTTCACGCTTGCCTAACAGATTAAGATTGGGGCCGTTGATAATCTGAATTTTCTTCATTTTGCCGTAATTTATTACCTTTGCCCTGTCTTTTACGGACAGGAAATATCCGGCAAAGATAGTAAAGATTTATGATTTATAATTTATGAATTATGAATTGGTGCTAAGTCATTAGGGTAAAATCCATTACATAAGCAGATTTTACCGGACGAACCTTCAGCTCCTCATACTTCCCCGTAAATCATAAATCATAATTCATAAATCACAATTCGTTTCATGCACCGAGAGAATGACAAAATAGAACGATACAAAACATACCTCCGTCTGGAAAAAGCGCTTTCGGCCAACTCTATAGACGCTTACCTGACGGATCTCGACAAACTGACAAACTTCGTCGAAAGCGAAGGCAAGAAGTATGCGGATGTCACATATGACGACCTGCAACAGTTTGTTGCCCGCCTACATGATATCGGCATCCACCCACGTTCACAGGCAAGGATCATTTCAGGGATCAAATCTTTCTACCGGTTCCTGTTCCTGGACGATTATATAACAACTGATCCGACCGAATTGTTAGAATCGCCCAAGATCGGACTGAAACTTCCTGAAGTCCTAACTGTCAACGAGATTAACAGCATCCTGGACACGATCGACCTGACATTGCCGGAGGGGCAACGGAACCGGGCGATGCTCGAAGTCTTGTATAGCTGCGGACTGCGCGTGTCAGAGTTGGTTTCACTACGCTTCACGGATGTTTATTTCGACGAAGGATTCATCAAGGTGGAAGGGAAAGGGAGCAAGCAACGCCTGGTCCCCATCTCGGAAACAGCTATCAAGGAGATCAAGAACTACCTGTATGACCGCAACCATGTCGCGGTGAAAAAGGGATTCGAAGACATCCTGTTCCTGAGCCGGCGAGGAACGGCTCTGTCGCGGATCATGGTTTTTCATATCATCAAGCAGCAAACAGAAATGGCCGGTATCAAAAAGAACGTGAGCCCGCATACGTTCCGCCATTCCTTCGCCACCCACCTGTTGGAAGGGGGAGCCAACTTGCTTGCTATCCAGGAGATGCTGGGACATGAAAAGATTACCACCACCGAAATCTATACGCATATCGACCGCCAGTTCCTGCGGAAAGAGATACTGGAACATCATCCACGTAGCAAGCCGCGGGATTAGAACAGCCGTTCCATGCGTTCGATCAGCTCATCACCCAAAGCCTTTTTGACAACAATATGCTCTTTGACTGCCGTGACAAAGGGATTGCTCTCGAATGCACCGCGCACACCTTCGAAATCTTCCTGCTTCTCTTTATCCGAACCATCCACACCGAAACCGGTCATGAAAGTAAGGGAGAATTCTTTCTTCGCATCTTTATAAAGCAGGTTATCCAATCCGATCACCGAGTCCTGCCAGCGGCGGACAAGATCGACGATCTGTGCTGCCGATATTGATGATAGGTTCACACCGTAATACTCTTCCAGCATATCATACGCCCATGTCCATTCCATATCATAATAATTGGAATGCATGGCTGCAAAGAACTCTTCTATCGCCTCAAGCGAAGTTATCTCGCCTTCTTCAACTTTCTCGATCAACCTGTCCAATTCTTCACGAGGAAGGATCAACCCGGAAAGATCCAGCCATTCCCCACGACCAGCTGAAGAAGTCGGTTTCAACTGTGACCAGACTTCTTCCATAGAACGGAAATCCGTTCCTTCCAGGCGCTTGATCAAGGAGTTCCCCAAGAATTTATTGATTGCCATACCATAAAGATCGAGGGCCGTACGCAAAGAGGAACCTTTGATACGAGTATTTTGATAATAATAGACTTCGGATGTCTCACCCACCAACTCTTGCAGGTTCTTCAAGATTCCGACAGCTTTCATCATCTTGTAGATGGTATACGGACTTAGCAAGTTGTAGTTGATCATATCCAGCCGTTGCTGGTCGGTACGCTTATCACGCTTCGGCCATTTCTGCGCATCGCGGATCGTACCGACGCTACGCAGGTTTACACCGGGAACCAAGTAAGTCTCATCGTCTTTCTCTATCAGATAAGAAAAAGGCATGTCCGACGTATCGCTATGATGGTGATGGCGCCCCATTACCAGAGAGAAAGCCCCGACACGCGCAGGCCACAGGATATAGGAGTCACTGGTCGTCTTGGAACCTCTCTCCACAATACCCTGGTGGATGGGGCCCAGCTTATACATATGGTTACTTTGGTTCGAGCCGCTTCCGGCGTTCAGAAACGAATACATGCCGGCAATCAGCAGGCTGCTCTTATGCATCGACACAGTAAAAGGTCCTGCAAAGATAGCACAAGCCTCTCCGTTCTCAAAAGCGCAGTTGCTGAACAGAAGTGAATCATGCGCAGAGAAGTTATGCGTCACATGGCACGCCTGCCCGATAAAACAACGGATAATCTTGGCGGCATCGGCAACCACAGCCCCCGAAGAAATGATAAAATCCTCCGCGATAACGCTGTCGCCAATATACACCGGAGCATTCACATTGCTATTGACCGTACCGTTATCGAGACGGGTACAGTTTTCGACCGTTGCATAATCGGCAATCACAGTATTGCGCACAGTCCCTGTATTGATTATTTTCACATGGTTGCCGATAAAACCATAGTTGCCAGTCTGCCGTTCGGCAAAATCGGCAATCATCGCCTGCAAACGCAGTATTAAAGCCGGCCGATGACGATATAAAGCTATCAGATAGGCCAATGATGCAGACAAGCCATTATAAATGGGTACTTCACGGCCTCCCGTTTCATTCAGTACGGACACTTCGACATTGTTCCCGAAAGAGGACCTTCCTTCTACATACATCACGTTCACGTTCTGTATGAAACAATCATCGCCTATGAAATAATTGGAAATATAATTGTGCACGTTTTCAATCAGCGTATTATCGCCGATCTCACAATTATGCAAAGTTGCATTCCGGATACCGCTATGTTTCTTCACCCCTCCCGGAAGAGTAAATTCCTTTTCAAAAAGGCCCAATGCCACATTCCCTGAAAAATGAACATTACAAACGTGTTCGGCATGAAAAGGGCTGGCGACCTTTATGTTTTCCCAATTATCGGCCGTACAGCCGTTCTTCTCCAAATCTGCAATTTCTTCCGATAGCAGATGCCTTAAATATCCTTCACTCATTCTTCATCATATTGTTGGAAAAGAAAATCGTTATAAGGGAAACGAGTAATATGAATCTGTTTCACCCGCTCGTACAGCAAGGCTTTGAGTGCATCTATATTCGTCCGTTCCTTGGCTGAGATAAAGATACAATTATCCTGCATCTTATTCATCCAAGTGCGTTTCAATTCGTCCAAATCGATATTCTCACGTGTACGCGGAGTCAGGTCATCTTCATCCTTCGGGACAAAAGTGAAAGCATCGATCTTATTGAACACCATAATCATCGGTTTCTCCGTCTTGTCGATTTCCGATAAGGTACGGTTCACCACCTCGATCTGTTCTTCAAACGTCGGATGAGAAATATCGACGACATGCACCAACAAGTCCGCTTCACGCACCTCATCCAAAGTCGATTTAAAAGATTCGACCAGTTCGGTCGGCAACTTACGGATAAAGCCGACCGTGTCGGACAGCAGGAAAGGCAGATTGTCGACAATCACCTTTCGGACAGTCGTATCGAGTGTCGCGAACAGTTTGTTCTCGGCAAACACTTCGCTCTTACTAAGCAGGTTCATCAATGTGGACTTTCCGACATTGGTATAACCGACCAGTGCCACGCGGACCATCTTTCCGCGGTTCTTCCGCTGCACGCTTTTTTGCTTATCGATCTCGACCAGGTCCCGTTTCAGCTTGGATATCTTATCCAGGATGATACGCTTATCCGTTTCCAACTGAGTTTCACCCGGTCCACGCATGCCGACACCGCCACGCTGACGCTCCAAGTGTGTCCACAAACGAGTCAGGCGGGGCAACATATATTTATATTGCGCCAATTCCACCTGTGTCTTCGCATGAGCAGTCTGTGCACGACGGGCGAAGATATCCAGGATCAGATTCGTACGGTCCAGAATCTTTACCTGCAACTCTTTCTCGATATTACGCAATTGCTTGGCGGAAAGTTCGTCATCGAATATCACCAACCCGATCTCGTTTTCCACCACATATTCCTTTATCTCCTGCAACTTGCCGGAACCGACAAAGGTCACGGAGTTCGGATAATCCAGTTTCTGATAAAAACGTTTCACAGCTTCGACACCTGCCGTATCGGCCAAAAAGGCCAATTCATCCAGGTATTCCTTCACTTTCTGCTCATTCTGTTCAGGAGTAATCAGTCCTACGAGAACAGCCTTTTCTGTCTGTGCTTCAGATATAATAAATTCTTTCATACGGCAAAGATAGTAAATTCAATTATTTATGTATATTTGTACCCATAATATCAAACCAAAATAGTATTAACTATGAAAAAGGAAGTCATACACTTTGTTCAGTATGTACTTGTAAAGATTTTATTCTTCGGTGCAGCTTATCCGCTCCAGGCACAAGTTTCCAATCCATCCTCATGGGAAAGTTTTGTCGGTAGCGATGAAAATAGGCTTATTTCGGATACGCTCAGATTGCAGACATTCGGGGATTCAGAATGGGATAATTGGGGATATACGTTAACTGTAAATTCTTCTCTTATCCAAGAGAAACATACGATAAAGATACCTGTCGGTTCCGGAATCATTTTTTCCCCCTTCTCGCTTAATAATTATACAAATGTAAAAATCGTATCACATATTGCCGGACTCAAACTAGAACCCGGTGAGTTGTTATTATTTAACGTTCACCGTAATAATTCCGATGAAGTCATAACAGGAAACACTCCTGAACAAGGTAAAGATTACATGGGTTACAGATATCTTACAATCGGAAGCAATCCAAGCTCTTTTGCTATAACGACAAACAAAAAAGTCAATACACAGAATGGATATTATATGACCGATAGCGTTTTTGCTTATGGCGACATCCCTTCATATTCTCTATTCTCTGGTATCGGAAACTGGAACGACACAACCCTTTGGTCGCATCTTCCTCCACTCCGCCACAGGAATGCGCTCATAAAAGGGAATGTAAATATAACAACAGATACGTATTGCAAAGATATCGCCATTCATTCCGGATCACTGGAGATCAATCCTGGCAGCCTGTTTATCCTACAGAATTTGGACCTATACGAAAACAAAGCCTCTCTCCATTCAGGAGGGATGATACTTCTTTCCGGCCGTATCACCTTCCATAAAACTTTTGAAGAACCCGGCAAATGGTATTTTATCTCATTTCCTTTCGACGTTTATCCGCCTGGCATCGACCTCCACTTCGAACAAAAGGATGCTACGCCTAACGACGGAGGCAACTATTTTTATGTCCAATCCTACAACGGAGACAAGCGGGCATCGTCCAACCAATCTGCCGGGAATTGGGAAGTCGTGCCCATCCGTCCCGATAATGTCCCCCTGTTCGAAAAAAACAAAGGTTACCTGATCGCATTAGACGAGAAAACGACAAACCGAACTTTATCTTTTTCATCTCGACCCGGCGACATCCCCGAAAATTTTGCCAATATAGGAGTAATTGCAATTCCTTTAAATTCCGACAGTTCTTCAGGCAATCAAGAAAACCATGGCTGGTATTTGTGCGGCAATCCATTCCCCGCACTACTTCCATTAACCCAAATCGAAAAAAACAGGGCTTTGGATGGAAATATCTATGTATATGACGGAAACGGTTATAAAACCTATTCCCTTAATAGCAACTATGCCCTCCCTCCTTTCGCCGCCTTCTTTGTAAAAGCATCCTCACCGACCGAGTTGAAAATATCGTCCAACAGCACACCCACAAAAGCAATAAACATAATCCCGACAAACTTCCCTATGAGTAAAAGTATAACCGAACCCCATCCCGACAAACAAAGCACAGAGATAGAGCTCCCCAATACAGAGAATTTCCGTTTTTTCATAAAAGACGGCCAACTGCACCTGCAAAATATCCCGGAAGCAGGATATATCAAAGTTTTTAACATGATGGGACACTGCATGTTTCAAAAAAGAATACGACAAGGTTCGCTGGTAGTTCCGTTCACTAATCTCTCTGGAATGTACATTTTACAAATACATTCCGCCAACTATCAAAAATACTATAAAGTGGTCCTTCCATAAATACAACAAAGGCGAAATGTAAAAGTGCTTTATTCTCGCACTTCACATTCCGCCTTTACCCTATAATTCAGTATAATATGAACTATTACAACTTATATTTTTTCTGCTGTACATTCCATCCGCCGACAGTTAATGAAAACTCGCCTTCTGTAACTTTATCCACAGATGTATCAATAAGTACCTGCTTCGTTTCACCTGGCAACAACGAGAAAAAATTATCCGTATAGAACGAAGGGCGAACAGGCTTGCCCGCTTTATCCAGAAATTGAAGTTGCGTAAAGAAAGCAATCCGGGAAGAAGTATTCTTCAACGAAACTTCAATATAATACCGCCCATCAACTTCTTTCGTTTTGTACTTCGTCTGAAGCCGGGCCGTTGGCATATCATTCAGAGATTCAAAACCGGAAGAGGTTGGTCCTGTTAAGATTTCCTTTCCTTCATAAGCGGCATTGGAACGCCAATAGAACGTAGACGCTACTTCTTTTCCCTTTTCATCCGACAAACCAAGCCGGATAAAATGCACAGGGGTTATATCTGATGGAAAATCGATTTTAAACAAATCATTCAGCACCTCATCTTCACCGATATCAATCCGTTGAGAGTAAGAAAAGACCTTCTTGCTATTCAAATCATATACATCAGCCTTGACCTTGTAATTTTTAAAAGACCGATAATAATCATTACATACCGAAACCATATTCTTCAAATAATCAAACTGCGCATGTAAAGGCTCCAATGCATTCTGAGTATGATATAGTGAAGCCGTCGGTTCCAACGACCAATCCCACATACGGGCACATACCTGGCGTACCGGACAATTATGATACCAGAATAATAACCCTGAACAATAGCGATCCCCATAGTCCAGCTTATTATAATTCCAAACCTCCCAAATTGTCTTTGAATTCATTGCTCCTACCAACTGGCCTTTTTTAGCAAACTCTTCTATCGACTGCGAGGTTCCGTAATTATTGACAAGATCTTTATACATAGTGGACATTAAATGGAAGCCTCCCCCATCGTGATAATCCCAGACCTCTTTATTGATCGGCCATAAATCTTTCTCATCCATCACCTCCCGTAAAGTTTCAAGGGTCGGCAACGTTGGCGCTCCATACTCTGGGTTAAAACCATCCACACGGCTTCCACGTGGCGAGGCCGTATTCTCATAATGCTGCATCGGATTCACTTGCTTGTAGGGACTGCAATCATGCACACCATCACATTCCGATTGCATCTGATAACCGCGTGTACCATCCAATTTCATAATCAGATCTTTTGCACCCACCACTTCCGTACTTTCATTAGAAGAAACATAATAAGCCAGGGAAGGATGATTCCGTAAACGTTTTACCGTCGATTCCAGATTTGCCAAATAAAGAGCCTGGTCGTGTGGATGTTTCGTATCGCCTGTCAACCAAAATTCCTGCCAAACCAACAGTCCCATTTCGTCACACAATTGGAAAAAGTAGTCGGATTCTGCAATACCGCCTCCCCACATACGCACCAAATTAACGCCGGATTGTTTGGTATAGCGCAATTCTGCATAAGTACGTTCATCCGAATGCCGCAACATTCCTTCCGGTATCCAGTTCGTTCCCCGGATAAAGATCTTCTTGCCATTGACATAAAACTGACGGGATTTGTCTGGTGTATTCTGATCCGATGTAATTTCGCGAATACCAAAACGAGTCTTCAACGAATCCGAAACTTGCCCTTTAACAGAAACTGTCATCTTCAATTCATACAAATCCGGTTTACCTTTAAACAACGGCCACCACAACCGAAGATTATCAATTTTCAACTGCGGAAATTCTTCAGGCGTAAAGACTATTTCACGAGTTTCTCCACAAAAAAGGCTTATCTCTTTTGAAAAACGAATATTTTCACCTGTTATTTCACCAGCAACGACACATTTGACCGACCCCGTCGTCGGATTAATAACCTCGACAGAGACAGTCTCCTCGGCTTTATCATATCCAGGCTTGGCAAGTTCAGAACGAATAAACGGATTGCGGATCGCAGCTTTGTCAGTAGCATACAACGATATGCTTTTCCAAATGCCGGTATTCCGGTCACGTATACCGTCCAAGAAAGTAAAGTCCCAACCGACAGACATCAGCATCGTCGTGTTCAGCCCTATATTCCCGTCACCACCGTTATGAAATTCTCCTACAGCTCCCCACTGTTTTTGTTTGACGGTTCCAGACATATCGACCGGATAGACTTTTACTGCCAAAGCGTTCGTTTCGCCTACTCGGGCGAACTCTGTTATATCCACATAATCCTGAATAAACATGCCGGAAATATTACTCAGCAAATGACCGTTTACCCAGACTTCCGCCCGATAATTGATCCCGTCCAACTGTAACCAAATGACTTTCCCCTTATAATCAGCAGGAACGACGAAATCGGTACGAAACCAATAAGTATAAAAATCACGTCCGACAACAGACAAATCCGGAATGATATTGCTCGTCAGTTTATTATTCAATCCATAATAAGGTTCGGGATACACTTTGTTATATACGAGAGAATTTAGCACAGTACCCGGAACAATTGCCGGCATCCAGTCACCCGTCTTATATCCGGGCTTCGACACGGCTTCCGCACAGGCTGTAACATCTCCTGCTTTTTTCATTTTCCAAAGGAATGCACCTTGGTGTCCATCTTTTGAATCCAGATAAATCCTATCGGGATTACGATAATAATTCGCATCTTGTCCCCATACAAAGGAACAGCCTACAATACATAAAAATAGAATCAGAACGATTTGCTTCATATTTATTAGCAATAGTCAAATTAAAACTTTAAAACAGAATGTACACAATATTTCATCTACATATATACCCGCTATAGGACATAATATACCCGTCTGCCGATTCCTTGTTTAAACCAGAAAATAACAGACGAGTATCCATTTACATCAGATCAACTGACCTACTTCTTTCAATCGTTTCCTCAACTTTTGAATATCAACATTATGTATATCAGGAGATTTGGATTTACAAATCTGACCGGCAGCAACACCAACTGCTTCACCTGTTACAAGCGACGGTGGCATCACACGCAGACTACCATGAGCATAAGAATCCGTCGAGATACAACGTCCTGCAACCATTACATTTTTCAAACCCGCAGGAGTCAGACAACTAAAGGGGATTCCATGAGATTCTCCTTTCTTATAGCGAGGATACACGGTTGCATCCTGTTTATGGACATCAATATAATAACAGTTACGTCCGATACTGTCCTCAAACTCCTTACGAGCGAGCCAATCTTCCAATGTGAATGTATAATCGCATTTTATCCGGCGACTTTCCCTGATTCCCATCAAATTAGCCGTACTTGCCAAAAAAGAAGCACCAAATGACTTTGGTTCAAACTCGACCAATCCTTCATGTAACTGTCTTACCAATTTACGTCCTTTTATCATTGCTTCAGTCAAAGATACTGGATCTGTACTATCAACAGTCACATGACCGGCATTGAATCCTAAGATACCCGGTCCGATTAACTTGTCATTCATGTGCTTATCTTTCACCAATGGGTATTTAGGGTTACCATAAATAGAATGAATCGGACCATCCTTCCGATTAGTATGGACATTTCCTATTAAAGAAAACTCATAAGGGTCGACATTCGACAAGGTAAAGCACAAAGTACCTTCTTGAACGGAACCACTCTCATCTCCTATTACAAAATCAGCACCAGCCCAAGCCGCAAGATCACCATCGCCTGTACAATCAATATATACTTTAGCTTTGTAAGTTGACAATCCTGCTTTATTAGCAACAACTATTGCATCGACAACCCCCTTACGTTTCATTTCGACAGCAGCCATTGTTGTGAAAAAAAGAACAGATACGCCCTCAGAGGTTACCAAATCGTCATACACGACTTTCAGATATTCACCATTTATAGGCACCCAATTATCATAATGAATATGAGGAACGCCTTTCTTTGACTCGGAAAAAACCCGTTCCGCAATTCCTTTATAAATAATCTTCTCACCATCCGTAAAAGGGCACCACGCATTCAGTAAGCCAGAAGTCCCCATTCCACCTAAGGCTCCAGTTCCTTCCATTAACAAAGTTTTGGCACCTTCGCGTGCCGCAGCCGTAGCCGCAGCACATCCCGAAGGTCCTCCCCCCACAACTATTACGTCCCACCCATCATATACCGGTATTTTCGATTTTCCCGGCAAACTGTTACTTTGAGGAGTTTCTGCAGCAAAAGATGTTCCCACTGCTACAGATGCCAAACCTAAAGAACTTATGTTTCTGATAAAACTTCTTCTCTTCATATAATACTTAATTTACCATCCCAGAGTTTGCTCTAATAACTTATTTGCATCCAATTCTGTCACAGGTATAGGCAACAGATAATGTTTTTCCTCTACCACAGCACCAATAGTCGGATTCTGCGCCATCATGGCTTCCTTCAATTTATGCGTACGTACCAAATCAAAACGACGTTGTCCTTCAAATGCAAATTCTTTACGACGTTCCAAAAGAATTATATCCAAGAAATCTTCTTTACTCAATCCTAGCTTAATATCAATAGCAGAAGCCTCGTTCATATTAAGTCCAAAAGCCCTACGACGTATGACATTTAAGCACTCATACGCCTCTGCATCAGAAGTATTTATTGCATTCAAGGCTTCCGCACGCATTAGATAGACGTCCGAATAACGCAATATCGGATAATTATTTTCTCCTCCTTGAGATCTTACGGCCAACGGCGAAGGATCCTGAAATTTATTTACATAACAAGGAAACTCATAATTGGAAGACATATTCGGATACTCTTCCTTCGTATAAAGACGCACATTTACATCCCGACGCAAATCACCTTCCTCGTAACATTCATAATGATTACGTGTCACTGGATCATCTCCATATCCGACCCAACCATTTATATTGACAAACGGAGGACGATAATATCCGTTGTAATTACTACCCGACACACCCGGAGTATTCCGCTTATACTGGATTTCAAATATAGATTCCTGTCCATTTTCTTTTTCCACATCAAAATTATCAGCATAATTCTTCCATAATTTATATCCCATCTGCATCACTTCCGACGTCTCCTTCACTACATTCTGATAATCTTCACGGGTCAAATAAACTTTTGCCAACATAGCAGAGGCGGACCCTTTTGTTGCCCGTCCTAAATATCCCTCTGGAAGTTGCCCGATAGCAGGAAGAACAGATTTTGCTTCTTGCAAATCCGAGATAATCTGTTCATAACATTCGTCAACTGTATTCCGGGGAACTTCTAAGCCATCCAACGAAGTGGTTTGCTTCAATACTAAAGGGACTCCTCCATATATGCGAACCAAATTAAAATAGGCCAACGCCCGCAGGAACTTAGCTTCTCCGATCAGCCGCTTCCTGACATCATCTCTTATCTGTTCGCTCCCCATATTCGAAATATTTTCTATCGCGAAGTTAGAGCGGTTAACTGCCACATAGTGCTTAATCCAAACGGAGTAAACTAAATTCGTATTCCCATCATACTCAAATTTATCTAAAGCATTTTTGTCCAGGTTAGTCGTCGTGCGCCCACCACTCCACTCGCAATCATCAGTACCCTGACTCTGCAATACTTCCCAAAACTGGTTATAAATATCATTATCGGTAAAAACCGAATACGTTCCATAAACAGCAGCTGTTGCATCCTCTTCGGATTTAAAGAAGTTTTCAGGACTCAGATTAGACTCCGGTATCAGATTCATATCCGTACATGAGTTCATCATGACCGAACTCAATATTATAAATGCTATTTTTTTCATAAACTACTTAGACTCTTTTAGAATTTAACATTCAAACCAAACAATACTGACTTTGCAAACGGATAAGAGAATGCATCATATCCGGCTCCCAAGTTATCCTGACCATATTTGCTGACTTCCGGATTATCACCAGAATAGCTTGTTATCGTAAAGAAATTCTGCAAAGAAGCATACACCCGTAATCCCGATACATACTTTGTAAAACTCAAAAATTCAGTAGGCACATTATAACCTAACGTGATATTTTGGAAACGCAGATAAGAACCGTTTTCCACATATTGATTGGAAACACGCATTACAGCCTTTGAACGGAGTGGACGTGGCAACGGAGCATTTTGATTATCAGGCGTCCAATAATTCATCGTTGAAGCAAACATATTTGTTGATCCCTGCATATTCTCCATAGTAACTCTCGTACCGTTATAAACGTCATTTCCGATCGTGAAAATCGTATTTACATTCAAATCAAAATTTTTGTAAGAGAACGTGTTATTGAATCCTCCAAAAAGCTTTGGCTGTGCACAACCGATAATCGTACGATCAAGATCGTTGATCACTCCGTCAGGAACACCATCCGGGCCACTAATATCTTTATAGCGGATATCGCCAGGTTTAGCTGTCGGCTGCGCAGAAGATGCTATGTCATCCGTCGTACTGAAAAGTCCGTCATACACATATCCGTAGAACGTTCCTAAAGGCTGTCCGACCTGTATGATACGCCCCAAATGTATTCCGGTTTCATCCTGGCCTGGCTGACTCGGATAAATAAATGAGACATCACCCAAATCCAATACTTTATTCTTGTTATAAGTAAGGTTCAAACTCGTATTCCAAGTGAAATCACCTTCTATCGGCGTCGCATTGATCGCTAATTCAAAACCTTTATTTTCGACTTCTCCAATATTTTTCAGACCGGAAGAGAAACCTGAAGACCCCGGTACTTTCACTTTCAACAACAGATCACGGGTTTTCTTGTAATAACCATCAATAACTACAGTCAAACGATTATTAAAGAAGCCGAAATCGATACCGGCATCGAACTGGGCAGTTGTTTCCCACTTCAGGTTCGTATTGGCAACTTGCGACGGATAATAGCCAGTCACCTTATCTCCACCTGCCACATAACCATTCGAACCCAACAAAGCATACGCAGGGTAAGTACCAATTCCATCTTGGTTACCTGTGATACCGAAACTTACACGAGGTTTCAAATTACTAAAGATATTCAAGTCTTTAATAAAAGATTCCTCAGAAGCTCTCCATGCCAAAGCAGCAGAAGGGAAATACCCCCAGCGGTTATCCGAACCGAAACGGGATGAACCGTCTGCACGGATAGAAGCAGTCAACAAGTATTTATTATTCACTGTGTAGTTAACACGAGCCAGGTAAGAATTCAAAGCCCATTTCTTAACTTCAGATCCAGGAGCCGTATAAGTCGTCCCCGATCCTAAATTATTCATCTGCAAATTATCATTCAAGAAACCATAAGAACCGGCATTAAAACCATCATAGGCCGATTGCTGTTGCGTATATCCGACCATACCCGTAAAAGAGTGTACACCCCATGTATTCGTATAAGTTAGGATATTTTCGTTAATCCACGTATAAGTGTTATTCGAGATTTTCTTGGCTTCTCCATTCTTTTGGCTACCGGAATAAACAGAACGGGGATTATAACTTTTGTTGGTGGCATAATCGATATCAATACCAAAAGAAGATTTGAACTTCAGTCCTTTAATTATATTCCACTCAACAAATGCGTTGTTTAATGATCGGAAATTGGTATGCCAATCCACCTTTTCGTTTATAACTCCAACCGGGTTGTCAAATGTAATGACGCCATTATTGTCACTAAACGTATAACTTCCGTCATCTTGCATCACAGGCAAATTCGGTGGCGTAGTCAAACGGGACTGCAAAACAGAATTTCCAACACGGTTATTGTCGACTTTCGTCATCGTCAGACTTAATCCCAGATTTATCGTTGAAGAGATCTTATGATCAATATTGGCTCGGAAAGCATATTTTTTCATTTCAGATGCTTTGATTACTCCTTCCTGGTTGAAGTAATTGAAAGAAGTCAAGAAAGTCGTTTTATCATTACCACCGGAAACCGTCAACTGGTAGTTTTGTGTCAGGGCATTCTTATTGGATGTCAAATCCTGCCAATCCGTCGTAGCTGGAGTCAGACTTTCATCATAAATTGCTGCCCCACCGGAATTTACCAATGCCTCATTTGCCAGTTTCTCAAATGAACGGGAATCCAGCAAGTCATATTTCTTATAGATATTCTGAATGCCCCAGTAGGCGTCAAACGCAACAGAGGTTTTTCCACTTTTACCTTTTTTGGTTGTTACTATGATAACACCGTTAGCACCACGGGAACCGTAAATAGCTGTCGAAGAAGCATCTTTCAGAACTTCTATCGATTCAATATCCGATGTCGGGATCGAGTTCAGCGGGCTTAATGCCGTCTGGCTTGCATCCGCACTCGGATAAACAGGCATACCATCAATGATATACAACGGTTCGTTACCGCCGGAAATAGAGTTACCTCCACGGATACGGACAGTAGAACTTGCACCCGGCATTCCTGAATTCTGTACCATATACAAACCGGACGTACGTCCCTGCAACATCTGGTCTACGGATTTCACGCTGATTCCCTGCACCTTATCAACTTGAATGGAACCGACAGCACCGGTCAAGTCGCTTTTCTTTACCGAACCGTAACCGATCACAACCACTTCTTCCAAATTCTGGGTATCTTCGGATAAGATAATCTTCAAAACAGACTGGCTACCTACAGGCACTTCCTTAGTCAGATAACCGATGTAAGACACGACTAACGTTGCAGTAGGCTTGTCCAACGCTAAGGTAAACTTACCATCGACATCCGTCACTGTTCCGACTGATTCTGAACCTTTTTCGATCACGTTGGCACCAATAATAGGCTCACCATTGATATCCGTAATCACACCACTAACCGTTTTACCCTGCTGTGCTGACAAAGGGATTGTAGTCGTCGTTCCACCTGCGGACAGTAATATATATGAACCATCGACAGAATATTTCACATCCGTTCCGGCGAACAGATTTGCCAAGACTTCCTCCAGAGAGGCTTTCTTCAAATTAACAGACACTTTTCTGTCCACATTCACAAACTTGTTGTAAATAAACAGATAATCAGTTTGTTTCTCAATATCGTTCAACACATTCTCAAGTTCGGTGTTACTTCTTTTGATCGTAACATTTACATTCTGAGAACTGGAGTTTTCTGCGTGCATGCAAAAAATGAACACGAATAATAACAAAGTGGTTATTCTCATGACTCTAAAAAATTGTTTACATCGAGATCTTTTTACAGAATAAGACATCGACAAAGATTTTTTATTCATATCTTTGGAAATAAAGTTTATTAATACAGTTAAATAATTGTGTTAAGCTATGCCGATAAGTGTGGGGACACTTGTCGGCATTTTTCTCAATAAAAGGTTAACCTTTCTCCTTTATCATAGGCATTATCTTTTAAGATTAGACATTACTTTATATAGATGACCGATTCATCTTTATTCCGTTCAAACGTATATTTGGCATCTTTTTGCAGAATACGCAGTGCCTTGTCTATACCGTCCGATATCCGGAATTTACCACTACAGATATAATCGGCTAATTTAGGGTTCTCTATAATAATATGTATACCGTAGCATTTTTCAAAACGAGACATCAACTCCTTAAAATGCATACTCTTAAAACAAATTAATCCCTCTTTCCAGCGAAAAGGATCAAAATCCGCAATCGGCTTCGACTGCAAATGTCCGTTGATCCAAGAAACCTGTTGATTAGGTGCCAAGACCAAGCTCTCCGACGGCTTCTTCTTATCCGACACCCGTACCGAACCTTCCATCAGCGACGTGCAGAAATCCTCAGAGTCGCTGTACGCTTCCACGTTGAATTTTGTCCCTAACACCTCGACATTACATTTGTCCGTCCGGACGACAAAAGGTTTGCCACCCTTGTGAGTCACCTCGAAATAAGCCTCGCCATCCAGGGATATCTCCCGCTTATTGCCTGTAAAGGCGGCAGGGTAGCGCATTTCAGAACGGGCATTCAGCCAGACGTTCGTGCCGTCCGGCAAAGTCAGGTTGGCACGCTGGCCGGCGGGAACCGTGATCGTATTCATTGCCTCGCCTATCTTCCGGATTTCCGACTTATAGAAATACGTTCCGCAGGCGATGGTAATGGCAAACACAGCAGCAATCTTCATGGCTTCGAACAAGACAGTCCGGTAAAAAGGACGGGATTTCTTTTCCGTCCCAGCCGACTTCGTGCTACCCGACAGAATCATCGCATCGAAAAACTCTCGTTCTCTGAAAAGCATTTGCTCGTTTTCGGGAGAGGATTCCAGCCAGATACGGACAGCTTCTTTCTCTTCACGAGAAGCTTTTCCGTCAAAGAATTTATACAGTGTTTCTTTTTCCATTTTTTCCGTTTCTGTTTATAAAGCAAATAAGCAGGAAATATCCCTAACGGAAAAGGGATTTTTTTTGAGAAAAAGTTTCAACCAGACACCATGCACTTGGAATTTGCCCGTCATTTTTGCTTATTTATCGCCAGATATCGAAAATTTTTCACGCCAGTCGGACTTTTGTCGACAACCGTCAGCAGACTTGCCGACAATTATCGACAGGCAAGTATCAGCAAAAGAATTTTGGCAGGAAAGCCAGTAAAGGGAAATAATCTTTTAAAGCTACACGCAAGACTTTCAAAGCCTTGGTAATGTGGAACTCCACCGTTTTCGTCGAGATACCCAAGGCTACCGCGATCTCCTTATGGCTTTGGTTGTTGTAGCGGCTGCGGACAAAGATGTCACGTGTCTGTTCGGGTAATGTTTCCAACGCCTTATCGACAAGCGACTGCAACTCGTCGGAGAACAGTTTTTCAGGATTACAAGCTTCGAGGGTAGCGATGCGCAGATTCAGTTCCCAAGTGTCACAATCCTTCAAATACTCGACTATCTCTTCCCGCGTACGCAAACGTTGCAGGTAATTCAGGCATTTGTGCTTGATAACGGTCAGGATATAGGCCGGGACATTCGAGTCAGATGCAAGTTTTCCCCTATTTTCCCAATAATACATCAGGCTTTCGATCGCAATATCTTCCGCAACCATACTGTCGCCTACATATGTGTTGGCAAAATGGACAAAACGACCTTTATAGTCAGTAAACAACTGATTAAAAGAATATATCTCGGATCCGCCTTTCATACATATAGAATCAAATCGCCGATAAAGATATACATAAATCCGGCTTGTCCACCTTTCTTGTAGGATTTTCCAGCATTTATCCATTAAATAGAAACAAAGGCAAACATAAATCATATTTTTTCTCTAAATTTGTATTTAAAATACGAGAGATTCGATGAAGAAAGTAAACATAACAACCGCAGTTCTATTGATTTACCTGATCGTTATGAGCATAATCGGTTGGCCTGGCAAACAAGCCGATCCTGATTATGTACAGTATTTCGGGGTGATCGCGGCGACTGTTCTTGTTATCGGCCTATTGCGTTTCCTGCAGATCAAACGACTGAAGATTCGAGACAAGATGAAAGACGAAAAAAGGAATAACGAAGTTTAATTGCAAATATAAAATTCTAATTCATGAAGGACCTTGTGATCGGACTGTCCCTGTTTGGGATGGTCAGTGCGTGCAGCCCTGCACCCCAAACAAAAGACAATGTCGAGGAAGACTATTGCCAGTATGTTAATCCCTTTATCGGGAATGCGGACAACGGACACACGTTTCCGGGTGCTTGTGCGCCGTTCGGACTGATACAGGCAAGCCCCGAATCCGGAGTTGGCTCTTGGAGATACTGTTCGGGATATAATTATGAAGATAACTTTATCGAAGGTTTCGCTCAAACGCATCTGAACGGAACGGGTTGTCCGGACTTGGGCGACATCCTGCTGTTCCCGTTCAGCGGCGATATAAAAGACAATACTTATAAAAGCGAATACGACAAATCCACCCAGAAAGCATCACCGGGTTATTATGCGGTCACCTTATCCGACTACGGTGTCGATGCAGAAATTACGGCAACTGCCCACACTGCTCTCCATCGCTATAAATTCAACAACGAAGGGCCGGCACGTCTGCTGGTCGACCTGCAACGCGGTATGGTCGGAAGCAAAGATGCGCTGAAGACACATGTCTTAGAAGCCGAGCTTGAAATGCCGGACAACCAGACGATCACTGGACATAACCAAACTCGTGCTTGGGTGACACGCCATTATTTCTATGTAATCAAATTCGACCATCCTTATACGGTCAAGGAAGAACTCCCGGTGGAGAAAGGAGAAAAGGCGAAACGCCTGATACTAGAATTCGACACGAAACCAGGTGAAGCCGTACAGGTGAAAGTTGCCATGTCGAGCGTAAGTGTCGACGGAGCTCTCGCCTCCTTGCAAAAAGAAAATCCGGCATGGGATTTCGATGCTGTCCATCAGTCCACACGCGGCCAGTGGCAGGCACTCCTTTCCCGCGCACAAGTTACAGGTACGACGGATGAAAAGACAAGTTTCTACACCTCCATGTATCACTTGATGATGCAACCGAACAATATTGCCGACATTGACGGACGGTATCGCGGTATCGATGACAATATTCATACGTCTCCGACAGGCGAATACTATTCTACGTTCTCACTTTGGGATACCTATCGCGCCGCTCATCCGCTATACACGATTCTGAACCCGGACAAGGTAGACGCCATGATCCAGACAATGCTGGATCACCAGAAGATACAAGGTTTTCTCCCGATCTGGGCTTTGTGGGGAAAAGAGAACTTCTGCATGATCGGCAATCACGCCATTCCAGTGATCGTGGATGCTTATTTGAAAGGATTCAAGGGGTTCGATGCAGAAGAGGCTTACCAGGCAGTCAAAGCGAGCGCTACCGTCAGCCATTTTAACTCCGACTGGGAAACATTCGAGAAATACGGTTATTTCCCGTTCGACATCATCGACACCGAATCGGTTTCCAAAACCTTGGAATGTGCTTACGACGACTATTGTGTAGCCCAGATGGCAAAAGCGTTAGGCAAGACGGAAGATTACGAACGTTTCTCCAAACGTGCCGCCTTCTATAAGAACCTCTTCGATCCGGAACTCAAGCTAATGAGAGGAAAAGATTCCAAAGGCAACTGGCGTACGCCGTTCAATTCCTTCCTGCTCTCACACGCCAGTTCTTCGGGCGGCGATTTCACGGAAGGCAATTCTTGGCAGTACACTTGGCATGTACAGCACGATGTACAAGGCCTGATCGACCTGATGGGTGGCAACGAGGCTTTCGTGACCAAACTCGACTCATTGTTCTTCCTCGAAAGCACGGCTGAAAACACCGGTTTCGTTTCCGACGTAACCGGCCTGATCGGACAATATGCACACGGCAACGAGCCCAGCCATCATGTAGCTTACCTTTACAGCTATGCCGGTCATCCGGAAAAGACGCAGCAGGTGATCCGCGAAGTCTTCGACCGTTTCTACCTGGCCAAACCGGACGGCCTGTGCGGTAACGACGACTGCGGCCAGATGTCCGCCTGGTATATCTTCTCGGCTATGGGCTTCTATCCGGTCAACCCGATCAGCGGGGAATATGTTTTAGGCGCTCCTCAGATAGAAAAGATTTCCCTATCTCTCCCCGAAGGCAAAACATTCACTGTCGAAGCCAAAGGTTTGTCCAAAACCAACAAATACGTCAAATCAGTAGAACTGAACGGAAAGCCGGTCACAGGTCTTACAATCAGCCACAAAGATGTCATGAATGGCGGGAACCTGGTGTTTACAATGACAGACCAACCAGGAAGATAATAAGATTCAGAACAGTGTGTCAAAATGTACTTGTTCCCGCGTCAAGTTCGGGAACAAGTACATTTTGACATACTGCCCTAAATTATGCCAATCAGCAAACCGAATTCAGTCTTGCATACTTTCTCTTATCTGGGGACAACGGTTGTTACCTCCTTGAAGGCATACCTTCGCCGCTCCCCATCGCGCAATTGGAGGATCAGATGGCCGGTCGGCTCGATGGCATGGATACGGGCTTCGAAAGAGCCGTTTTCATCAATATAGAAATAATAACCGTCACCATGATATAAGGCCGCCATATAGGCAGCTCGGATTTCTTCCTCCTTCTCCTGTAATAATAGGAAATAGTAGTTAAAGAAGATACGCAGGAAGCAGGCCAATACATCTTCCCGGTCATACGTCTTACCTGTAATCTGAGTCAGGGATATGGGATTGGGGGCATCACTACGGAATATTTCCTGGTTGATATTAAGCCCGATACCGACTACCGAACAATAGAGATGCTGCCCGGACAGATCATTCTCGATCAGCATTCCGCATATCTTACGATCTTTCCAGTAAATATCGTTCGGCCATTTTACCGTGACGGAATCCGTGTACTTCTCCAACGTTTCCTTCACACTCAGGGAAGCAATCTGGGAAATCAGGAATTGTCGGTTCGCAGGAAGAAAATCAGGATATAAAAGAATACTGAACATCAAATTTTTCCCAGCTTCCGACTCCCATGAGTTTCCGACCTGCCCCTTTCCGGCTGTTTGAAAATCGGCTATGACGAGGCTACCTTCCGGCAACCTGGCTTTTGCACTTTGTTCCCGCAGGTAGTTATTGGTCGAATCTGTCTCGACAAGCCGGATGATCTTCGGAGTTTCGTTTTTGTCATTCATTTTCGTAAGCTTCTCTTATTTTCTTCGGTAATTTGGCGATCACCTCGCGATAAGAATGATGGATCCAGTGCTTGATCTCGCTGTCCGGCATATCCCGGTCAAGGTAGATGGTGTTCCAGTATTTCTTGTTAAAATGCCAAGCACCTTCCACTGCCGTATATCGTTCGCGCAGATCCTCGACATAATCGGTGCTGCATTTCAGTGACACACACGGTTCCACGGCATCCAGAGGCAGGAGCAAAAACATCTTCCCCTCCACTTTGAACACCAGTGAAACATCATCGAAAGGGAAACACTCCGTCACATTCTTCAGCGACAGGCAATATTCCCTGGCTTCTTCTATATTCATACTGTTCTTTGTTTTATTTGCGGCAAGGAGCATAGAAAGCATCTTCTATATGATCTATTTCAGACTCCTCTCCTTTTTTGATTACGGTTATGATGTCAAAACGGACCGGTAGTTCAAGATTGAAAAAGCGGACATACGCATCGGCTGCCGCCACGATACGGCGGATTTTAGGAGCATCGACCGCATCTTCCGGCGCCAAAAGATAATCATCCGAACGCGTTTTCACCTCTACCACAACCAGCCAGGTATCTTTGACTGCTACGATGTCCAGCTCATAATGATGCCAATGCCAGTTCGTATGGGTAATCTTGTAGCCCTGCTTTTCCAGAAAAGCACGTGCAACCGACTCACCGTCTTTTCCTGTTTCGTTCCGTTTAGCCATTCCATGTAATTTGCACAAATATACTGTTTTTCTTTTTTATTTGCGCTTTCCCCCTTACATTTGCAAACTATGACACTGAAACGTAAATATTCATCTCCACAGCCGAATCACCCACGCGTGCACAAGGTCACTTTCATGCTCAACGACGATGAGCAGAAGGCAGTGGAACGTTATCTTGCCAGGTATAAAATCATCAACAAATCCCGTTGGTACCGTGAGACAATCCTGTCCCACATACTTAAAACCCTAGAAGAGGACTATCCTACCCTCTTCAATGAAAACGAAATGAGAAGATGATGGATCCATTCAACGACGAATATTTCATGAAGCAGGCACTAGTAGAAGCCCGCTCAGCAGCCGAAGAGGGAGAAGTTCCCGTCGGTGCCGTTATCGTATGTAATAACCAGATCATAGCCCGCGCCCACAACCAGACGGAACGTCTGAACGACCCAACCGCCCATGCCGAGATGTTAGCGATAACGGCGGCAGTCGGCGTCTTAGGAGCCAAGTATCTGACCGGATGCAGCCTTTACGTGACGGTGGAACCATGCGTGATGTGTGCCGGAGCAATCGGATGGTCGCAACTAAGCAAGATCGTCTACGGAGCGACAGACGAAAAAAGAGGCTTCCAGCAATACGCACCGAAAGCCTTACATCCAAAAGCGACAGTCAAAAAAGGGGTTCTTGAAAACGAATGCGCCGAAGAAATGCGCAAATTCTTTCAGCGCAAGCGCTGAACAACTTATTTCACTTCCTCGTAATCCACATACTCTCCTTCATCTTTTGCAAAGATCTTTTTACGGGAGGCCTGCGAGGCATATTCTTCGCGTGCAGAGCTGTTGCTGCGCGCGTCGGAAGAGTAACCGCTTGTTTGACGGCGTTGTTCACCCTTCTTTCCACTACTTCCGCTTCCGAACAGGATATTTTTAAAGGTACGCAAGATAGAGAATCCCATTAGAAAAACTAACAGGATAAAGAAGAAGAACATAACAAACAAAAACTTAAACATATTCCGTCACTTAGTTGGTTTATTACAAAAACACAAAGATACGAACTCTTGTTTACCTTCTTTTGTTAAAAAAAGACAAGGTTATATAGAGAATGACTGTTCCGGCAATGCCCAGAACACCAAAGAGAGTCACAAAGACCACCGCCCCGGCCACTAAAATATAGCGTAACTCATTGCCTTTCCATGCCAACGACTTTACTTTCAATGAGAACATCGGAACTTCAGATACCAGCAAAGACGAAAACAGGATCGCCGCAACTATCGTTCCGGCAATAAACCCGATGCTGTCCACTGGTACGGCAGAATGGAACGCATAGCCGATAGACGCCCAGAAAAGAGCATGGGCCGGGACAGGCATACCGATAAAAGAAGTCGTCTGCCTTTCATCGATATTGAACTTGGCGAGACGCAACCCGGAAAAGACCGGTATCACCAAAGCCATATACGGAACATAGCCTGCCGCCTCTCCCAAAACAGGAGCCGTCATACAAGCCTGCTCCAACAACCAATAAACGATCATTCCAGGAGCGACACCGAAACTTACCATATCAGAAAGAGAATCCAATTCTTTCCCCATCGGAGAGTAGGCGTGCAGGGAACGGGCGGCAAAACCGTCACCAAAATCGAAAACAGCCGCAATGACAATCCACAAGGTCGCCATCGGCAAGTTTCCCCTTAACGCCATAATGCAAGCGATACAACCAGATATCAGGCTGCAGCAGGTAACAAAATTAGGTATACTATTCTTGATGCTCATTTATTTCTCTTATTTTCCCAAACGGGCTATCGGAGTCTGGTTACCGGTAACCTTCTGATCCATTTCGACCAGGACTTCCGTCCCGACAGGCAGGTAAACATCTACACGCGAACCAAACTTGATAAACCCCATCTGTTCGTCCACATGGCACTTATCACCGACTTTGGCATAGGTCACGATACGTCGTGCCAACGCACCTGCAATCTGGCGTGCCAATACATCCACCCCGTTACGGGTTGTAATGACAACAGCCGAACGCTCGTTCTCCGTGCTGCTCTTCGGCAAGTAGGCGGCACGGAAACGCCCGTTCTGATGTGATACATGCTTGACAGTCCCATTCACCGGGAACCAATTGGCATGTACATTAAAAACGGACATGAATATGGATATCTGCAAGCATTCCCTGTGCAGGATTTCATTCTCCATCACTTCCTCAATCGCCACAATCGTACCATCGGCAGGGGCGATCACCAATCCTTCCGAATCGAACGGGAAACGACGGAACGGGCTACGGAAGAAGTTAAGTACCAACAAGAACAGGACTGTGGTGACGAAAGTCGTGGTATAGAACACCCAACCTCTACCGACAGTATGATACAGCGCAACGTCCACGACAAAGAATATCGTGAAAAGCGTTAATAATAGACCTGTTCCTTCTTTATGTACTTTCATTCTTTAATCTAATCGAGTATTTATCGTAAGAATTTGCAAAAATATTCATTTTTACCGAATAACAAAAATATATCACCCTTTCACCGCTTCTATTTTATTTAATTCAACATACCAAAGGAAACCTTCAACCTCGTCATAACCCATTTGCCGGATCAGTTTCAGGTAGTTCCTTACCTGACTATGATAGCGTTGGTCGGCATGTTCCCCAAACTTATAGTCGACCACGACCACACGGTTTCCGGTAATCATTACACGGTCCGGACGCTTGGACAGCCCTTTTCCGAACAGGATGTCGACCTCGTTCAACACACGTGCCGTACCGTCATACCAAGAAGCAGCTTCCGGCAGGTTCAACAACTCTTCGAGGCGTGCGACAAGTGCTATCGCTTCCTCTTTGTCGATCACCCCTTCCTGATGGTATCGTTCGACCGACTGCGGAATATCCTTCCGGGTACGGATACGGCTCAACACCTCGTGCATCAAAGCCCCATGTTTCCGGCGGGCATTATCGAAGAAATAGCCTTTGCCATGCAGACGTAACTGCAAACGGTCGTCCGGAGAGATGGAACTAAGGCGTGCCATCCCGATCTCCTGAATGTCCCCATTCTCCTCCTTTGCAACCGGATGCCACCAGTCGCCCAACTCGAAAACGCCCGTTTCGGTATCGAAAGCGGCAGGTAACGAGATCAGCTTCTCACCCTCCCGTGTATCAGGCATATCCGTGCGCAGACCAGCCCACAAGGCATCGGTCAAAGTCGAAATCTTTTCCACTTCACCAGTTGCATCCTTCATCTTCTTCGGGCGCGGAGAGAATACAATCAACTCATCTTTCGAACGAGTAAAAGCGACATATAAAGTATTCAGGTTATCAATAAAGGCATGCAAGCGTTCCTTAAAGTAATCGCCTGCAAAAATCGTCTTTCCCAACGACTGGCCGTAGCGCACGGGAACCAGATGCAGGCGATCAAACGGCTTCTCTTCCGGATGGCACCAGAGGATGACTGGTTTTGTCGGTTTATGGTCGATCTCCCAATCCCCGAAAGGGATGATTACGACTTTAAAGCCCAACCCCTTCGACTTATGAACCGTGAGGATACGGATCGCATTCTGTCCGTCCGGTGTGGCAATTGTTTTCCGGCAGCCCGTTTCGTCCCACCATTTCAGGAAACGGTTCAGGTCTGCGCTCTCCTTCTGGGTATATTCGGACACCATATCCAAGAAAGCCTGGACAAAAACCTGCTCATTTTCGGGAAAGTCGTCGGCAAAAAGGCGGAACAGACCTTCCGTTATTTCATAGAGGGACTGGCGGGAAAGGATTTGCAGGACAGAGACGACTTCCGGTGGAAAAGCCGGAGTTTCGACACCAAATCTCCCTTTCAACACTTGATAGGAATATAAAGCGATCTGCCCGTTCGTCCGGTCTTCGGGGTTCTTCAGGTAACGCAACAAAGAAACCATGAAACGGACTGCCGTCGAACCACTGACAAACAGAGCCTCATCCGAAATAATATCGTAGTTGTAGCGGTTGGAAGGATGCTCTTCCTTATAAGCCAGTAAAGTATCTGCCACCTGTGCCCCTTCCTGATTGGTGCGAACAAGGATAGCAATGTCTTTTAGCGCATATCCGTTATCCTGCAATTTCTCCAACACGCCGGGCAAACGTCCGAGAGCTTCCTCTTTCCAATCTTTCTCATTATCTCCGGAGAGAAATTCAATCCGTACATGCCCGTCTTTCTGCATGAAAGGGGGAGGAACCTGTTGGAAACTTTTATCATAGGCGGACATGATCTTAGTGAAAAAAGCCGCTCGTTGTTCCTCGCTTAGGGAAGAGACGGACAGCGCTTCATTATAGACAGCCTGCAGAACACCCGGAAGTGTCGTAAAAAGGGCATTGTTAAACTCCACGATATTCCGGCAACTACGCCAGTTATCCTTTAGCGTCTCTTCATGGATTTCTTCGGAGGAAAAGTCGGCTTGTACCTGTTCGTCCAGCAACTTCCAGTCCGAGTTACGGAAACGGTAGATACTTTGCTTCACATCTCCTACGATCAAATTATCCCGGCTATGTGCAAGGCTCTCTTCGATCAACGGACGGAAATTATTCCACTGCATTCCGCTGGTGTCCTGAAACTCATCTATCATATAATGGTCGACATGTGTACCGGTTTTTTCATAGATGAAAGGAGCATCGCTGCCTTCGATCACCTTACTGAGCAATTCGGTCGTGTCGGCAATCAACATCACATTTTTTTCTTCCCGATAAGCGGCTATCTGGCGGGACACATCGGTCAGGATCCCCAACGTATAATAATAACGGACAATTTCACGAGCAGTATTATAGGCAGTCAGATTACCGAACAGGGAAATAATTCCTTTGATGCAATCGTTCAAACCATCCTCAAAGGCACATCCGATGATCTGTCGGGTACCGAGCGAAACCGTTTTCGTGAAACAGCCGTCCAGATTATCCGCCAAACCGATAAAAGTAGCGGACGGCTCTTTCATCTCTCCCTGCACCAGACGGTCGAGAAGCGTCAGAGGCGAACGGCTGCCCCCTTTAAAATCGGTGACTTTAAGCCCATATTTATTCAGGATCGCCAGGCCGCGTTCTCCCAATTCTTTAGCGGTCGCTTCTACCGAACGGATGATGCCGTACAGCTCGTTCTTGTAGTCTTCCAGCGCTTTCTTGTCCTCTATATCCCGGCCGACCGCTTCACTGAAAGCCTTATAGCTCTCCTTGAAGACCTCACGGCTCAGGGCCATAATATCTTTACGCAGGTTCCATTCCCCTCCGCTCTCTATCTTATCCTCCGCAAACCGGAGCAGCCAGCCTAACAAGTCCTTGCTTTCAGGCTTTTCGAGATCCGACAACAGATTATCGATTGCTGTTGTGAGCACCAGCTCCTGGTCCATCTCGATCCCATAACCACCTTGTAAACCAATCTCGCGTGTAAAGGCACGCATGGTCTGCTGAAAAAAGCGATCGATCGTACTAATATTGAAAGCAGAATAATCGTGTAGGATATCGATCAATATTTTAGCCGCCTGCTTTCGCACCTGGACCTCCGTCAACGAATAAGTGGACTTCAGCAATTCCACATAATCCGATTTCCTTCCGGAAGCCAAGTTGTACAGTTCGTCGACAATACGTGTCTTCATCTCGTCTGTCGCCTTGTTCGTAAAGGTCACGGCAAGGATACGGCGAAAAGCGCCCGGTCCCGTAAACAGTAAAGTCAGATATTCACCGGTCAGCTTGTGCGTTTTCCCGGCTCCGGCGGAAGCTCTGTAGACTGTCAGCATACGATCAGATTATACGACTTTTGACATAGCCTTCTTTTTGTAATATTTCCAGCACTTTAGGACGCAGGTCACCCTGTACGATGATTTCCCCGTCTTTAGCCGAGCCACCGACACCGCATTTCACTTTCAAAAATTTTCCAAGTGCTTCCAAATCGCCGGTCGTTCCCCGGAAACCGGTTACCAATGTCACGGCCTTGCCGCCCCGGTTCCGCTTATCCAAAGCAATGCGCAGCAGCTGCTTCTCTTTCGGAAGCGTTTCTTCTTCCTCTTCGTCTCCTGTATTATATTGAAAATCCGGGTTCGTAGAATACATGATCCCCAGACGGTCCTTCCAATCGTTACTCTTCATATTTCATCTTTTCTTTATGGGGTCAAATCTACAAATTAACGGCGGGATAAACAAGATACAACATTAGTTTCACTTTGTTACCCGTAAGTGAAACCCTTGTTTCATGTAAGAGAAAATAAATTATCCCTTACATAAAAATAAATTTTCACCCAAGGGGAACTTCTAAAACTATTATAGATAAAGACCTGGAAGCGGTAGACTATTTCTGTATCAGCACCGTTGCATATGCAGCTATTCCCTCCTGTCGTCCGGTAAAGCCTAACTTCTCGGTTGTCGTCGCCTTGATGGAGATATCTTCTACATCCACTTGGAGGACGTCAGCCATCACCCGTTTCATTTCGGGAATATGTGGATTCAGTTTCGGACGTTCGGCGGCGACAGTCGCATCTATATTACCCAATGTATATCCGGCATCACGAAGCAATTCCATTGTATCGAACAACAGGATCTTGCTGTCGATGTCCTTATATTCACCTGCCGTATCGGGGAAATGATAACCGATATCACGCATATTAGCTGCGCCCAACAGGGCATCACAAATAGCATGAATCAAGACATCCGCATCACTATGCCCTTGCAGGCCCATCGTATGCTCTATTTTCACTCCGCCCAGCCACAAATCACGCTCCGGAACCAATGCATGCACATCATATCCAAACCCAACCCGCACTTTCATCACTTTCAACTTTTAACTTTCAACTTTCATCTGAACAAGTTCTTGATCCCGTCCATATCAAAAGACAGGGAGAAACGAAGTGTCTGGTCCAACGGGTTCTGCGGAACCGTACTAATCAGATAAGCAGCATCCAACTGGAACACGCTCATACGGAAACCGGCACCTACAGAAAAGTATTTACGGTTACCGACATTCGCATTCTCGTAAAAGTAACCACCACGGACGAAAAACTGCTGGTTATAACTATACTCGGCTCCGACCGAAACCATGATCTCTTTCAGCAGGCCGTTAGGTGAATCGGTAAAAGACTTCAACATACCGGAAAGGCTCGACCATGATTTATAGTCGTCCACACGCGTCTGGTAATCGGCATCAGTCTCTCCTTCTTCCTTTTGCGGAGCATACGGGACCATGTATTTGTTCAGGTCCAGATAAACACCGATCTGGTTGTAATCGTCAATCGGATAAAGCAAACCGGTCCCCAACGTCAGCTTTGCCGGAAGGTACTGGTTCGTATTACCCCCGTCATACGAGATCTTACTCCCTATATTCGACAGGTTGAAACCAAAGCTCCACAATGCCTCGGCATTACCCATCAGCACATATTTTTCCAGATAACCGGAAATATCGGCAGAAAAAGCATTGCCCGCATTGCTTTCGTCATTCTGGTCCGTCCCCATATCCGAACGGATGTAACGCAAGGTTACCGCCATTGAATAGGACTCGGACAGCTTGCGACTATAAGCCACGTCGAACGCCATCTCATACGGGTTCAAACCATAAGGGACATCCCCGATGTTCTCCCATATATTCACTTCACCTAACGAGAAATAACGCAAAGATGCACTGATAGCCTGTAAATCGCTATTTCCTAATTTGTAGTAACCGGTCATATTCACCAAGGCCACATCATTGACCAATTTACGCAACCACGGCGTATATGACAAACTGACTCCCGCCTTACTTCCCATAAAAGCATATTTGGCAGCATTCCAATACTGCGAGTTGATGTCCGGCAAAGTCGCCGCGCCCATGTCTCCCATACCGCCGCCTCGTGCATCCGGAGCGATGTTCAACGAAGGAACCGCCATTTGGAGCAAAGAAGGATTATCCTGTCCCCAAATCATCGCAACCGAAGCGAAGAAGTTAAGTATTATAACGAGTACACCGATTCTGAATTTACTTATCATATGTCTATCCTTAAATTTATTTTCCGATTCAGTAGGGACGATTCACGAACCGCTCCTACTGCATTATAAACTGAATAATCCGAACTTTATTGTATGCTCAAATAAAATTCCTACTTTTGTCTTTTGAGTATGAAAGATATACAATCGACAGGCAAAGTTAAAGCATTATTTCTTCTGATGCGCCCTTTCCAGTGGGTAAAAAACATCATCTTGTTCCTTCCCATGTTTTTTGCACAGGAGATAGGAGATACGGACAGGCTGTGGAATGTTGCAATCCTGTTTGCAGGTTTCTGCTTGCTCACCAGTGGCGTATATATTTTCAACGACTTGATGGATGCGGGTGAAGACCGCTTGCATCCGGTCAAACGATTCCGTCCGATCGCCTCCCGGAAAGTTTCTCCGATGGCCGCCCTTGTCTTCATGTTCCTGCTATATGCGACGAGTGCATTATGTTTCAGCTTCATGTATACAAGCAACAACCAGATCTGGTTGTTGTCAGGAGGATATATCCTCCTGAACTTAGCCTATACGCTTTACCTCAAACAGGTACAGATCATAGATGCCATGATTGTCGCCTGCGGTTTCATCATCCGGCTTGAAGCGGGAGCTGCCGCCGGGGAGATAGAACTTTCGCACTGGCTGATTATCATGACATTCATCCTCTCCCTGTTCCTCGCTTTTGCCAAGCGCCGGGACGATTTGCTCAATTTCATGGAGACCGGACAGATTTCACGTAAGAATATTACCGGATATACGATCGACTACCTGAACGTGATCCTGTCGTTTCTCTCTTCCATCATAGCCGTGACTTACATATTATATACGCTTTCGCCCGAAGTGACGTCGAGGAGCAGCGAATACCTGTATGCCACAGTTCCTTTCGTACTGGCAGGCATCATGCGCTATCTGCAAATCATCCTGGTGGAGAAGAGCAATTGCAACCCGACCGACATCCTCTTACAGGACCGTACTTTGCAGTTGACCGTGGCCGGCTGGTTTATCGTATTCGCTTTACTTATTTATTGATATGGCAATCGCAATATTCGACTTCGACGGAACCATCATTTCCCGCGACTCTTTGCCGGATTTTCTAATTCAGGCTTGTGGACGGAAGGCTTTCCTCCTGCGGCTCCCCTGGATTATCCTGCTGAAAGGAGCAGCCTTAACGGGCATTCTCTCCACGCACCGGGCCAAAGAGCTTGTGATCTCCTCTTTCCTGCGAGGAATGAAGACGGAGGATTTCCAACAGGCTTGTCTCGAATATGCTTCCCGTATACCGGCTTTCGTCTATCCTGCGGCCTTGGAAGAAATACGCAGGCATCAGGAAGAAGGAAACAAGATTGCCATTATCAGCGCGTCCGTGCCCGACTGGATACGCCCCTGGGCACAAACTGTCGGAATCCGGCTCGTGGAAGGAACAGGGCTGGAAGTCAGGGAGCAGACTTTGACCGGGCGGTTTTCCACACCCAACTGTAAAGGAGGTGAGAAGGTACGCAGGCTCCGCCGGCTATATCCGGATTTCGCCTCCGAGACGCTGCATGTATATGGCGACAGTTCCGGCGACAAAGAACTGCTCGCCCTTGCAGATGTCCCCCATTATAAACCATTCAACAATAAATAAACATATACTATGATGCCATCCTGCCTGTCTATCCTGTTTCGCGCTCTCCGGATCGAGTGGAGAGAGACTAAGCACACGTTATTTCCGACGACCCCGATAGAAACCGGGCTTTTCCTTTTCTTCTTCCTTCTTTACGGGTGTATCGGTTACCGGATGCTCTTTCATACGGAACTGATCGATGTACCCAACGGGGGAGCGGGAAGTTACTTAGGCTATGACAATCTATTCCATCTCCACACGCGCGGAGGAGCATTCGACATCAGCCATCCCTTTTTCGGCATCTTCCATTTGTTGAAAACACTGTTGACAATCCTATTGACAACCCTGTTCAAAGAGAAAACTTCCGGTATTATTTGCCTGACGCTGATGAACCTGTTGATAACCGGCGGACTGGTCCTGATCTATCGTTACCTGAAGCAGATCGTCCGGATTTCTTCTCGGCGGGCACTGTTACTGACAGGGTTCACGGGATGCTTTTTCACGACCGTTGTCTTATCATTCACCACAGAATCTTATCCGTTCTCCTTTTTCCTGCTCGTCTTCTCACTACTAATGCTTTCCAGGGAATACATGCTGACCGGATATATAAAAGGCCGGACGATCCTCTTTCTCTCTTTCCTTTGTGGAGGAATAACAATCACCAACGCAGCCAAACCGACAATGGCCCTGTTCCTGAATAAAGCACCGTTCTGGCGTAAAATACGGACAGGATTCAAAGTCATGCTGCCATTTGTCATTTGCGTAGCTGCCGTCATGGGCTTTTACACCCTCAAAGCGAAACTGTTCAACCCGGAAGGCCCGTCTCCTATCGAAACGACCGGGCAACTCGGACAGTATTTTATCCACGACGAGACATTCGGCAAACAAGCACTGGTCGATTTCTGGGGCAATACGATTATAAGCACGCCTCTCACACAACAGCTAGTCGGGAAAGAGGTCGTATTGCGTCCCAGCGAATACCTGCACAGTTGGAACAATGCCGTAATCATGTTTCTGTTGTTTTTAGTCGCGGCCTCGGCTTTGCTCAACCTGAAAAACAAATATGTACAACTGCTACTTATGTACCTGAGTATCGATTTCGTGATCCACTTTATCATCCGCTACGGGATGAACGAGGCGATCCTGTTCGGTGGGCATTGGATGTTTGCAGTCCCGATCCTGCTGGGCTGGCTATACACACGATTGCCGGTCCGCATGTACCGGATACTGGACTGGGTTATTATCGGATTCTTTGTCCTGACTGCAACGATAAACACGATGGAGTTTATGCGTTCCTTCTTATTCGCCTAAAATGATGAATTTCCTTGCTTTTGTCGCGTCTTTGGAATTATCGGTACTGATAGCTGCCCGGTAGATATAAACACCGGGACGCATACGGGCACCACCGGATGTCAGATCCCAGGAAACCGTATAGTTTTCGAACAGACCGGACGTTCCGCTTTCTTCATGTTTCCAAAGTTGTCGGCCTGCCAGATCGTAGACCATAATACCCACTCGCATCCGACTTTCGGGACGGTTGTGCATAAGATGGAAAGTCACTTGCTCACGGGCGATACCCGGTGTTGCGATCACATCGAACAGGAATGGTTTCAGTCCCTCGACCACTTCAAAAGTAAATGTCCGCACAGTCGAGTTATTCAAGATATCCCACACCCAGAACTCCGCCGTATGTTTACCCGGCTCAAGCGCCGGGATCGGGAACTTCACGATACCGGTCCCATCTTCGCCAAGTAACAGTTCGTAATAACTGTTCAGGTTATAGCTCAGGACGGTCGATTCGTCTATTACCAGCATCATATCATGCCCGACACTGCTTCCCGTGATATTCACTCCGCTCTTATCCCATAACTCAGCGACAAAATAGGGAGTCGTGTTCACCTGGCCGCCATCTACAAATGTCGTATCATTCAGGTAAAGGGCACGGATTTCCGGACCGATCGTATCGGTTTCCGCCGTGTCGGAAGTTCCTCCGACAATGAAATTGTCGAAATTACCCTGTGCCTCATTGCCACTTTCCGTATCGACGGCATAGAGATTCATTTTCCCCTGCAAATTAGAATAAGAAATATCCTTCGGAACCGTAAAAGTAAAGCTGAACTTTCCGTTGCGCACGGAGTCATTCCCTATAAAAATCGTATTCGGATAGTCGGTGAAGGTGAAAGCCGGACTGTCATCTTTATTGCTGTTCTTCAAGCAGGTGACAGTCACCTTGCTGTCTTTTACCGTCGGGTTGACTATACCAGTAAAATCAGTTACCAACTGCCCGGAAGCATCCAACACCTCTCCTTCGACAGTGATCTTTTCCAAAGCTTTGAAAGATATTGAATTTCCGTCTACCGATTGCCCGTTTACAGTCGTCACTTTCATTCCAAATTCTGGATAAGCCATTTTTACAGCTGGGTCTCCGATCAAGCAGAAACCAAGTTTGTAAACGGACGACAAGGTGTTTTTCGTTGCTTGCATCACTTCTCCCAGCGTACGACGACGCCCATTATTTCTTTCAAACAAATTACGGATAACATTGTCGTTGATCGGGAAATTAGGTCTGGAATAAGCGACACGGACAGTCGTAAACAGCGCAATGCCCCCACTGCTTTTATTCAGAAAGACATCTTCTCCGGCAGACGTATTCAAGTCATCGAATCGCGTAAAATCGCAGGTAGCCGTCACCCATACCGGCAGATGAGTATAAGTAAACTGGTTGATATCTGTTTGTGTTAACACTTTCTCATCGCTTAAAGCCGTTGTCCCTCCATGTCCGGTATAATTAAACAATAGAAGTCCGTCTTTTAGAAGTTTTTGCAAGCCACTCCTTACATCCGGATAAGTTCCTGCCGTCATGTCTTTTTTATAGGCATCATAATACAGTTTATTCACCAAAAACTCAGGATGTTCACTTTCGACATAACCTGCCAACTGATCAGCAAACTCCATATGCTCAGTCATAAATCCATCCGTATTGCTACCATCATCAGCCATAAAACACAGATTGTTTTTCCACGAACCTGTATTTTTATTTTCCATATAAGAGATTACCTTATCCACCATCTGAGTCGCCTGCTCCACAGTCCTGATAGGAAAGCGTCCGATCCCCAGACATAGTTTTTTATTTTGAAGGGATTTCTTATTATCCGCATCATCCAGAAATCCGAAATAGTCATCAATCACATACGATTGACTACTTAATGAGTTTTCCGTCTGATACGTCAATAACATATTGCTCATATCCACCGATTTCCAGGCGGAAGTCAATTTACGGTTGTCGAACGAGCCATCGCCGAACAGCAGTAAATATTTAGGAGCATCAGCTTCCGAAGTCTGCCGGTCGTAGAACATCTTCATAAAACGGCGATAAGCAGTTGCATCCGGTGTACCGCTGGAAAACTCGTTATAAATTGATTCTGGCGTCACCACCCGAACCGTCAGGTTATCCTTTGTCCGATGCGCTTCTGCCAAACGTTCTGCCTGCGTAGTAAAATTAGGCTGGGCAATAATGATCATATCTTGCTGTGGCAAAGCATGCAGATTCTGATTCACCACCTCGCCGACCGTCACGGGAGCTTTGATCTGTGACGGTTTTACTACGACAAACTCCCTCAAGGAAGCGGAAGCAGGAATTGAAAAAGACAACTCTGTCCCGTTCAGAGACGTTTCCATCTGTTGCGGATTTACACCGTCGGTCACATCAAAAACCAGCGTACTGGCATCGGCTCCCTGGATCACAAAGCGGGAAGCATTGCCTCTTGCCGAGAGGCTGCGGAAGAATGTATAATTATCATATACTTTCAATTGCCTCTTCATCTGCAGACGGAAATAGTTCAAGTGTACATTCTTATGTCCGGTCGTACTGTATCCGATGTTGACCTTTACAGTCTCACCTTTATCAGCCGTCCAAGCTCTTTCGCGATACAGTTCCCGTGCCACTTCGTATTCGTCCGACGGGACAGACACGGAACCGGATATTAAAGCGTTTCCATCGACATTCATAGTAATCGTTCCGTTGCCACGGGAGATAAAAGACAGGGTGGCTTTTCCCTCGTCGTTCGTAATACCCGGAACCGATATCGTGAAATCACGGGATAAAGTAGAAGTAAACGATTCCCCATACAGTTCGCGCCCGGAACTGTTCACCGATACCAACTCTTCTTCGTGCAAAACATAATCATCGAAAGTTGTCACTTGCAAAGTGGCTCCAGCAGCAGATGCAGCCTTCTCCATCGTACGCCCGGCTGTTTCTTTCTCGGTCACGAAATAATATCCGTAATTGGAATAGGGGTTGTTGGTGTGGATAAAGGACTTATCAGAAGAAGAATATTCCCATTTGCGCGGCCCTTTCCCATAAAACAACAAATAATCCGCACTCCTCCATACGGCTACCTCAGGGACATCATCAATATAGGTAGTAGAGAAATCTTCATCCAAAGGCCATCCTCCGTAGCCATAAACAGCTACTTTATCCAAATTGGAAAAGCCCATCTTTTTCAGATCGGCAGCCGTCAGTTTGTAAATACCATCTTCCGCCACCTGTATCTTCACCCATTTCCCGGAGTTCAATACCGACTCGGAGGCATATCGGCTACTATCCGCCCAAGCAGAAGTGAGCAGACCGAATACAAACAGCAAGACACATAAGATTCTCTTCATACGTTTTTTCCGTGTTATCTCACAAAGAAATCCAGCAGCTTCTGCTCGCCGATATATCCCTGCAAGTGGTCGTCTATCTTGACCGGCCCCACGCCTACCGGGGTTCCGGTGTAGATCAGATCACCTATCTTCAACGTAAAGAAACGGCTCACATAGGCAATGATCTTGTCGACCGGGAAAAGCATATCCTGTGTATTTCCCTCCTGGACGGTCTTGCCGTTAATATCCAGATGGAAAGGAATGCGGTTCACATCTCCCACACGCTCCAGTGGGACGAATGTCCCAAGAACAGCCGAATTATCGAACGCCTTGCTGATTTCCCAAGGCAGACCTTGCGCACGCAGCTTGTTTTGCAAATCGCGGGCTGTAAAGTCAATCCCTACCGTCACCTCGTTATAGTAACGATGGGCGAAACGTTCGGCAATGTTTTTTCCCAGCCGGTCTATCTTCACGACGATCTCCGTTTCGTAATGAATCTCCGAAGAGAAATCAGGAATGAAGAACGGTTTGCCGTCTTTCAGTAACGAAGAGTCGGACTTCATAAAGATAGTAGGCTCCGATAATTTTAACGAATGATGCAGCTCTTTATTGTGAGCAGCATAATTCATTCCTACGGCTATTATTTTCATATATCAGTGATTGATTGAATTCAAGCGGTTGAACATCACAGCAAGATGGGCATACATAGAGGTATTTTGCACCACGATATCTTCCGGCACACGGATACGGAACGGGGTAAAGTTCCACAAAGCCTTGATTCCTCCCGCGATAATCAATTCGGTCACTTCCTGCGCCTTGTCGACAGGGACGGTAATCACTCCGATCGTCGCTCCGTATTCCTTCTGCTTGGCAGGAAAATCATCCATGTGGTAGACCGGTATCCCGTTAATCTCGGTTCCGGCCAATTCCCGACGGACATCGAAGCCTCCAACAATCTCCAATCCGTATTGTTTCAGACCGGAATCCTGCAACAAGGCGGCTCCCAAGCTACCGACACCGAACAGGAATGCTTTATGCTGCGCCGTAAAACCTAAGAAATCCTCCAACACATCCACCAGCGTACTGATTTCATAGCCGACACGTGTCTTCCCTGAAATATTCACAAAAGAGAGGTCTTTCGCCACCTGACTGGGGTCCACATTAATTTCTTTGGCAATCTGAGTAGATGATACGAAAGCTTCCCCTCTTCCTTTCATCAGTTTCAAAAAGGCAAGATACCACGGCAACCTCCTAAGAGTCGGCTCCGGCACTTTCCAGATTTGTTTCATTTCATCGTTAGCCATTGTTCAATCTTTATTAATGTAGCTCACAAAAGTACAATTTTTTTCTTTGGGAATAGAAAAATAGAACACGCTCTTTTCATAAAGCGTCCATCTGTTTTCGCCACCGATACGGACGATGACTATATAAATGTTCTTGCAAAACCAACCATCATACTATCATAATCGCCCGTATATTACTTTAAAACAACTCGTTACAGCATGATAGTTACCATTTTGCACTATTATTCATCTATCATAACCATCATAGTAAAAAACGATAACATACTGTGTTTCAATTATACAATAAAAACAGAGACCGTCCGGGAATAGGTGCAAAACAGGTTAAAATAGCTTCATTTTTCATCAAGACAAGCTTTTCTTTTGCCAAAAACGGCTTGAATAGCTGCTTGAGACCCGGGTGTAAGAGCCACGGACATCCGGGTGTGGAAGAGGAGCAGATCCGGGTCTGTGCGAAGCTCTTCCGGGGATGTGGGGATGTTTATCTGCCATGCTGAGGACACTTTTATGCCTTGTTTTTGCATCTTATCCGGCGAAAAGAGCGTTTTTTGTGCCAAATAATCTCGTTTCTGTCGATAGTCATTTTGGCCTATATAAATATAAGCAGCTCATTATCGGTTACATAAATAAACTATTAAATAAAAAGCATGATAGATGCATGATGGTAGAATGATAGTAGAAAACAACTACTATCATGCTTTAACATATTGTGAAACAACAGCTAACAACCAGCCATGATAGTATGATGGTTGGTTTGCAAATTTTTATAGAGAAAGAAGAGATGGTCTTGGATAGCAATTTTTGGTACGGTTGCCCTGGAAACATACAGAATCAATGCTTTTTTTAACAAAAGCCTCCCCGATATTGCTACCGGAGAGGCTTCATTTTGTGTCTGCCTTTTCTCTTCACAGGGATAATGGCAGATGAACTTTTTTTAATTTTTTACTTTAGTATTAATATTACCGCCTGTTCACCCATCACGGGATAATTAGCTTGAAAGCTGCACGGTAAAATTTAGAATTATTTGATTTATAAAATCTTATTCTTTTTCAGAGCAGAGATACGATTGCTCGTATCCCTACCTGATGATGAATTTTCTATTATTACTTAACGATAGCTTTAACAGCTTCTTCGCCTTCAACAGCTACTACAACTACACCCTGAGGAGCAGCAATTACAGCATTGTCAGAAGTGATAACTGTGTTAGCTACTGTCTGGCCAAGGATGTTAGAAACAACAACCTTCTTACCGGCAGCATTAGCAACACGTACAGCACCCTGCTGAGCGATTACAGTTACTTCTGATGTTGCAATTTCTTCGTTGTCTGTTGCCAATTGATCATCTTCTTTGTTTTCAACGTTGAAGATCAGGGCACCGTCACCACCAGTCTTAGCGTTAGAGAAATAAGAAGGATTCTTAGTCAAGACAACGCAACCATTCTGGATCTTCAACCAAGAGCCGTTTTCAGGAGCAATCTTTTCACCATCATAGTTGTTTGATTCGAACAAGAATTTGTTAGCATTACCTTCTTCTTCCACATTACCGGCAGCTTCAGGATTCACATAACGGAATGACCAAGTATAATTTTTGTGGTTGACGCCAGTCAACACATTCTTAATCTTGGTTGCACCAGTAGCCACCAAAGAATCATTTACAGCTTGTAATCTTGCAAAATCGATCTTATCATTTGCCAAAGCCTTGAATTCGTCTGTCAAAACCCACAATGTATCAGCCTGTTTGATAGCTTCAACAAAACCTACGCGAACATAACCAGCAGTTACATCTGTGTACGGTTTCTTGTAACCATTAGCAGCAGCAGAATCAGCGAAGCTAACTACATATTTACCTCTTTCAAATGCAGCCTTACCCGGAATAGCATGGATACAGTGGTTAGCATCTACCAAGTTACCATTTTCATCACGGTGAGTTCCGTCTGCTTCCGTACAAGGAATTGTATCTGTACCCGCGAAATCATTATGAGCAACAGAAAGTAGATACTGAGGTTTGATATCACCATTGTCACGGTTGATCACAGCTGTATCGATCTGGAAGGCAAGACCTGTAGCCTTGTTAGCAGTCCACATACCTACATAATTCACGTTAGCATCCATCAAACCACCTTCGCGGTTGTTTTCATCCATCAGATATTCTTTACGAACATTTTCAAAGAATCTCAAACTGTCACGACCATCTGTTGCACTTTCACCCAAAGCCGTATTGTTGAAACGGCGATACAGAGGAGCATCGCTCTTAGCGATAGCAAATACAGAAGTTCTTGTTTCAGTCAATACCTGAGCACGCAGCAGAGCATCTTCATCGTTGTCGACAACACCAGCTTTATTCAAGCCATTGTTATTAATCAAAGCATAATAACAAGTCAGATCTTCACCCTTCGTAAATTCATTGTTTTCTTTGAAATAGAAAGAAGTTACAGCATCTGTGCTAGCCGGATTTGTCGTTGCCATGATCTGGTGTTCTTTGTTTACATAGAGCTTACGTCCGTAAGGTGCAGAAACCGTATAAAGACGTCTTTCCAACTGAGCCAATGTCGGAATATAAGTATTAGCACCACGAGCATCTACATCATAACCGAATTCAGCAGCTTGAGCAGCTTCAATTGAGAAACGGCCAGCATCTTCAGTCAATACGTTCAAAACAGAGTCTTCAGCATTCTTGTTCAGGTATTTATCAGCTGTATAAGCATGCCAGTAGTTGAATGTATAACGATTTACATCCAGATCCTGATCTTCCAAAAATTTGTATCCATTGTGTTTGTCAGCAACAGCGTCAGCAGAAACCGGTTCAAAGACAACTTCTACACCATTCAACTTGTACTGGCCGTCTTTAGTACCTTTTCTCAACTGGATCTGATAATCGTTCTGTGCATCGAACTCACGGTTAGTTACCTGAACCGGAGAAATTTCTGCACGAAGAGCAGAATGATCTTTCTTGATAACAACCCACTGGAATGCAGGGATATGGTTAAAATTCATATTCTTGATAACATCACCTCCAGTATATTCAGCTACAGAGTCTGCATCATAAATGTGAACGCCATAATATTCACCAGTTTTCACATTTTTGATCGTGTAAACATCGTCAGCGATACTTGCATAATCAGAATCGATACCGTCGGCGTAAGCCAAAAGATTTACGTGGTTTTCAACAGGTCTTCCAGCAAGCACATCGTCATCATAGAAAGTAACGACATTCTTAGCTTCGTCTACCAAAGTACAATGTGACAACACTGTAAACAGCTTCGTATTATTCTGAACACCTGGTTTAAAACCAGTTGCCATGTTACCAGAAATTCCACCATCTACACGGGCATCATCATTCAACATTGTCCAATATGTCACTTCGCTTCCTTTCTGGCTTTTCGGAGCCACGGCATTTGCCAACTCAACAAACTGAGAGAAAGATTCGACTTGCAAAGAGTCTGTCAACAGGTCCTTTGTGAATTTGAAACGGAATGCATCGTCCGGCAAATTATAGCCTAATGTATCAATCACATTATAACCATTAACCGGTGTAACCAAATTGCCTGCGGCATCTTTTTCCATGATTGCAGCCGATGTTGTCAACTGATTATACAGTTTGAAAGAAGCACCAGTACTTTCATAATAAGACGTATCAAGACGTAAATAGTTATAAGACAATTCTCCTTCGTCATTCAATTTGTTCAAAAACAGATATTCATCTTGTGCTGGTGTATATCCACCTTTTTTGTTACGCAGAACTTCATAAGGAGAAGAAGGAGTACCACTACTTCTCAGGACCTGGGCTTGATACTTATCGGCAAACGGATTTTTGTCGATATCCTCTGCAAAAGACAACTGCATGTACTTAACATCATCGCCCTTTGTGTTCAGGTCTTCAGCAGACATTACCCAAGAACCCGGAGTCAAGATCTGTAAAGCTGTACCTGATTGCAGTTTTTGTTTCGAATCTTTTGCTGCATAAATAACGTTAGTAGCAGCATCTACACGAATCACCAAAGTAGAGTCACCACCGGCAAAGTCCATAGAAACAACTTCGGAGGCTTGTAAAGAGTTAGAAACATTGTAACGGCTGTTATACCAAATCCACTGTGTCAAAGCACCACCAACTTCAGCTGCATTACCTGAAACAGCAGAAGTAGATGTACCCGTTTCTTTTACTGCATTCTTCGGATCAAAAGAAAAAGTAGCACCTGTTGCCTTGTTTGTCATAACAAAACGAGTAGCACCACCATCACCTGTCACATTAGCAGAAACCGTCCACAAAGCGGAATCAACTTTTGCCAAAGAATTCAATGAGTTTGCTGCAACCGATTTAAAAGCGAGAGTTCCATCGGCAGTTTCTGTAACGCTTACAACATTAGTTGCCCCACTTCCTACGCCTAAAGCATAATACTTGGCCTGACGAATTTCAGGTTCACTAGAAAAAACCTGAGGATTAAACGTCTGCGCAGAAGCTCCGACACCAGAAGCCAGCAGAACACCGGCTACAAGAGTAGAAAACTTTTTGTTCATAATCTAATAATTTAATTAATAATACTATATATAATGAAATTCAGTTCTATAAATCCCTCTTTGGGATCATCCTATAAAATGACTAATGAAAACGTACGTTTTTTTTAGTCATTTTGGGGGAGGGTTTAAATGGTTTGTGATAAAAAGGTGGTTTTTCGTACATGTTAAGCTATCTAATTGATAAGAAAGAATATAGAAAAAGAAAAATCTTTGAGGAAAGAATTGCAGGTTCAAAAAGTATATGTATTTTTGTAGCTGAAAAATGACGAATTTAAACGTACGTTTTTTAGTCATTTTATTTTATGGACCTATCTTGTTGATATAAAATTAATTACATCCCAATTTTTGCCTATTTTTACCCTCATAAACATACGTACGCGTGTACCTTTCAAGATCACAAGTACACTTAATAATCAATATATTACGAAATTGCCAAACTTGCAAAAAAGAGTTTTCCCGCAAAAAAACAAAAAAACATCACCTACGAGACAATATACATATCCTCAATATACATACAATTCCTACTTTTCATACCGAGAAAGGAGATCATTCAGCATGCACAACGCAAGAAAACTTCACAGTTGACATTGTGGCAACAAAAAAGCCTCCGATGAAAAAGATCCACCGGAAGCTTCCTATTATATTATTATATAATGTATATACGAATCAGATTCTCGCAAGCGTCGTAACAATAAAGTCCCACGTACGGGCAACAGACGGAATGCTGACACGCTCGTCAGGAGAATGCGGATGCTGCAAGTCCGGACCGATAGAGATCATGTCCATATCAGGATAGGATTCCTGAATGATACCGCATTCCAGACCGGCATGCATAACCTTAGCCTCCGGCTTCTTTCCGTACAAATCCAAATAAGCTTGCTGCATGATTTTCAGGATCGGCGAATCGATATTCGGCTGCCATCCGCCGTAACCATCCGAATATTCCACCTTCGCCCCGGCTAGAGAGAAAATACTTTCCAAACTCGAACAAACAGCTTCCTTGCGGCTCTCGGACGAACTGCGAACCAAAATCTGAATCTCGATCATTTCGTTCGAGGACTTGACGATTGCCAAGTTTGTAGACGATTCGACCGTACCCGGAAAATCGACCAGCATACTGATCACACCGTTCTGGCAGCCTTCTATCGCATTGATCAGATCATCCTGAATCTCTTCCGGAATCAGAGTTGCCGGCATATCGGTCATTTCGGCCGTAAAATTAATATTGTGTTCAATGCCCTTATATTCGTAGCGGTACATTTCCTGATAATCGGACACAAGCTCCCAAAGAGCTTCCACATTATCTCCAGGAATTGTTATTACGGCAAAAGCTTCACGCGGGATAGCGTTGCGCAACGAACCGCCGTCGACAGATGACAGACGAGCCCCATAATCGCGTACGGCCTCTTTCAAAAAACGGAACATCAGCTTATTCGCATTCGCACGTCCCAAATGAATATCCACACCGGAGTGACCGCCTTTCAAGCCGGTCAGGCTGATTTTCACGGCAACATCGCCCTCCGGAATATAAGTATCTTCCTTAAATTGCATGGAGACATTCAGATCGGCGCCACCAGCACAACCGACAAACAACTCGCCTTCTTCCTCTGAATCACAGTTCAACAGGATTTCCCCTTTCAGGAAACCCGGCTTCAAACCGACTGCGCCATCCATCCCCACTTCTTCGTTAATGGTAAAAAGGGCTTCCAGAGGACCGTGCGTCAATGTCTTATCCGCCAGGACAGCCATAGCAAAAGCAGCACCCATACCGTTATCAGCACCCAATGTCGTTTCGCGTGCTTTCACCCAATCTCCATCTATATAAGCATCGATCGGATCAGTTAGAAAATCATGTTTTACCGAAGAGTTCTTCTGCGGAACCATATCGAGGTGAGACTGCATGGTCACGGTTTTGTGTCCTTCCATTCCCGGAGAAGCCGGTTTACGAATCAAAACGTTTCCCACTTCGTCCTGCAAAGTTTCCAATCCCAATCCTTTACCAAAAGCTACCATAAAACGGGTTACAGCCTCCATATGTCCGGTCGGACGAGGGATTTGCGTAAGGTCATAGAAATAACCCCAAACTGGCTGCGGAGAAAGATTTTTGATTTCTGCGGACATAAATAAAACTGCGTTTTAATTGACAATTGACAACTTAATCAATGAACAATTGACAATTAGGTTAATAATTAATGTTATATATCGAATGGACAACCGGGCATTTAATTGTCAATTGTCAATTGTCCATTGTCAATTCCTTTGTTTACAAAAGGTAGCGCCACCACACCAAACAGTCCCGTAATTCCGAGCCAGGCAGTTTGCACCGTATGCACCACCAGAGCAAAAGCCGCAGCATCGGTTTCTTTTACTCCGAAGCACATCAAAGTGGCGATCACCATAAAATGCCACGGACCAATCCCCCCCTGCACGGGTACCGCCACAGCGATACTACTCATCGTAAAAGCGATCAGACCGACCGTCACACCCAAATCACGGGTAAAATCGAAAGCATAGAAAGTGATGTAGAAATACAGGAAATATCCTGTCCAGATCAACAGGGTTTGAATAACGAAAAGACCTTTACGCTTCATCAGCCAGATGCTCTTCATTCCATCCCAGATGTTCTGCAACATCGACTTTGCTTTCTTGACCAGCGTAAAGTTACTCATATATGTGAATATAAACCAAATTCCGGCAATAAAAATTACGCCGGCCACATAAATCCATATCGAGTTGAACATGGACTGAAAACCATCCAGCAACGCAGGGTTCTTCGCAAAGAAACTATGGAAAAAATCAAAATTGAAGATAATGATGGACATTGTGATCAGCCCGACCATGATGGTATCGCTCACACGGTCGATCAGCAGCGTCCCCAACAGGCGGGTAAACGGGATCTTGTCATATTTGGTTATCATCCCGCAACGCCAGACTTCACCGACACGTGGTAGCACAAGGTTCACAGCATAATTCCCCAACACAGCATAAATCACATTGCAGGTCTTCACCTTATCACCTAACGAACGAATCAGCAGTCCCCAACGCAATCCCCGGACAATATTGGCTCCCAAGCCAAACAAAAGGGAAAAAAGAATAATCTCATAGCGGACCCCCTTACGAATCACATTCCAGATCTCGCCAATATCCATCTTACTGTACAGATACCAAAGGAGTAAACAACCGAATGCAAGCGGGAGAATTATCTTGAGAAACGTGCGTAGAATTGCTTTAAAATCCATTATACGTAGATGACTTTAAATTATTTGTTGTATTTTTGTACGCCTGCAAAGATAAGCATTATATTTAAATACGAACACATTACACCAAAGAAGTGGATGAGATTAGTTAAGCCCAAAAAAGCATTAGGACAACATTTCCTGAAAGATCTGCAAATAGCTGAGCGTATTGCAGATACATTGTCCGATTACAAGCAGTTACCTGTACTGGAAATTGGCCCAGGGATGGGCGTCCTCACCCAATTCTTACTGGAAAAAGGACACGATCTGACAGTAGTGGAGCTGGATATGGAATCGGTCGATTACCTGGAACAGAACTTTCCCGTCTTGGAAGGCAAGATTTTGGCCGAAGACTTTCTGCGTCTGGATCTCGGCAAGTTGTTTCCGGACCAGTTTTGTGTGATTGGCAATTATCCTTATAATATATCCAGTCAGATATTTTTCAAAGTGCTCGACTACAAGGAACATATTCCCTGCTGTTCGGGTATGATACAGAAAGAGGTGGCCGAACGTCTTGCTGCCGGTCCGGGTAGTAAGACATACGGCATCCTGAGCGTCCTGCTACAGGCCTGGTACGAAGTGGAATATCTGTTTACAGTCAGCGAGAATGTATTCGATCCGCCTCCAAAGGTCAAGAGTGCGGTGATACGGATGGTGCGCAATGACCGAAAATCGTTGGGATGTGACGAGAAGCTTTTCAAGACGGTTGTCAAAACCTCGTTCAACCAACGTCGCAAAACATTGCGCAACTCCATGAAACCTCTGCTGGGTAAGGATTGTCCCGATTATTCGCTCCCGATCTTTAACAAACGACCGGAACAGCTTTCCGTAGAGCAGTTCGTGGAACTGACGCTGATAACGGAGCGAAACTTAAAAGATTTATGATTTCAGATTTATGATTTATGACTTATGGAGCTTGCATTGTTTCACAAATCATAAATCATAAATCATAAATTCTCCAAAGCATGATTGAACTGACGAAAGAATATATAGACCATCTAAAAGACATCATCACGGAGAAGGATGATGCTAAGATTAAGGAGATACTGGACGAACTGTATCCGGCGGACATAGCCGAGCTGTACCAGGAGCTTGATTTGCAAGAAGCTATCTACCTCTATCTGCTGATGGATGGCGAAAAGGCAGCGGATGTTCTGATGGAACTGGATGAAGAAGACCGTCACAAGTTGCTGAAAGAACTTCCGAACGAACTGATTGCCAAACGCTTCGTGGACAATATGGAGACCGACGACGCTGTAGACCTGATGCGTGAGTTGGACGAAGATACCCAGGAAGAGATTCTTTCGCACATCGAAGACGTAGAACAGGCGGGCGACATCGTCGACCTCTTGAAATACGATGAAGACACTGCCGGTGGATTGATGGGTACCGAAATGATCGTGGTGAACGAGAATTGGAGTATGCCCAAATGTATCGACGAGATGCGCAAGCAAGCTGAAGACATGGATGAGATCTATTACGTCTATGTAGTTGACGATGATGAGCGCCTTCGCGGAGTCCTCCCCCTGCAGAAGCTGATCACTAATCCTTCCGTCTCGAAGATCAAGCATGTGATGAAGAAAGACCCGATCTCCGTCCGCGACAGTGACAGTATCGAAGAGGTGACCGAGACGATCGAAAAATATGACCTGGTCGCCCTACCTGTTATCGACAGCATCGGGCGTCTCGTCGGACGTATCACCATCGACGATGTCATGGATGAAGTCCGCGAACAGCACGAACGTGACTACCAGTTGGCATCCGGTATCTCGCAGGATGTGGAAACTTCGGATAATGTCTTCACCCAAACGGCCGCCCGCCTTCCTTGGCTCCTGATCGGTATGATAGGCGGAATAGGGAACTCACTGATCTTAGGTAATTTCGAAGGGAATTTTGCCGTCAACCCCAAGATGGCGCTGTTTATTCCGTTGATTGGAGGAACAGGCGGAAATGTCGGCATCCAGTCTTCCGCCATCGTGGTACAAGGCCTGGCCAACAACAGTTTGAAGGAAGGAAACATTCTGCCTCAGATCTTGAAAGAGTCTGTCGTTTCACTGATTAACGCCAGCATCATCAGTTTAGTCGTATTTATCTATAATTTCTTTATGTTAGGCGACAGAGGCATCACCGCTTCGGTTTCCTTAAGCTTGTTTGCGGTCGTGATGTTCGCCAGTGTCTTCGGAACACTGGTCCCCATGACTCTCGATAAACTGAAGATCGACCCTGCTTTGGCCACCGGACCGTTTATCACCATCACAAACGATATTATAGGTATGATGATCTACATGTTCATTACGTCTGCACTGGCTGGATAAGCAAAAAACAATCTGTCACACAAAAGTATGTTTCAAAATAAAATCCGCTTTACTAATAAACATTATTTGACCATGGAATTTACAGCTTAACACGGGATGAATATACTTTCATTCCGTGTTAAGCTGTAAATTCCATACCCAAAAGATCGTCATAAATGTTATGACACTCTACATTTCAAATTCCAATCACCAGCCTGTAGGTTGTTTTATATTGGAATTAGCCGTTTCCTCTTGTTGTGGTAATGGCCAAGAGTCATATTTCGGAAACACACAAGCACGGGTTTCTATCAATACGAAAGCCTCATCATTCGGATTCCAAGCTCCATAAATCGGACCACTCATTGTTTCCGTCCCAATTCCCCAACGACGAATATCATCATAACGTTTGTTTTCAAAACAAAGTTCCACACGACGTTCACGACGATACAGTTCGCGCACCTTCTCCTGTGTGTTATAAACAGACTTGTCCATAGCCGGTAATCCTGCACGATGACGGATCATATTGATATAAGTCTCAACATCCGGATTTTGCCAATCCCCCGTTTCAACCAAACATTCTACATAATCTAACAGCACTTCGGCATAGCGATACAGAGGAAAATCTAACGATCCATAGCCTGTAGAACGGTCATTTTCATCAATAAACTTCTTCAACATATACCCAGAACGCGAAGCACCAGTCTTGCCAACATAGTCACTACTTCCAGGATCAAACGGCGTATAGGTATAATTAGAGATAGAAGAGTTATCTCCTGGAAGTATATAAGTAGCAGCCAAACGAGGATCACGTGGTTTATACAACGGATTCTTTTCGTATTGTTGACGTTCGGATGCAGGCAAAGATTGGATCGTCTTACCATCTATTGTTTCATATGTATCCAACAGTGATTTTAAAGGAGCAGCACAACCTTGTCCTCCCAATGGCGTCCCCATATTACGGAACCATATATCGTTTGCACCATCTTTGGTAAAGAAGATACGTTCTTTATTCTGCTCTCCTTTATAGGTAAACAAGTTGCGATAATTAGCTGACAGATCCGAAGGTTCAGATTCCGTATCATAGTACAGTTCAAATGCTCTCGAATCTATTAAGCGCTTTGCTGCCGCTTTTGCCAAATCATATTTCTTGAACTGCAAGTTAATGTCCATCTTCATAGCCAAGACCACTGCCTGGCAGATACGGTCACGGCGTCCTTCGTCCCACAAGAAAGGAAAAGCCTTTTCATCTTGAACATTTAGGATCTCATCAAACTCCCGATTTAAGAAATCAAGACACTCTTCCACCGTATTACGCCCGATATACACTTCCGTAGGATCTAAAGAATTATCAACAATAGGTATACCATCATTCCGGCCATACCACCGCAACAAATTCAAATGGTACCAAGCCCGCCATGTCCGCGCTTCCACTTTCATACGTGTTCGTTCAGATTCATCCGAAAAATAGGCTGCATCCACGTGTTCCAAGAAACGGCAGCAGCGACGGATTTTCTGATAATAATAACGCCAAGTCCAAAAAGTCGATTCCCAAGAAGAAGGTGAATTATTAGATGTAGGAGGAACCAAAGAACCATTTCCCATCATGACAATACGCTGTTCAAAATTGGACAAAAAATACATATTATCTGTCATACCTTCCATACATACAAAACTTAAATCATCCCCACCATGTCCGGCTTTCGGCCATGAACGGCATTGCCCTAATGCGTTTTCACATTCATTCATCGTCTTCCAAAATTTATCGTCTGTTGTTGCCGTTGGATGGTCTTTTGTCAAAAAATCTTCACATCCAGTAGTTCCAATCAACAATATAGACGAAAGTACAGCTATTTTAAAAAAATTATATTGTTTCATAATCAAACCTTTTTATTATTAGAAATTCAAACTAAGTCCCAAAGAATAAGTTTTCACTAATGGATAAGATCCTCGTTGCCCACGGCTTTCTGGATCAACCAATTTTTCCTTGGCAAACGTAAACGGATTTTGAACATTGGCATAGATCCGGATATTAGAGATTCCTATTTTTTTCAGTCCCATTTGATCGAACAAATAGCCCAACTGAATGTATTTCACACGACAATAGCTGGCATCAAAATGCCAAAAATCAGATGTATGATGGTTACTACCATAAGAAGAGTTAGGAGCCATTCTCGGATAACGTGCAGTCGTGTTTGTCGGAGTCCAATAGTCTTTCTGGACTGCTAAAGGAGTTTGCCCATCTCCTCCTACGTTCAAACCAAAAGAATAGGGTTCGGAATAATAAGCATCCACTCCTTGCACACCCTGAAATAACACTTCCAGATTCCAGTTTTTATAATCCAACGTAATATTGGCAAAATAATTCAAATTGGGCTGATCATCTCCCCGGATAACACGATCATCTGTCGTAATACGACCATCCCCGTTTTGATCCAAATAATGGATATCTCCCGGTTTTTGCCCGTCAAAAATAACAACGCCATCTTTCGGTTTCAAATTTCCAGAAGCATCCTTCACAAAATCATTTTCTTGCAACAAACCATCTGTCGGATAGACATAATGACTATTCAATGCATATCCTACTTGATGAATGCGATTACCATGATCATAAGGAGCACCAAACAGTTCTTCTATTTTGTTTTTATTTTGTGAAAGACCACCATGTATACTAAACCCAAAATCCTTTGTCAACTGTTTTCCATACGTAAAATCCAATTCCCACCCTCTGTTACGAACTTCACCTGAATTTAACGGTGCTGAAGAAGTACCTCCGATATATGAAGTCGGCGGTGTAATAATCATATCGGTTGTCAATTTATCATAATAATCAAAAGTAATAGATAGATCTTTGAAGAGACGAATATCCGCACCAATGTTCAGCATATGGACAGTTTCCCATGTAATATCCGGATTTCCAAATACAGTCTCATTACCATTGCCCGCATCGATCAACGACTGATACTTATATAACCCAATATTTTCGTTGCCCAACAAACCATAGGAAGCTCTCACTTTAAACTCGGAAATCTGATCCTTCAATGGCTTCATAAAAGCCTCTTCATGTAAGTTCCACCCAGCTCCGACAGAGGGGAAAACCCCAAATTTGTTGCCTTTTCCAAAACGAGAAGAGCCATCCCGACGCACAGTCGCCTCCAACAAATATCGAGAATCAAACGTATAATTGGCCTTTGCAAACAAAGAAACCATGGACCAACGATCCCAATCGCCACTATTGGTTAATTCTTGATTATAACCGGCAATAGTGAACAGGCGATGCTTTCGCTTTTCAAATGTATATTCGGCTGTTCCACCCAAATAGTAATAACTTGAACGATCTTTGGAAGCTCCATAACTCGCTCCCCATGTTTGTAAAAATGCACCAGAATTGTAATCAAAAAAGTTATAGGCTTCTCGCTCATCCCGTTGTGCACTGCTACTGATTCGATATGAATATTGTCCCCGAACTATCAATTTAGGGATAATCTCCCAACGAGGCGCAATATTGATACTAATATTATCTTCCAAATTAGTTCGAATTCCACCACGTTCAATAATCGCTGCAGGATTACGCTGCTCAGGTCTATTCCCATAATAAACAATATCACTGCCTTCTTTCATTGGATAATGGATAACTGTCGTAGGTGGTGTACGATAGATATAGGTAAAAATATCCCCACCATTATCAAATAATGGTTTTTCTCTATTTGTCCGATAAGAATTGAAGTCCATATTCACAGACAAATTATCCAACAAGTTAACAGATGTATTAGCACGAATATTCAATCGATCTGAATTAGTATTTTCAACTAATCCATTATTTTTCAAATAATTCACAGTCAAAGCGAAACGAGCTAAATTACTACCTCCTGAAACAGCAACCGAATGACTTTGCAGCGAACCCGTTTTGAATAACCAATCTGCCCAATCAGTATCCGGATAATTGATCGGATCAGTATGGTTACGAGTTGCTTCTATTGCCTCTTTAGAATAAACTGCATTTCCACCTATATTCAAGTTTGCAGCATTAACCATCTCCATATATCCGGCTCCATCTATAAATTCAGGTAAATACGTTGCTTCCTGCAAGCCAAAATAGCCATTGTAAGAAACATTTACCTTTCCTGGCATACCTCGCTTCGTTTTTACGACAATCACACCATTGGCAGCACGAGCACCATAAATTGCTGCTGCAGCCGCATCTTTCAAAACCGTCACACTTTCAATCGTATTCGGGTCCAATTGATTCATATCCATCGGAATGCCATCAACTAAGACTAAAGGATCATTATTGGTCTCCAATGAAGAAATACCGCGAATCTTAATTGTTGCAGCATCAGCACCCGGTAGACCAGAATTTTGTGTCACATTCAATCCCGTAATCCCTCCTTGCAGAGATTGAGAAAGGGATGTAATTGGTTTAGTCGACAGATTTTTACTGATATCTAAAGAAGATACAGACGAAATCGAGTTCAATTTCTTTTCTTCCGAGATCCCCGTCACCACAATTTCATCCAGCTTTTCCGATTCGGCATTCAAAGAAACTGTTAAGTTACTAATTGCACGTGAGACAACATATTCATAATCTTTAAAACCAATATATCGGAAAATTAAAACATCTCCTTTTTGAGCCTTAATGCTAAAATAACCATTTCCATCACTGACTGTACCCAAGGTTGTCCCTTTTACTACAATATTAACTCCAGCCAACGGAAAAGGAGGTTCTATATTTTCAAGAACCTGTCCTTGTATAGTCCAATTTCTATCGTCAGCAATATTGCTGACGATATCCGATGCATCGGATATCTCTTTCCGGGCGATTGCGATATAATCCTCAATTTGTTTAAAAGAATAACCGTCGCCCAATACAGAGCGTAATGCTGTCAAAATATCAGAAGTCTGGATATCCACCGATACCACCTGGTCCTTTTGAAGTTCATCACTACTATAGGCTATTTTCACTCCCGATTGTTTCATAATAGCATCCAGAACTTGCTCCAAACGGGCGTCTTTAAAAGATAAATTCAACGTGTACTTTTGCTCTAAAAGAGTGGTTGAAGCCGAAATATCCGGCGAAATACTTAATAAATTGATGAGTAAAAATAAAAATAACGAGTGCTTTAAGACTTTTTGTGCATACACAAAAGCCCCATGTCTGCTTTTTTCCATAAATTTGTATTTTACAGGTTTAAACTGAGTTATAAAAATGTTTAGTAATCTGTTACGGGAGACAGTATCTGGTACATACTGTCTCCTTTTTGTGTTTTCATGATATCTAAGTCATCATACCTCCTCTCTTTTTTGTTTAACATAAATGATATTTCCTTGGCTTCGTTCCAATTTTACATCCGACGTAAAACTGATCAACTCCAATAATTGCTCCAAACTGATTTTCCGGTCTATGACCAAAGAAAAACGCTTATCTTTCAACTGTTCATTTTGATACCGGACGGTAAAATCATACCAATGCAACAACTTATTAAAGATTTCCTCTAACGCGGCATCTTTGAAAATATATTCTCCTTTTACCCAAGATGTATATAAATCCGTGTCTACAACCCGTATCCCGGACTTACGGCTTTCCTTATTATAACAGAACTGCTCGGAGGGGACAATCCGGAATTCTTCGCCACCATTCGCTTTTACAGCCACAGAACCTCCTACCAGTGTGACACGAGCCATTTGTTCGGACTGATAAGCCGAGACATTGAAAGAGGTTCCCAAAACCTGAACTGCGACTTCATCCGTCCTCACCACAAAAGGACAGTCCGGATTCTTAGCCACATCGAAGAACGCCTCTCCTTTCAACCGGACCTCGCGCATTTCTCCTGCAAAGCGAGTCGGATAAGATAACTCCGATTCAGCATTCAGCCAAACGTGTGTTCCATCTGCCAACTCCAGTTCGTAAGCATTCCCTTTCGGTATCACCAAGTAATTCCAAGACAGCTTTTCTTCATCTGAAGGTTGCTCCCGGTCCGACTCATACGAAAGTTGTCCAACCAGATTATTCCGAATCACCATATTGCCCTGCTGAATCGAAAAACTATCCTGCTTCAACGGAATCCGTTCCCCATTATCCAACAGTAAAGTCGGTTGATTTATGTTTTTCAATACATCTGCCCCAGCAGTCCAATCCGGCTCCGCAGGTCTGTTCATAAAATAGAGTCCTATAGAAAACGCAATAGCGACCAAGGCCGCATAAGGCAACCAAGTTTTTAAGTTAAACTTTTTCTTCTTCTCTACAGTCTGGTTGCGTACCCTCATCCAAGCCTGTTCAACATCATATTCAGAATCATCCTGCTTACCGACAGTCTCGAAACTGCGATATAGTTCACCCACTTGCTCGAACTGCTTTCTGTTGGCTTCCGAACAAGCAAGCCATTCATTCAACAGGCGATGCTCGTCTTCGGTCGCATCTTCGGACAGGACAGACAACATGATCTCATATATCGTTTCAGACTTCATTTGCAATGCCTTTTTATTATATGACAACAGTGGGCAGGAAAATGGGTAGGAAAAAATAAACTTTTTTCATGTATCTATGACAAATTCAGTCTGCATGTAATTTGTTTCCGGCAATGCCGAACATATATTCGTATATCTTCGACAATGTCGAACAGCTACACGACAACGTCAAAAACAGGTTTCATTAGCATAAAAAGCAAGACTGTTCCTTGTAAATCAATCAATTCTTCCCGCATAATTCGAAAAGCTTCTCCCAAATGATACTTGACAGTATTGACCGATATTCCGGACACTTCTGCTATTTCTTTATATTTCAATCCTTTTATACATTTAAGAAGAAATACTTGTTTACATTTAGGGGGTAGTTTACGAAGAGCCTCCCGCACTTCTTGTTTATACCGGAAATCATTCTCCTCTTCAGCTTGTCCATTCCACTCTTCTACAAGCGAGGCCAGAAAACTTTCTTTCGATAATTCAGCTTTATAGTAATTCAAGCAGCGGTTATAGACAGAGCGATAAGCATAAGGCAAAAAGTTATCCTCGTTGATCGTCAAACCGTCTTTTTCCCAAACGGCAATAAAAAAGCTTTGGACAATATCTTCTACAATTTGTTTATCTGACAAATAACGGGATGCATAGCGGCACAACTCCGCATAATACATCCGAAATAATTGCTCAAAAAGTAGTTCATTGACCATTTTTCCATTCAATTTTTCAATCTTATATGATAACTTAGAAGTACAAATATAATGAAAAACAAGAAACAGGAGTGAAAACCATAGTAATCCATAGGGTAACCTCATCAAAATTCGGGAACCGTATGAAATATACCAAAGAAAAAACAGGACCTTATCATACAGGTTTTTCTCATTTCCTCTGTCACTGTATCACTGATTTCTTTCTATCAGTTGATATTCAAATTGTTTCATTAGTGATATATGCCCGTTTTCTCTATCACTGCCCTATCACTGACAATCCCCTGTCTCCCATCCCTGCAAATCACTCGATTATTTTATGCAAAAACGGCTGTAAAATAGGTAAAACCGGGTGTTTTTTATTGTTCAGCACGGTACTTTAGTTGCCGGACACCCCCATGTTGCCCCCTCTTACACCCAGGTGTAGAGGAGCAATACATCCGGGTGTAAAGGATGATAACATGGGGGTGTTTACGGAATTATGTACTTGTCTTTACTAAAAAAAGAGAGGACTTTTGTGGAATGAAGAACCGTATTTCGTCGATTTACTACCTGCCACATTCGTTTTTACATTTGTTTATTCGACTCTTTTATATGCTTTTTCAAAAACAAAAAGAGGATAGTACACTGATTCTTAATCATATATCAAAAGCTCCATATTTCAGAAGTGATAGAGGAGTGATAGAGGAAAACGTCTTGTATCACTGCCTCTGACGCTTGAATATGAATAGCTACAACCTTCGTTGTGATAGAGTGATAGAGGATTTGCAGAAAACTTTGTGTGCGGATCACGCCCTTGGAAAATTTTGATGCGGTTACCTTGAGCCATCCATAATGCTTTTGTTAAAATCGAAATTAAATTATATGTTGTAGAACATATTTCTTACAAAGATGTTATCTTTGCAGCGGTTATCTAAAAGACAGTAAGAATATGCTAATAGAAGCATTTTACATCCTCTTCTTCTATTTTACAGGAGAGTTTATCAGTTATTTTATCGACGGGTTTATCCCAGGTAGCGTAATTGGAATGGTGCTGTTATTCCTGGCACTGGCATTCAAAGTCGTCAAGCCGAACAAAGTGAAGAAGCTCTCCACGCTTCTGACCGAAAACATGGGGTTGTTTTTCCTGCCGGCGGGTGTGGGATTAATGAATTCGCTCGGTATCATTTCCCAGTATTGGGTTGTGATCGTAACAGCCTCCGTTGTCAGCACCATACTCGTAATTGCCAGCGTAGCACTCATCCAGCAAAAATTAGGAAAGGAAACGGACGAAAATGAATAACCTGGCACAATCGGAAGTATTTTCACTGACTCTGGTAATCGGTACTTATCTGGCTTCTTTGGCTTTGTACAGAAAGACGCGTATCAGCCTGCTGCATCCGCTTATTACCTCCATATTTGTTATTATCGTTGTCTTGAAAACGATGGATATCGAATACGAATCGTTTCAGAAAGGCAGCCACCTGATCCATTTCCTGTTGGGGCCGTCGGTCGTGGCGTTAGGATATGTATTGTATGAGCAGATCCAATACCTGAAAGGAAATGTGATTTCGATCCTGACGTCCGTCTTTGTCGGAGCGATTGTCGGGATTGTCAGCGTTATAGCGATCGGCGAACTGATGGGAGCAGATGCCGCGTTGGTCGCCACGCTCGAACCCAAGTCGGTCACGACACCGATTGCGATGGGCATTGCCGAGAAGTCAGGCGGCATTCCTTCTCTGACAGCCGTCATCGTAGTGGCGGTCGGAATATTCGGCAGTATTGTCGGGCCGTTCGTGATGAAAGTGTTAGGCATCGAAAGCCGCATAGCCAAAGGGTTGGCATTGGGCGCCTCTTCGCACGGGGTAGGTACTTCCGTTGCGATTCAGATCGGTGCGGTGGAAGGAGCTTTGAGCGGACTTGCCATCGGCCTGATGGGGATCATGACGGCTATCCTCGTTCCGGTTATCAGCTTTATTATCTCGCTTTTTTAACTTCCCGTTATCCCGGACTTGATCCGGGATCGTATTTAGCCCTTATACCCCCTCTGCATATCAAACTGATTTGCAACCTATTTCCAAATAAAATTACAGAAGTTTATTGTTACTTTAAGAGGAAAACACTACTTTTGCACCCGAAATCCATCACGAGATAAATTAACAATATAATATAAAGAACATTAGTATGATTAATTCACAGGACATCAAGAAAGGAACATGTATCCGTTTGGACGGTAAACTCTATTTCTGCGTCGATTTTCTTCATGTAAAACCGGGAAAAGGTAACACGATTATGCGTACAACCCTGAAAGACGTTGTAAAAGGTGGTCAGATCGAACGTCGTTTCAACATCGGTGAAAAACTGGAAGACGTACGCGTAGAACGTCGCCCGTACCAATATACATATCAGGAAGGCGAACACTATCATTTCATGAATCAGGAAACTTTCGACGATATCATCATCGACAAAAACCTGATCAACGGTGTGGACTTCATGATCGAAGGCCAGATTGTGGAAGTCGTTTCAGACGCTTCAACAGAAACTGTTCTGTTCGCAGATATGCCTGTAAAAGTACAGTTGAAAGTAACTTATACGGAACCGGGTATCAAAGGTGATACAGCAACCAACACTTTGAAACCTGCAACAGTAGAATCAGGTGCTGAAGTACGCGTTCCGTTGTTCATTGAAGAAGGTGAAATCATCGAAATCAATACACAGGACGGTTCTTACGTAGGACGTATCCGGTAAAATATATGATTTATGATTTATGATTTATACGTTGACAAGATAAATCATAAATCATAAATCTAAAATCATCCAAAACTTTCTTGCTATGAAAATAAAAGAATGGGCAGAAGAAGACCGCCCACGCGAAAAAATGTTATTGAAAGGTATTGCTTCCCTCAGCGATGCCGAATTACTGGCCATTCTGATCGGCTCCGGCAACAGCCGGGAAACTGCCGTCCAACTGTCACAACGTATTTTAAATTCCGTCAATAATAACCTGAATGCTTTAGGCAAATTATCCGTCAAAGAACTGATGTTTAAGTTTAAAGGCATTGGCAAAGTCAAAGCTATCACAATCAATGCAGCCCTCGAACTTGGGAAACGACGTGGCAACAGCGATCCGGTTCAACGTCCCGTTATCCACTCCAGCAGCGATGTTTACCGGATTTTCTATCCCCTGCTCTGCGATCTTCCCCACGAAGAATTATGGATCGCACTCACGAACCGTTCTTCCCTGGTGATCGAAAAGGTCAAGATTAGCCAAGGCGGGATAAGCGAGACATCAGCCGACCTGCGCATCATTCTGAAAGCCGCGATCAATGCCCTTGCGGTAGGCATCATCCTCTGTCATAACCACCCTTCGGGCAATCCCCGCCCCAGCCGGCAGGACGACCTGCTGACACAACACCTTCGGGACGCTGCCCGCTTACTCGAAATACAACTGTTAGACCATATTGTCCTGGCCGACGGCAGCTACTACAGTTATTCGGACGAAGGAACCCTGTGAGATAAAGCTATGCTTTACGAAGGGTAACTCTATGCATTAGCCATCGTAAAGCTATGGGTTACGAAGCAGAAGCCACCCTTTCCTGTTATTAATTGTCAATTGTCAATTGTCAATTGTCAATTAATTCGTACGTTTGTATTCAAATTAAAGAAATATGAACAACGAATTCCTCCAAACAGAAGAAGCGATTGTCGCCATGCTTAAAACCGTATACGACCCGGAAATCCCGGTTAACGTCTACGATCTTGGCCTGATCTATAACATAGAGGTAGACGATGAGAAGAACGTTCGCATCGACATGACCCTCACCGCCCCCAACTGTCCTGCCGCCGATTTCATTCTGGAAGATGTCCGGATGAAGATAGAATCTGTCGACGACGTGAACAACGTGGAAGTAAACCTCGTGTTCGAACCTGAATGGGATAAGGACATGATGTCCGAAGAGGCCAAACTTGAATTAGGTTTTTTATAGAGACATGGATTCCCTTCGAAAGAAAATATATTTTGCATCGGACGCCCATCTGGGTGCCCGCTTCCATAAAGACCCGCTTGCCGTCGAAAAGAGACTGGTACGCTGGCTGGACAGCATCAAAGACGAGGCAATGGCTATTTATTTCCTAGGGGATATGTTCGACTATTGGTATGAATATAAATACGTCGTACCGAAAGGCTTTGTCCGTTTCCTTGGTAAATTGGCGGAACTATCCGATAATGGAGTGGAAATCCATATATTTATCGGCAATCACGACATCTGGATGTTCGACTATCTGCCAAAGGAGATAGGTGCGATCATCCACCGGGATGTGCTCACTGTAGACCTTTTAGGCAAACGGTTCTTCCTCGGACATGGCGACGAGGTAGACTATAGAAGCAAGGCATTCCGTTTCCTTCGCACCCTTTTCCGTAATAAATTCTGCCAATGGCTGTATGCGGGCATCCATCCCCGCTGGACGTTCGGCTTCGCTCTCGGCTGGTCGCTCAGCAGTCGTAAAAGCGGATTAAAAAAACATAAGACAAGGGAAGCAGCCGAATACCAGGGCGAAGACCACGAGTATATGGCCCTCTTTGCAAAAGAATACCTCAAGACACACCCGGATATCAACTTCTTTATCTTCGGACACCGCCATATCATGCTCGACTTGATGCTTTCACGTACCGCGCGCCTACTGATCGCGGGTGACTGGATGCAATATTTCTCCTATATCGTCTGGGACGGGGAAATGCTGTATATGGAGCAGTTCGAAACAGAGTAAGAAGAGAATTAGTTTTTACTAATATTTATCGTTACATTTGTATAATCATACTAAATAGAAAGACGATGCAAACTGAACTCTCCAATATAAGCAAAATCAAGCATGCTTCACTTCAATAGAAATTGGTGGCTTAACAGTCATTACCGGAATTAACGATTCTGGTAAAAGTACGGCAGGTAAAGCTTTGTTCTGTGCAATCAAAGCTCTATCAAGCAGTGAAGGAGATTCTTTTGAGTACAAAACCCGTATCGTTCGAGAATGTATTAATACCCATCTTAAATCAAACAACGGAACAGCATTAATAAACGATGCATTCCAAAGAGCCATTGATTCCGAATTTATTCAGAACATTTGCACAGAAGGGGCGGAACAGTCATCTGTCATATTATCCGATGAGACAGGACAATGTCTTTTTACAATTCAAGACAATCAGGTTGTCAGATCTTTTAAAGATGAAAGTTTCTATCTACCCCTTGTTTATTGTAAAGATTTTGACCGTTTCATTTTATAAAAAAAGACCGCCCCAACCGGTGTCGGGGCAGTCTAAACACTAATCCTAATGTTTTGTAAGCTGTGAGGATTAGAATAATTATTATTTACCTAATATATCCATTGTATCGGCAGCGATCATGTATTCTTCGTCTGTCGGGACCACAATGATCGTAACCTTGCTGTCCGGTGTACTGATGACCATTTCTTCACCACGCATACCTTCATTCTTTTCAACGTCAATCTTCATGCCCATGTATTCCATGTTTTCACAAACGACACGACGTGTCGCCCACTGGTTTTCACCGACACCACCGGTCCAAACCAAGATATCGCAACCACCCATGGCAGCAGCGTAAGCACCGATATATTTCTTGATGCGGTAGTTGTAAACATCCAAAACCATAGTAGCACGTTCATCGCCTGCCTCTACGGCTGCTTCCAAATCACGCATATCGGAGGAACCACCGACCAAGCCGGCAACCCCACTCTTCTTGTTGATCAAGTCTGATAAACCATGACCATCCAATCCTTCTTTTTCCATGATAAAGGAAAGAGCACCGGCGTCTACGTCACCGCAACGAGTACCCATCAGCAGACCTTCAACCGGAGTCAGCCCCATAGAAGTATCAACACATTTGCCATGATCTACGGCAGCGATGGAACCACCGTTGCCTACATGAGCCGTAATGATCTTCTGTTCTTCATAAGGAACGCCCAGGATTTCGCAAGCGCGACGGGAAACATAGCGGTGGCTTGTTCCATGGAAACCGTAACGGCGCACACCGTATTTCGTATACATCTCGTAAGGCAAACCGTACATATAAGCCTTAGCCGGCATTGTCTGGTGGAAAGCCGTATCGAATACTGCTACCTGGGGAATACCCGGAATCAATGCTTCCATAGCATCGATACCCTTCAGGTTAGCCGGGTTATGCAACGGAGCCAGATCCGAACATTCGATTACCTTGTTGATCACATCCCGGTCGATCTTCACGCTGGAAGCGAACTTTTCACCTCCATGTACCACACGGTGGCCGACAGCGTCGATTTCGTTATATTCCTTAATGCAGCCGTATGTCTTGTCAGTCAGAATACTCAGGATAAATTCGATACCTTCCTTGTGGCCGGGCATTTCTTTTTCCAAAACAACTTTCTTACCGTCTTTGTCGGTCAGTTTCAGGAATGCACCGGGCAGACCGATCTTTTCGATACCACCTTGTGCCATTACTTCACCGGATGTCATATCGAACAATTTATATTTAATAGAACTACTACCGCAGTTTAATACTAATACTTTCATGATTTAATGATTTATGAGTTGGGATTTTAGGAATTTATGAATTATGATTTATCATCGTCACATAAATCATAATTCATAAATCAAATTATTTATTTGCTTTCAAACCTATCGACTGGTTACATGCAATCGCAACCATCTTATAGATATCGTCAACAGAGCAACCGCGAGACAGGTCGTTAACCGGAGCAGCCATACCCTGCAGGATAGGACCTACAGCTTCTGCACCTCCTAAACGCTGAACCAGCTTATAAGCGATATTGCCCACTTCCAGAGTCGGGAATACCAAAACGTTAGCCTGTCCGGCAACATCGCTGCCCGGAGCCTTCAATGAAGCGACCTTTTCAACCAAAGCGGCATCGGCCTGCAATTCTCCGTCAACCTTCAGGTCGGGAGCCATTTCTTTTGCCAGACGGGTAGCTTCGACAACCTTGTCGACCATCTCGTGAGAGGCACTGCCTTTCGTAGAGAAACTCAGCATGGCGACACGCGGTTCCATTCCTACGATATCGCGGGCTGTAGCAGCTGTAGCAATAGCGATACTTGCCAATTCTGGTGCTGTCGGATTCGGCATTACGGCACAGTCGGCAAATACCAAAATGCCTTCTTTACCATACTGGGGAGTCTTTGTAAACATCAGGAACGCACCTGAAACGCAACTCATACCCGGAGCAGTCTTGATAATCTGCAAAGCGGGACGCAACACATTGCCGGTCGTGTTCTGTGCACCAGCGATTTCACCGTCGGCATCGCCGGATTTAATCATCAGGCAGGCAAGAAACAAAGGATCTTCTACTAAAACGGCAGCCTTTTCAGGAGTCATACCCTTTTTCTGGCGCAGCTGGAAAAGCAGGTCTGCGTAAGCGGCTTTCTTTTCGTGATTCTTCGGATCGATAATAGTAGTTTGTCCGATGTGGTTCAACCCGTACTGAGCAGCCAGGCTGTTGATTTCAGCGGGGTTGCCAATCAGGATAATGTCTGCAACTTCGTCGGCCACTAAACGGTCGGCAGCTTTCAATGTTCTTTCTTCTGTTCCTTCAGGAAGAACGATACGCTGTTTGTTTGCTTTAGCGCGTGCAATAATCTCTTGCATTAAGTCCATAGCGGAAGATCTGTTTTTATTATATTGTTAGTTAGATATCACAATAATCGGGTACAAAAGTAGGCAAAATGCAATATAGAGTTTGCAAAATCAGTAAAAAATTTACATGCAGACTTATCAGTTTCAGAACATTTAACAATAATTTGTTACTTCCTTCTCCCCTGACAGGATTTGTTGCAAATCCTCTGCCGTAACGTTCACTTCTATTTTACCATTATGAGCGACCGATATCTTCCCACGTTCTTCCGAAACGATGATTACCAGTGCATCCGTTTCGAGCGACATTCCCAAGCCGGAACGATGGCGTAATCCCATATCTTTCGGCAAATTAGCGTTTTGGGCAACCGGAAGAATACAGCCGGCAGCCTTGATACGGTTGTCCGCAATGATCATGGCGCCATCATGCAAAGGACTGTTTTTGAAGAATATATTTTCGATCAGGCGGGCATTGGCATCAGCGTTGAACATTTCACCGGTATGCTCATAAACGGTCAGATCGACATCCTGCTGGATGCATATCAGTGCTCCCGTCTTTTTCTTCGCCATATTCATGCAGGCCAGGACAACCGGGGCAATGAACTTTCCTTCGTTCTCCTTGTCATGGTTCTTCTTCGAAAATATTTTTCCCAGGAACTTCCATCCCCTGTGCGAACCAAGTGCCACCAGAAAACGACGTATCTCATCCTGAAACAAAATCACCAGCACAAGGAAACCGACACTGATAAACTTGTCGAGTATCGCTCCCATCAAACGCATCTCCAACACTTGGGAAACCAGAATCCAGACAATAATAAACGACACTACTCCACTAAAGATAGCCAGAGTTCCGGAATTCTTCATCAGCTTATATGTCTGGTACAAGAAGAAGGCTACCAATAAAACATCAATCAGGTCTTTTATTCCGAAATTCATCCACATAATATTAACAGTTGAAAGTTGAAAGTTGAAAATTGAAAGTTTTCGAAACGAGTTTGACTGCTTCTACTGCGGCTTTTACGTCGTGGACACGAAGGATATCCGTCCCATTCAACAAAGCGATCGTGTTCAGGACTGTCGTTCCATTCAGGCTGTCGGCTGGTGTTCCACCCAGATATTTATAAATCATGCTCTTGCGGGAAACACCGACGAGCAAAGGTAAACCGAAATCCTTAAACTCACGCAGATGTCCCATTAACGTATAATTCTGGTCTACCGTCTTACTGAAACCGAAACCGGGATCCAATATAATATCGTTCACTCCCAACAAACGGAGCTGTCGGACTTTCCGGGCAAAATAGAGCATAATCTCCTCCATTATATCTGCATAATCGGTATGTTGCTGCTTCGTCTGAGGAGTTCCACGCATATGCATCATTATATAAGGTACATGCAAACGGGCGACCGTCTCAAACATTCCAGCATCCAACTCTCCTCCCGAAATATCGTTGATTATCGCGACGCCGTATTCTTCGACGCAACGACGTGCCACATCCGCCCGGAATGTATCGACAGACAGGGTCACATCTGGATAATGCGTATTCAGTATTTTCAAGGCAAAAGCCAGACGTTTCATCTCCTCTTCCGGTGAGACCTCTGCGGCATCGGGGCGGGAAGAATAACCTCCGAGGTCGATGATCCGTCCTCCCTCGGATAAAATTGCCTGTATGCGTTCCTCAATTGCAACTTCCGTCTGCTTCCTACTATCGGCATAAAAAGAGTCGGGAGTGACATTCAGAATCCCCATCACCAGCGGAGTATCGAGTGAGGTAAGCGTTCCTCTAATATTGAGCGTTTTATGTAACATTCTTATTTTTCTTTCCGACAAAGATAAAGGTAAATACATTAAATCACTACATTTGCGCAAAATAACTCTCATAGAAATTATAAAGGGAAAAAGACTATGACTATTCCTGAACTATATGAATTGTTTATACACAATCCGAAAGTGACAACCGACAGCCGAAACTGCCCTCGCGGTTCGATTTTCTTTGCCTTGAAAGGGGATAAATTCGATGGTAACCAATATGCAGAAAAGGCGCTGGCATCCGGTTGCGTGTATGCGGTAATCGACAATCCGGATTATTTTATAGGAGAACGCACAATCCTTGTGGACAACGTGCTGACGACCTTGCAGCAATTAGCGCACCGCCACCGTAAAGTGATCGGCTGTCCGATTATCGGTATCACCGGAACAAACGGAAAGACAACGACCAAGGAACTGCTGGCTTCCGTCCTGTCTACCAAATACAACCTTCTCTACACCGAAGGCAACCTGAACAACCATATCGGCGTACCTCTCACCTTGCTCCGCCTGACGCACGACCACGAAATGGCTGTGATCGAAATGGGAGCCAGCCATCCGGGCGATATCAAAGAGTTGGTCGACATAGCACAGCCAAACTACGGGATTATCACCAATGTCGGGCGTGCCCATCTGGAAGGTTTCGGCTCATTCGAAGGTGTGATCAAAACAAAGGGTGAATTATACGACTATATGCGCCGCACGAAAGGTAAGATATTCATCAATCAGGATAATAAATATCTGAAAGAGATCGCCAATGGAATCGAACAGGTCACATACGGTTCCGATGAAACGGCTTTTGCCTGGGGATGTGTAGTCAGCTGTAATCCCTACCTGACTTTCGAATGGAAGCAACAGGGCAAAATCCACACAGTGGAAACCCATCTGATCGGTAACTACAATCTGGACAATGCCTTAGTTGCCGTTGCTGTTGGCCGTTTCTTCAAGATTCCGGCAGAACGCATCAGCCGTGCCATTGCCGCTTACGAGCCGACTAACAACCGTTCACAACTGAAAAAGACTGAAAATAACGAACTGATCATCGATGCCTACAACGCAAATCCGAGCAGCATGAAAGTCGCTTTAGACAATTTCGCCACAATGCCTGTCTCGCCCAAAGCTCTCATCTTAGGCGACATGCGCGAATTAGGTCCTACAAGCGACGAACTCCATACCGAAGTCGTAGCCCGGATCAAGGAAGGTAATTACGATAAAGTATTTCTGTGCGGCGAACATTTCCAAAAAGCCGCCGGAAAAGACTTCACCACCTATGCCACAACAGAGGAGCTGATCGAAGCCTTGCGCAAAAATCCCTTGGAAGGATATCATGTGCTGATAAAGGGATCGCACGGGATGGCCCTGGAGAGGGTGGTAGAGGTTTTATAAAAATCCACAAATCCGATTCACATGAAGGAGGTACATATCTCTGCAAAGAGATGAATTTCGATTGCGAAAACAACTGTCATACCATCATGCTTTGCCTTTTATATAATGAATATCAATCTCTACATAGAATGATAGCAGGCATGATGGATGTTTTTTTAACTATCATACTATCATAGATATAATAGCTTTTTCACACACAACATATAGCTTATTATCAGCAATATAGCTATATATTTTTGTCGAGATCCGGGTGTCACCCCCCTGCAGACCCAGGTCTCAAGACCGCTCAGATGGGGGTGTAAATGGACCTGATACGCGTATTTTGAGGAAAAGAACTAACGTCTTTTGCTTTCCAAAGTACCTTATTCCGGCAAAAAAGGCTTATACATTCTCAAAAACATTCTGTTTTAACACTTCCAAAGTACATCTATTTCCGATAAAAACGACCAAAATGATGGTTAAACAGCTGATTTATGATAGTTGCATGATAGTTGAAATGAGAACTATCATAGCTGTATATCTTGATATTCAACCTTCACACAAGAAACATGATGGTATGATGGTTGTTTCTAAATCAACATTCATAGATTCAAATATTCTTATATAGAAAATACCTCTAAGATACTAGCTTAGCCTCCTACGCTGTGCTGTTTCTTAGAGGTATATCAAGTTTTTGAAAAGCTATGTTGAATAATGAATAAATATTCCTTCAGAAACCAAAATCCAATATTTCTATTTTTTAATCTTTACAGGAAATCCAATTTACTTAAAATGTAAATCACAGAAATCCATAAAGCGCTCCCAATCATAATCTGTCACATCATGTTTACCTGCCCGTATATGATAACCTACATCATTCATAATTGGTTGATGAACAGCCGGAGGAACTGGTGAGTCCAACCCTTTCATTTTGTATAATTCATAAACTTTATTGGTATAATATGCAGATAAATATTCACCTTTAGGATCAGCCCAAAGATCGCCTTCCGCACTCGCTACATAAAGGTGGCGTGGTGCTATTAAAGCCAGCATCTCATGCTGGTCAAAAGGCAAATTTTCTTCATTACCTGCATATTGACTAAATGCAGGGCAAAACCAATGAGAAAGAACAGTTGTTATGCGAGCAATATTTTCCCCATAAACTCTTTTTGACAAGGCAGCTCCTCCACAACCAGAATCATTCGATATGACCACTTTGAAACGTGAATCCTGAGCTCCAGACCAAAGCGCAGCTTTCCCCTGTCTGGAATGTCCCATTATTGCAATTTTACTCATATCTATTCTTCCCTCACGTTCCAAATAATCAACAATACGACTTGATCCCCAAGCCCAAACTCCAATTGCTTCCCACTCATCATGATTTTTGGATCCTGATATATAATCAGGGAAAAGAGAAGCTACACTATAATCTCTCAACTCTGCTCGATCCGGATAGATATCATGATAACACATAGTCGCTACAGCATATCCACGTTCTAATATTTTATCATAACACCAACGGTTTTTCTGCGCTCCTCTTGTCCATACGGGACTATCTTTGCCATGTACAAACCTTAATCCTGGAGAATAGTAAATCGATGGTTCTAATGTTGTCGTTTGATTCCCCATAAAATTATATCCAACAAACACAGGTACTCTTCCTTGTACATGGTTAGGAATATATAATAATAGAATTGCATCTATTGTTTTCTTCCCATTTGTAAAAGTGAACAATATTTGTTTACAAGTTGCTTTACCATCCATTGCTTTAGGATCACAAGCCAATAAGGTATAAGACACATCGATTTTATCAGTCGGTGTCCGTCCATAGACCTTAGACATAAATATCTCTAAAATTTCCGGTCTTCTTACCTTTTCCCATTCATCCGCAGTGGTTACTTGCTGTCCGTCATTACAAATAAGAGGATCCGGCAGCACAAAATCAGGGACTTTACTTTCATCATAATTTATTCCTTTTATGATCGCTTGACCATAAGCAAAATTACAAATCAAAGAAAGAAATAATATATAAAAAAATGATCTCATGATTCATTCTATTTTTAATAAAACATCCATTTGTTATAATTGACCAACTTTCAGTGGCTCTACATTTTTCTCTGCACCAGGATAACCGATATTCTGATTTATAACCCCTTTCGTATTCGCATTAATAGCTGATGCAGGAACAGGCCATAACAGATGATGGACACTGATTTTATATTCAGCCCAACGATGCTTGATGCCTTTATTATAAAAATTATTCTTAGCATTTACCCAATCATACCAAAAATTGATTCCCTCTTGTTTAATATTAGAACCAGCACCTCCGGGTCCCGATATATTATCAAGACTATAACTTCTTCCAAAATATTCACAATTTCTACCAGTACGAGCATAAGTAAAAGCTATACGAGTAATTTCTACGTGCCTATTTTCTTCATAATACAGCTCACGCGCCCGTTCATCTAAAATTGAACCGATATTAATATCTGAAGCGGTCAAAGATTCTGCTCCAGCTCGATTACGTACGACATTCAACATCTCTGCAACTTTAGCTGGTTGTTCTTTCCAATAATAAGCTTCTGCCATCAATAGATAAACTTCCGCCGAGCGATAAATATACATAGGAGTTTCACCTCCCCAATACCAACTCGAAGAAAGTGGATCAGGTACATATAGTTTATAATGAGGCCATTGATACCAAGCTCGAATAGAATCTTCTACAGACATTGCTGGGTTTTTCACCAAATGTGTACCATAATAAATGTTTCCACTTGTTTTTAACGTCGGATCATTATAATACAAATCAGATGGACTTATCCAACTATCACGATTATAAACACCTCTTAAATCGTTTTTCTCCTTTTCCGTCCATATTGTGTACTGATAATAATTAGTACAACGGGCTCTACCAATACCTCTTCCATACGTTTTATTTATTTCATATTGAGATTCCACATTATCAGTATAAACAATTCCAGACATTCCGTCTGGGGTCGTAACTCCAACTACACGTGGAATTGTATTTCTCATCAATTGAGATCTTACAGATCCTTGAGCATTAGGGTATGATACAATATACATCAACCCCTCGGTATTTGATATATCCATTTTTGCTTCAACACTGTGCAGATCATGCATTAAATTGGTTTTAGGTTTGTTTTGATTTGATGTAAAACGAGTTGTCATTAATGGATGTTCGGCTACTATAGATTGTCCTATTTGTATTGCTTCGTCAAAATATCCCAAGCATATATTTATTTTCATCAACAAAACCCCACAAGCACTTTTTGAAACTTTCCCACGATTGACATTATCAGGTACATTTTGATAAGAATATTCCAAATTTCTTTTTAATTCTTCCAAAATACTCCATCTGTCGTAAGAATAAAAATCGGTCTTAGGTTCTGCCAATTCGTAATCTAACCAAGGGATATCGCCGAATTGATGAACTAATTTATAATACCAATAAGCCCTATGAAAATAAGCCTGTCCCAAAATCCGACTCTTATCTTCTTCATTTGCAAATTTTCCTTCATCAATACGAGCAATGATTATATTTGCAGATTTAATGGCTTTGTAACCATGTGTCCAATACCATCCGACACGAGTATAATCCATATTGTCCAAAGGCATATCAGGTAATAAAGATTTATCCATATCCATTTGAGGCCCAGCTTTATCAGTAGTTCCTTCCACACAAATATCCGATTGTATCATCTCTGTAAGGATGGCACATCCATCTCCATTATACTCATCGTGCATTTCAGCTTCGCATGCAGACAAAGTAGCTTCAAACCCATCAACTCCAACATAAGTATCTTCTGGAGTATGAAAAGATAATGGCTTAGGCTCTAACCAACTATCTGTACAAGAATTGAGCGATAAAAAAGCTACAGCAACGCATATATATATATTCCTACTTTTCATAATCTAATTTTTACAATGTAACATTAATACCTAAATTAAACGTACGAGGAGTAACAGAGCCGCTCTCTGGATCCCAGAAATTCCAATGAGGAGCAAAAACTGCAGCATTCTGAATACTACCCGATAAACGTAAAGACTGTATAGCAAATTTATTTATCCACTCTTTCGGAAAATGATAAGATAACGTCACATTTTCCAAACGTACAAATGACTTATTTACATAATTAGTTCCTATGTTCTTTGAGCCAATACGTGCATAATCATTTATTGGATTTGTAGCCGTCCATCTTGGGAAATCATAGTCCGAAGTTCTATCTGGAAACGAATAATTATTGGCAGCCCTTTGAAAAGCGCCGTAATGTCCTAAATAAGAATATAAGACAGCCGATAATGAGAGATTTTTATAAGTCCATTCATTCCTCAAAGTCCAACGAAAACGAGGAGTTGTATATCCTTGAAAAACTTTATCTTTATTATTCATGATACCGTCTCCGTTTTGGTCGACATATTTAAAATCACCAGGTTGACACCCATAAATCGCAGCTTCTTCACGTTCATCTTTTTGCCAGACTCCAGCTCTCTCATAATCCCAAATACGATCCGGATCTTGACCAATAAACCATTTATTGGTTTCATCATCCGACTCTTTTTGTCCAATAACATTTCCATTCTCATCCAAAACATCGACCATATCACCATAAAGGCTATTTATTTTTCTTCTATTTAAAGAAAAATTACCAGAAGCGAACCATTTGAAATCTTTTGAATTAATAATATTTGCATTTAAAGTTAATTCAAATCCTTTATTCTGTAACTGCCCCAAATTGGCAGTTACACTATTAAAACCAGTAACATCGGGTAATGCTCGTTTTACTAACAAATCATTTGTCTTAGATACGTAAGTTTCAATGGAACCACTCAACAATTCATCGAATAAAGAGAAATCCAAACCAAAATTAAACGCAGCAGTTCTTTCCCATTTTAAATTATGGTTTGCCATCGTATTTACAAACATCTGAGAAATTGTATAAATATTGCCTGTTTGGTCAATATAAGGTCTCAAACTTGATTTCATTTGAGCCAATGCTGCATACTGGCCAATATCTCTATTTCCATTTTCTCCCCAAGAAATTCTCAATTTTGCATAATTCAGCCACGAATTTGCTTGTTGCATAAATTGTTCTTGAGTAAAAACCCATCCTAAAGCGACAGAAGGAAATGTTGCTCGAGGGTTTTTCTTTCCAAATGCAGAATATCCGTCACGTCGGATAGAAGTTGTCAACATATATTTGTTATTAAACGAATAAAATAGACGAGCCATTAAAGCATCCCCTGTTTGATACGTATCATCACTTGATACTTTTTGTACTGATCCCGATTGCAACTGATGATATCCCAAAACATCATTAGGCGTATATCCTTGAGCCTCTGCCGTAGTGGACCAATACTGAGCTTTTTCTGCATTCGCTAACAGTGTGACTTCTACTTTATGCTTCTGAGCAAATTCTCTCTTCCAGCGAATGATATTATCTATTTGCCAACTGAACTGTTTAGTATTCGTTCTAACTGAAGCTCCTCCTATAGCTTCCCATTTTTCTCCTTCAGATGAATAATGATTATAATAATCATGCCAACTATAGTAAGGAGTGAAATTCAAAGTATATTCGATTCCAAATGGAAGTTTAACTTCTGCATACAGTTTTGCATTTAAATTCTGATACAAATCTTTCCTTTCTGTATACATATTATCATAGAAAGGATTGACAGGGTCCATTCCTGTCGGATTTCGTCTATAAGGGCTTTCTAAATTATCCACCTCATTTGCTCCATAAGGTGAAATCATAGTCATTTGCTCCCAAAGACACTTCAAAAAGCCTTCATTTCGAGAGGAAAATTGAGCATTCATACCTACAGAAAGGAATGATGTGATTTCTGTTTTCACATTCATTCTTGCTCTAAAATTTGTATATTTATCTCCGGTAATAATACCTTCCCTATCCGCCCAGTTCAATGAGTAATATTGCGAAGTCCTTTCTGTAGCATTCGATACACTAACTGTATAATCTTGTTGTAATCCCGTTTGAAATACAAGATCATCCCATTTCGTAATTCTACCTGCAAAATAATTATCAATTTCAGGAGTCAGTAAATTCAGACGGGATAACCATTGAGTTTCCAATTGTTTATCAGTGACAGATGTGGCAGGTACACTTTGGTCATAATTATACCAAACAAGCGGATCGACACCTTGTAGCTTAAATGGATTTACAAATATTTGAGGATATTTAGCCAAATATTCATCCGAATTTCTCCCTTCATTATAATCCTGCCTAAATTTCAAGAATCCCTCAGCATCCAATATTTTAGGTTGATTCGCAGATTTTGCAAAAGAGATATTTGCATTGAAATTAATCACAGGTTTCCCTTGAATTCCTTTTTTTGTTGTAATTGCAATAACTCCATTTGCGGCTTTTGCTCCATATACGGCAGACGAACTCGCATCTTTCAAAACATCTACACTTGCAATATCTTCAGGAGTTATATCTGACAAATTTCCTTCATAAATCACTCCATCTAAAACAATAAGAGGTGAACTGCCCGCAGATAAAGTACCTTTACCCCGAACAGATAAATCAGCCTCAGCTTTAGCATCAGTAGCTATACCAATATTCAAACCAGCGGCATTCGAACGTAAAATATCTTGTACATTTCGAGGAGCCTGAGCTGATAATTTTTCGGCTTTTACACTAGAAACAGCTCCTGTAAGATCCTTTTTCTTCGCTGTTCCATAACCTACCACTACAACCTCATCCAAAACTTCGGTATCTTCTTTCAATTTAATACTAAAATTTGATTTATTTGCTACGATTATTTCTTGTGGAGTATACCCAATATAGCTTACAACCAACGTGCTGTTTTCATCGACTTCCAAAGAAAAATTTCCGTCTACATCCGTTATCGTACCATTCGTCGTTCCCTTTTCTACAACATTTGCCCCTATAACCGCTAAACCGTAAGTATCAACTATTTGTCCACTTATTTTTTTCTTTTTCTCTTGATTTACAGATTTAGAAGAGGTAGACAATAACGTAATATAGTTATTTTCAAACTGATAACTAATACCTGTGTTTTTAGTAATCATTTCTAGATAGTCTGCAACTGTAGCTGTTTTTGTGTTAAAAGAAACAGTCTTGTTGACATCCACATCCTGATCCCGAAACACAACCAAATAGTCAGTTTGCGCCTCAATCTCTTTGACCAATTGTTTTATTGTCATGCTATTCTGGCTAAGTTTGATCTCTGCATTTTGTGCATCTGCTTCTTCTGCCATCAATTGAAACACACATACAAACAATAGGAAAAGTGATATTCTCATAATCCTAAAAAAATATTTAATGTTACTATTATAGATAATAAAAGGCAACAACAAAGTTTTTCTTTTCATATCTTTGTTCTAAATTTAAAGTGAATACTAAAAAATTACGACTTGTGTTTGCTTTAACTTCTGCGGCAGTTGTTGGTAGCTTCTGCCGCTTTTGTTTTTCTACTGTTCTTTCATCATAGGCTATACATTTTTATGTTTGACATGTTCTTATTTTAAGGTCACTATGTTCCGCTCTGTGTCTTTCTCTACTTTGAATTTGCGGATTTGCTGCAATACGCGGAAAACATCGTCGAGACTGTCGCGCTGCCTGAATTTTCCCGTATAAGTATCTTTGAATAAAGATGTGTCTTTTACTACGATCTTTACGTCATAGTAAAGTTCCATTTTTTCCAGAATATTGATCAAAGGTTCATTTTCAAAGGCATATATACCGTCAAGCCATAAAAAATGAGCTTTCAGGCGAATCGGTTCTACCTTCATCTTTCCGTTCGAGACAGTCACTTGTTGATCCGGTTCCAAAATGATCCCGTCAGATTCCTTATTCCGGAAAAAGACGCGTACGGAACCTTCCAACAAACTGGTTTGTACATAGCCGGTCGCAGGATAGCTGCACACGTTAAATTGGGTGCCTAAAACTTCCATATCGACATCATGCGTAGAAACAATGAAAGGGCGGGAAGGGTCTTTCGCCACTTTGAAGAAGGCTTCTCCTTCGATCGTAACATTCCTTTTATCATCGGTAAAACTGGCTGGATAGATCAACTTCGACTTCGCATTCAGCCAAACTTCCGTCCCATCCTGCAAGACCAGTTGTGCCCGCTGTCCGGCAGGAGTATACAGAGTATTCATCACATTCTCCGATAAAAACTCCGCTTGCTCAGGCTGTGCATACCAATATGTCAATATACTTGTTGAAACGACTAATATCAGGATAGCAGCCGCATACCCGATCCGGCGTGTCCAACGCTTCCACATCACGGAGTGTTGCTTTTGCAAAATAAAGCAGTCGTATTTCTGTTTGCCGATTGTTTTATCCTGCACCTGATGTCCTAAGTTCAACAAGGCATATAGATTTTGATACTCTACAAATTCTTTTTTGAGTTCTTCACTCGCCTCGACATCGCGCAGCAGGGATAGTCGCTCTTCCGTGGAAAGTTCCTCATAAAAGTATTTATGTATCCGTTCGTTCATATTTTCCGCTTTTGTTCTTAATAAACGGATCAGGGAACCAAAACCCCCAAGAGGATAAACGGATTTTTTTAATTAGCGAGTAAAAATATTAATAAAGGGAGATAGTCTTTCAATTCGCTTTTAATTTTCTTATAGGCGATATCCATCTGATTTTCAACAGTTTTAAGGGAAATATTCAATTCAGCAGCTATGTCTTTCTGTTTTTTCCCCTCTATTTTGCTTTTGATAAAAATTTCCCGACATTTTTCAGGCAAAGAGTCTACCACTTCAGTAATGATCCGTTCGATATCCTGCTCGGAGAGTAGAGACTGATCGAATAATTCCAAGGAGGCAAGTTTCATCCGCAAAGTAGCCTGATACTCTTCCTGTATCAGGTTGACAGCTTCCTTTACAACAATGCGGTGACGTAAAAGGTCGATACAACGGTTTTTGATCGAAGTAAAAAGCAGGGCAACCAGATTCACATCATAAGCCAAGATCTCTTTTCTTTCCCACAATTCGGTAAATACGTCCTGGACGATATTTTCTGCGTCTTCTTCTGACACGACATACTCCAGAGCGAAATATTTCATCCGGGAAAACCAAGAGACATATATTTCTTCAAAATGGTCGGATAGTATTTTCTTTTCAACCAGCATCTTTCTTCTGTGTGAATAAAATCACGGCGTTCTCGATCTCCAAACTTTAATCTTTAAATTATTATATAGAGTGTGAGAGCTGTGACTTATCTATCAAATAGGGCTCTGGAAAACCTTTGGGAGTAAATAAGCAACATACTCCCACACCATACTTACGGATACGATGCGGGATATGCTAACCCATTCTTCCCCCTTTCAAATTTTCCAGATTTTTATTTGAAAGAATCAGTTAAACAACGCAATTGTGCTATTTGCACAATGCAAATATAGTAATAGTTATTGGTTAGACAAGTAAACTGTATATTGTATTCAAGACAAACGTATCTAATTTTTAGTCGATAGCAGTGTATAAAGTACAAGAACTTCCGAGAGAAGGAACCTATAAGTTCTCCAAACAGCGTTTCTCGGATCTAGTGGAAACAATTCGCATGATAGGGCATGAGTTATCAGAAATTTCCATTGTTTGAGCCTATGACAAACTATTAATGGCAAGTTTCATTATTCAAACTGGCGAAGGAAGAGCTAAAAATATTCATAGCAACAATTTATTTCTTGTTTTTATATACTTTTGCAGCCTGATTAAATAAGTAATATGAATACACATAATCTTTGTTGCATCGGCCACATTACGTTGGATAAGATTGTAACGCCGAAAAGGACACTGCATATGCCGGGAGGAACATCTTTCTATTTCGCGCATGGAATGAGCAAATTAGATACTTCCGACTTCCTGTTGGTAACAGCTCTTGCTGTCAGTGAGATGGACGCGGTGGAAGAAATACGCAGGAAAGGGATCGATGTAAAGGTTTTGCCCAGTACCCATTCCGTCTATTTTGAAAATACATATGGCGAGAACCAGAACAACCGGACGCAGCGGGTATTGGCAAAAGCCGATCCGTTCACAGTTGAAGGGTTACAGGATGTCGATGCCCGCATCTATCATTTGGGAAGTTTGCTGGCGGACGATTTTTCTTTAGATGTAATCAAATATTTATCGACCAAAGGGATGTTATCGGTCGATGCCCAAGGCTACCTGCGTGAAGTTCGCGGTGAGAATGTTTTCGCCGTAGACTGGCCGGAAAAGGAAGAGGCACTGAAATACATCCATATCCTGAAAGCCAACGAACACGAAACGGAAGTTCTCACCGGATGCAAAAATCCGCGTGAAGCTGCTCTGAAATTAGCCAACTGGGGCGTTAAGGAGGTTTTGCTGACATTAGGAAGCATGGGATCTGTCATTTATGCCGACGGCGAATTTCATGAAATACCCGCATACCCTCCAACAGAGATTGTGGACGCTACGGGATGTGGCGATACCTATATGGCCGGCTATCTGTACATGCGAAACAAAGGAGCTTCATACAAAGAAGCAGGATGTTTTGCCGCCGCCATGTGTACAATCAAGCTGGAAGCCTCGGGACCTTTCGGGGGAACAGAGAAGGATGTTTGGGATATTATCGAAAGGTATAAGTGAAACGATTTATGATTTCAGATTTATGATTTATGAGCTATGTATCACTGATAAATCATAAATCTGAAATCATAAATCAACGCAATTTCTTAGCCATCACCATATAGGAATAAATAAGGACTACGGCATACCCGAATAGCGGTACGACGAACGAAAACGACATTGTCGAGATATCGGCTACATAGCCCATCAATAACGGTCCGACAGCACCTCCTATCGGAGACATCATCAAGAAGGACGAAGCACGCTTGGTATAGTCACCCAATCCCCTCAGCGAGATAGCAAAAATCGTCGGGAACATAATAGCCTCGAAGATATAGCAGGCAAATAGAGCACCTTTCGACAGAGTACCTAAATTCAGGGTAACGAACAGAGCACCCAAAACGGTAAAGATCGCACAGATAAACAAGACTTTCTCTGCCCGGATATAACTCATAATCCAACTACCGATAATACGCCCGATCATAAACAAGCCCAATCCACCGAAGGAAAGAACGATCGCTGCCTCATGCGCATCCATCCACCCATCGTCAGTCACATAATTAATAAAGAAACTGTTAATCGATATTTCCGCTATTTCGTAGCAGAACAAGGCCATCACCCCCCAGGTAAAACAACGATGTTTCCACAATCCTTTCAACCCGGCTTTAGCCTCAGCAGTCGTATCTTCGCAATCGTCATGGTTGATCTCCGGCAAGCGGATGCGGAAGAAAATAAGAGCAACAGACAGGACGATAACGCCCATCACGGTATAGGGCAAAGCAATGTTAGCATCTCCGTTGCCGGAAAACAACAGCATCCCACCGATTACAGGTGCACAGATACAACCTAACCCGTTGAAGGATTGTGCCAGATTCAAACGACTGGCTGCCGTCTCGCGATCCCCAAGCTCTGTCACGTAAGGATTGGCTGCCGTCTCCAAGAACGTCAGTCCGCAACCGATCACAAACAGGGAAAAGAGAAAGAAGTTGAATGACATCAACTGTTCGCTCGGAATGAAAAGCAACGATCCGATCCCGTAAAGGATCAGACCGAACACCACCCCCTGGCGGTATCCGTATTTATTAATAAAAAGTCCGGCTGGGATAGCCATTGTGAAATAACCAGTGTACATCGTTGCCTGGATCAAAGCAGAATGAGCCTTCGTCATGACAAGCGCCTCCTGGAAATGCTTGTTCAGCACATCTAAAATAGCATGTGCAAAACCCCATAAGAAAAACAGAGATGTGACTAATACAAAAGGAACCAGATACTCTTTCTTTACCAACGATTTCTTTACTTTTTCCATTTTATTGTTATTTGTTTTATACTCATCTTATTCATTTACCGGATTGTAGGGAATCGTGAACCAGAAAGTCGAGCCTTTACCCAACTCCGAATCCACACCGATCTTGCCATCCAAAGACTGTATGATGGACTCGCAGATGGAAAGCCCCAACCCCGTTCCCTGGACAAAGCTGTCAAATTTAGCAAAACGTTCAAAAACATGCGGAATATTCTCCTCGGCAAGTCCTTTGCCGGTGTCCGCCACATAAAAGCGCAGGATAGCGCCTATCCTCTCATATCCCATCGTAATAGAACCCTCCGAAGTGTATTTGCAAGCATTACTGAGGAAATTGGAGAGAACCTGTGTCAGCCGATTCTTTTCCGAATGGATCACACAAGCGACAGACGGCAGATGGCAAACCAAATCGACACCATCCTTCACACGCGACTTATAGACCTGCTGCAAGTTATTGAATATCTCGGACAAGTCGACTGCCGAATAATTGAAATCCATCTGCCCGGCTTCGATCTTCGAAAGGTCGAGAATATCATTGACCAACTGGAGCAAAAGCTCATTATTCGTCTCGATGATCTTGACATATTCACCGATCTCATCCGGCTCTTCCGCCATCGCAATCAGATTCGAGAAGCCGACAATCGCGTTCAGGGGCGTTCGTATCTCATGGCTCATATTGGCTAGGAAAGCGCTTTTCAACCGATTGCCCTCCTCCGCCTTATTACGCAGGCGGATCAGTTCGTTCGTCATCTTCAAGTCCGTAATATCGCGCCTCAACCCGATGAGTTTACGTATCTTTCCATTTTCATTCCGTCCATAGGGAACGGCATGCATCTCGAACCAGCGATCTCCCAGTGCTGGGACCATTGTCCTGATCTGGACCTCCATCACATGGATCTTTCCACAGGCAAGGTCTTCCAAACCTTTCCGAAGCAAATCACGGTCTTCGAGATCTACGAACGAAAGATACTCATCCAACGAAATTGTCATTCCTTCGAACACGGTAGACCGCGGCGAGTAGAAAATCCGAGTATCCGGATTGTACTCCCACGAAATAATCTGAGCAGCATCAAGAGTGAAGTCCAACTGTAGTTTGTTCTCTTCAAGTTCCTGCCGTCTCTTCATCTCACCCGTTATATTTCTTTCCGTCCCGATAATCTGTTCGACTTCGCCAGTCTTTTCCGACTTCAACCCGATTGCATAGGTTTCGAACCAATCATAGCCTTCACCCCGCCGGAAGCGAAACACTTCCCTCAGTTTGTTTTCTACTCCCCTGGACAGGCGGGACATAAACCGACTGTATTTTTCTTTGTCGTCCGGATGCAATAAATCCAGTGCACCTTTATTGCTCAAACCATCGTTGGCAAGCGTCTTCCGGTAAAGAGAGGTGAATGTATCCTTCTGCACATCATAGCACCAAGCCGACAGGGAACCGGCATCAAGGGCAACGGACAATTCCCGGCGTATATCATCAAGCTCGAGTTCATTCCTACGAATATCCGTCGTATCAACCATTGTAGCAACAATATATAGGTTTCCCTCTTTATCTTCCAAGCGCGTCTTAGTAGTAACAGCCCAACGGACAGGTAACCCGGTTTCTTCATCAAACAATACCCGGTTAAAAGAAATCGGCTTGTCGCTTTGTAACACCCGGTTATCTTCTTCCCTGAAAAGAGAAGCTTTCAAATCGTTCACTTCAAAATCATTCTTCCCCAACATACAATCAAAGGCCTCTTTATAAAATTCGGAGACTTTGTTGTTGTAGAACAGATAGCGGTACTCATTACTCACATCCTTGATAAACAATCCTACCGGCAGATTATCCATGATCGATTGCAGGAATGTTTTCAAACGCAGGATTTCCTTTTCGGCAACAACATAAGGAGTCACGTCATGGGTAAAGCAGATAACCGAATTATTCTCAAACGGCACAACACGTGCCTTTGTATATTTGATCCGATCCTTTTTCCCGTACTTGCAATTAAAGACAGTCACCTCACCCGTTTCGACCGTCCGTTTCACATGCAAGATAATTTCATCCAGCATCTCTTTAGCCTGCGGATATTCAAGATGAAGATCCTTCAGATTCTTCCCTATCTGGCATCTCGTGTCGACATCTTTCCAATTGTGATTATCAGGGTTCACGATATCCACTATATTCAGATCGGAGTCATAGATGGTCGCCATGTCCGGCATCCGACTCAAGAGTTCCATCATTTTGGTATTTGCCGTCTTGTAAGCGTCTTCCTTTCGTTTCCTGTAATTTAAGATACCAATAAAAATAACCACCATCAAAATAACCAAACAGACAAACAGGATCACTTCTACCGGATGTTCTTGCCATAATGAAGGTTCTTCGTTATAGAACACCGTATTTTCAGGCAACAACGAGGGGTCGATCCCTGAAGCTACGAGCGTCGGATAGTTGATATAGTAATTGGGAAGTGAAGGAGTGAACTGAAAAGCCGGACTATTTTCGAATCCTTTCGTCAGAACACAATGAGTCAGCAATGCCAAGTCCTTACCCAAATCCTCTCCGGAAATAAAATAGCCACCAATGTAATTCATGTTCGACGTGCCCTGATCCAAAACCTGATAAACCGGCTTGGACGTATAACGTGCCAGCTCATTGTGGAGCATCGAATGTGCATGGGGATATTGAAGGGCATCGGTATACCATCCCGCCGATAAGATGGCATAGGAATCATCCATACAGGCAATCGAATCGAGTAGTTGGGGAGTAGACAGCTTACAGCCATCCATATAGCGAAGGTCGAGCGAATCGATCTGCTCGAAAAGATCGTTGATATAAGACTCGAAAAACGCCATATTATAACGATTGTCATAACAAAACGCCACTTTGCGGATATGTGGCTGAAGTTGTTTTATCAGCGACAGGTTCTCAATGACAAAATCCTTATAGGAATATCCCGTTATTCTGAAATCGCCGAACGACTCTTTCATCGGCATCATATCGGCAACCGAAAACAGCTTCTTGTCTTTATTCTCATAATCAATGAAGGCTCCTTTCACATAACCCAACACGACAGGAATCTCATGCCAGCTATCCACACAAGTGACCCGATAGGAAGACCAAGCCTCATTGCCTAGCAGCACGACCACATCCGGCTTTACCTTATAGGCAGCAAAAAGCTGCCGCATCCATCCTACCCAGGTTTCAAAGACGGGAGAAGCCTCGCAGTCCATATACTCAACAAATATTTTCGCTTCCGAATCTACCTGCATCTGATCTATGAAAGACGCAATCAGATGGTTTCCCTCTTCCTTGATCGGAGAATAAGAGCTAATGACCAAAACCTTCTGACCATTGCCGCTTGTCGTCCTTGCCTCCACAGGGAAAAGAGAAAGAGTAAAAACAAATAAAATTATCAGCAGTTCGTCGATTATCAACTTGCCATTTAGCATCATTATCCCGTTGTTATTAGACTATACCTGCAAATGTACAGCATTTTTTCATTTCAAGAACCTAATATGCTTGTATTTGAGCCACATTATGGCAAAAACGTCCCATTAGCCAGGATACGATCATTGACATCAAGCCAATGCTAAGACGGATAATAAGGGAGTGTCAACCAGAAAATCGAGCATTTTTTCTTCTGACTTAACTTTGAGCTCCCCCCAAGCATTCGACGACCATCTGAGAAGATGCTGTTCAAAAATTACCCACACATCCTTCCTGACACATAGGCACATCGACTTGAATAGCTTTACTTTATTACAGTATAAAGTTACCCTACTACATACCTGGCATTCTTCCCCATCAATCGATAAATGGAAGCTACGATCAACCAGGAAATGGCAAATGCGACAACCGCGGCGGCAGGTATCTGTAAAGCCACCGGTACATGCAAGGCACGCATCAGAACGACACCCGGACCGGTAAAGAAATAATGCACCATATAGATTCCGAACCCACAAGTCGTCAGGTTTGCCAGCAAACTCTTGATCTTTTCGGATCGCACATCCACCTTTTTCATCAATAGGAAAACGGGGACCGTCATCATCACGACGTTAAGAGAACAATAGGTAAAGAAAAGTTCCAGCAATTCTTCGCTGTATTCCGGCAGAGCGGTTACATAGCGGAAACCGAAAAAAGTTACGACATAGCCGATCAAAAACATCGGGATCCCGACCAACAAGATTTTATTCAGACTCCAGTCGTGATTGCGCAGGTAATGTCCTAAAAGCAGATAGCCGTTGAACCCGGCAAAATAATACAACATATTGAAGGAGTTCCAGGAACAGCCTCCCCATACATAAGGTGAAACGAACTGATAGTAATAAGGCAACAGTGTCGACACGCCCCAGGCCAGCAAAAACCATAGCTTGGCCTTTTCAGAGGCTTTTTCCACCCAGGCAGAGAAAACAGGCAAGTACAAGTATAACCCGATCAATAGATAGATATACCACATATGCACATCTACAATCGAGAAATTCAATGGGATCTCCGCAATATATCTCAAGGAAACATCCAATGACTGACGAGCCACTTCTTCGCCCGAATAGGGAAAAAAGTCCAAGATCACCTCCGGTGACAAGCCTAGCTGTCCGGTTATCCAAGGGAACAGGTTATAAAGCACAGACCAAATCAGGAAAGGCCAAAAGACACGGCTGATCCTTTTTTTATAAAAGACGGAAGTATCGTCCTTCAATGGCAACAGCAAGGCTCCCGTAATCATCACAAACAGGGGGACACAAGGACGGAGAAACGATCCATAAGCTGCTCCCCAGAACTTAATCTGATCGATATTAGCTGGTGGTTCACCCGGATAAAAGTTAAACGGATCTGCACTATGGCAACAAACCACGGTAAACATGGCAACAAAACGTACCACATCCAGCCAAACAACATGCGATCGGCCAATTGCCGAATTCTGACTCTTCATCATAATATTAGCATCTTACTAAGTTTATATTCCAAGCTAAGAACCGCCCGCCGTGCAAACGGAACCAGAAAAGCTTTCATTGCTTTATCAAACTATTAAAGGATTTGTCCGCTCTATAAAAGAGAAAATCCTGACAATCAATATTGTCAGGATCTCTTGTACCCAGACCTGATACAAACCATAGAAATCACAGGAAAACAAAAAGAGTTTATTCTACTCATTATCAACCATTTGCACATCTCCTGTTTTCTCCATTTTTGCCCTATTTTGCCCGTTTTCTGTTATTCAGTACACTTTTAGTACACTTTGAAATATCATTTTCTTTTGCACCTTTGCAATATCGGAAAACAAAAGAAAATCAACTATTTAGTGTAATTACCCGGTTACGGTACCTAAATCGGGATAAAACCTCTAAACAATGGCAAAGTTAGAAAATAAAACGAAAGAGAACCCCAAGTTGGAGCAAAATAAGCTCTCAGACGGTAGAATAAGCCTTTACTTAGAGTATTATTTAGGTAGAGAGGAAAAGCCCGTATTGGATGAAAACGGTAATCAGGTGTATTACGAAAGTGGTAAGATGCAAGGAAGGCCAAAGTTCGCTATCAAGCATCACAGGCGAAAAGAAAACCTTAGCCTTTATCTGATAGACAAGCCCCGTACCCCTGCGGAACGGCAACAAAACAAGGAAACATTGGAACTCGCCATGCGCATACGTGCAGAGCGTGAACAGGAGTTTAAAGAAAGCATGTTGGGTTACCGCTTAAAGAAAGACAGGGCTGTTAATTTCTTGGACTACTTTCAAGCCTATATCAATAGCTATACCAAGAAAGATATTCGCATGGTGCAAATTGCGCTTAGCCGTTTCAAAGACTTCTTGAAAGAGAAGTACCCCATGAATGTTGCAGGCACAAGCCGCACACGCTGTAAACCTTGCCCTTACTTCCCGTAACTGGCTCATGGGTTGCTATATCGTGGAATTTGAGCAGAGCGGAGAAGACCGTGCCGCATACGGTGAACAACTGTTGAAAAAGCTGGAACAACGGCTGAAAACAAAAGGTCTGAATGAACGTAGATTCCGTGAATTTAGGCGGCTGTACCTTGTTTATCCACAACTGAAAGAACAAGTATTACACTACATCATGGCAGGAAATGAAATTCGGCACACGCTGTCCACCGAATTCACGGAACCAATTCGGCACTCAGTGTGTGCCGAATTACAAACATCAGAAATACAATATAATAAGTGGAGTATTCCTGCTGAAAGGTTGTTCAATAAATTACCTTATTCTCACTTAAAGTTCATATCCAAAATCGAAAATCCGACAAAGCGTGCTTTCTATGAAACGGAAGCAATACGTGGCTGTTGGTCTGCAAGAGAACTGGAACGGCAAATATCATCTTTGTATTATGAACGTAGCGGACTCTCCAAAAACAAAGAAGCCCTCTCCGCTTTAGTCTAGCAACAAGCAACCCTATTACAACCTAAAGATGTTATCAACACCCCTGTTACTTTAGAGTTCTTAGGATTGAATGAACGAGCCTTAGTAACAGAAAACGACTTAGAGCAATCCATTCTTGACAACCTACAACACTTCCTGCTGGAAATGGGGCATGGATTCTGCTTTGAAGCCCGACAAAAACGTATTTTGATAGACGAAGATTATTTCTTTGCCGACCTTGTGTTCTATCACCGCATCTTGAAGTGCCACGTTATTGTGGAATTGAAGATAGACAAGTTCCGCCATGAGTATGCTTCACAACTCAATATGTATCTAAACTATTTCAAGGCGGAAGTGATGCAGCCGGATGATAATCCGCCTATCGGAACTCTGCTTTGCACAGAAAAGGGAGATACATTGGTTAAGTATGCCACTGCCGGATTAGACCCGAATATCTTCGTACAGAAGTACATGATAGAACTTCCAAGCGAGGAAGAAATAAAGGAGTTCATTGCTTCCTCAAATTACTAACCTATCATAAAAAGTAACACTGGCGAAAAGAAGAATACTGTTTTTCTTTTCGCCAGCAACATATAATCTGCCGACAAAAAATAGGTTTTGTCCGTTTTGGATATATAAACAAAGGTATGAACTAAACTTGTAAATGTACTGATTTTTACTTGAGTATTAAAAGTTAATTTATTCAAATACAGGAAGAAATAAATTATTTAATACGCTATTCTATTACTCATTTACATTATATTTGGATGTTGTTTATATAATTGGTTGAATGAAATATTTTCTATCCATATTATTTATATTTTCTCTCAATCTTGTCAGCCCACTTTTAGCCCAAGACAAGAATTCGGCAGATATGTCTGCTTTATTAGAGAATAAAATATGGAAAGTGCAACTTCCCAAAGACAAACACTATGCTATGGAAATGGAATTCCGCAGCGCTGGATGGAAACAGACCTTTCTATATGATGAAAAACAAACTGAAATATGCGATTCTTACTCTTTGCATGGAGATACAATAAAATCTTTTCAAAAGAATTACATTATTCAAGAACTGACAGATAGTACGTTGGTTCTCCAATATCTGCCGGAAAGTTTGACAATCGGAGTTACACCTGTCAGATGTACAACAGATAACAGTGTTCAAGGACAAAGGCAGAACGAAGAACGCTTGGATAGTATTTGGCGTAAAGAGGATATTTGGAATAAAGGTGTTGCTAAAATAACCGGAGAACCAATTAAAGATTTATCCACGATAGAACCTCCCCGATGGGCGGTATGGGATTACGATTTGACAAAATACTATGTTTCCCAAATGAAATACCCAGAAGAGTTGCTAAAAAAGAATGTGGCAGGTTATTCCGTAGTGATGTTTGCTCTTGACACATTAGGGCTACCACGCTGGAATACCATTTTGACGACCATCCATGAAGATTTTGACAAAGAGGTCATCAGACTGACCAAAGAACTTCCACACTGCCTGCCTTGCAGGAACAAAAACGGCAAACGAATGGAGTGTCTTTATACGGTATATGTCCCTTTCCTGCCCCAACATTATAGGGATAAGGTAAAGGCGGACAGCGTTAGGGAAGAAGAATTGAAACAAAGTTTTGTGGAATGGGAAGCTGTGTCTTATTTTGAAAAAGCAAATCCGTATGCAATTACCGACTACATTAATGAACGCCTAACATACGATTCCAATCTATTAAACGGTAAAAAAGAAATCAAAGGGATTTATACGATACGCATTGATTCTTACGGAGAAATAATAAAGGTAGAGACCTTACGAGGTTGTGGCATACAAGAATGGGACAACCAAGTATTGCAAATCATAAAAGGTATGCCACGGTGGACTCCTACCATCAATTTTCATGGTAAAGGTGAATATCGGCACTCTGTTTGGACTGTACCTGTTTTATTCAAGAATGATAGTCCAACAAAAAATGAAGTTAATAACTATAATTGGCTTATCAAAACTCTAAGCAAATCATGTAAGTATCCACCTAAATTACAGAAAAAGAATCGAGAAGGAATGGTCTATGTTACATATAAATTAGATGGTAACGGATATATTACCAACCCCCAAGTTATTTCGTGTAACAACCGAAAATTCAAAAGAGCTGCACTAAATGCATTCAATGCTGTAACGGGTATTTCTATAACTTTACCAGCCCCAAAGGACACTCTTGTTTTTCAATTTAAATTGGATAGACCGACAACTCCTATCAACCCTCATACTGATGTTTTGATAATCGGCTACAGTTCTTGTGACACTCCAATTCTGATGCGATATGACGCCACACTGACTGCCCATACCACAGAGCCTTATTTGGAGGTGGGTGTTCCGGTCTGTTATCTGAATGAACGGGGCGATACCATTGTGCCATACGGCAAGTACAGATACTGTCAAACAGATACTATCAAAAAAATAGGTTTTGCTTATGAGAACAAGCCAAAGGACGCTCGAATAATCTGCATCAATGATGCGGGCAAAGAACTTTTCTATGTATTCAAATATGATAATGGTCCCGACTACATACAAGAAGGGCTTTTCCGTATAATGAACGAGGATGGATTGGTAGGTTTTGCCGATTCATTGGGTAATGTAATAATTGAACCTCAATTTAAGTTTGCCTACCCATTTAAAGGAGGAAAAACCAAAGCAACTTTAAAAGGTGAACGAAAGGTAGTTCCTGAATCAGACGGAGAAAAACATTATTGGGAAAGCGAAACTTGGTTTTATATAGATAAGAAAAACAGGCGTTTAACTGATTAAAAACAAATAAATACCTAACCATCATGAAAACAAAACTATTTTTATCCGCTATTGTCTTCTTTATGGTTCTAACTGCGCAAGCGCAAGAAGTTAATGAACACTACATTGAAGTGACAGGTACATCGGAAATAGAAATCATGCCGGACAAAATTCACTACATCATTGAAATTCGTGAATACTTCGAGGAAGAATTTGATGGAAAGTCTAAGCCCGAAGAGTATCACACCAAAGTGCCATTGTCACAAATAGAACAAGGATTGCGAAAGAAACTTTCCGAAGTAGGTATTACGCAAGATGTAATCCGTACACAAGAGATTGGCGATTATTGGCGAAAGCAAGGACAGGATTTTTTAATATCCAAGCAATTTGATATTACACTGACTGATTTCAAACAGATAGATGAAATAATCAAGCACATAGATACGAAAGGCATTAATACGATGCGCATCGGTGAATTGGAAAATAAAGATATGTTGGTATATCACCAAAAAGGAAAGATAGAAGCACTAAAAGCTGCACAGCGAAAAGCTACTTATTTGGTTGAAGCCTTGGGTAAAAGATTAGGCAATGTCATACGCATTGTGGAAAAAGATAGCGGTAATGCTTTTCCGATAGCGCAAAGCAATGTCCTATCATCGAATGTTGCCTCATTCGACAATTTCCGTACCATTAAAAAGGACTATTCCATGCTGGTGCGTTTTGAAATTGTTGATTAGTAAGCTAAGCACAAAATTACATATCAAAAACGAAATAGCCGGAGTAAGAAAGTTTTCATTTCATCACTCCAGCTTTACTTCGTTTATGGTTTACCCAACTTATCGGCTTCTTTCTTTAGCTGTTCGGCTTGCTCGTTCAACAGCCTTGCACGTTCCAATGCTTCCGCCTGTTTCTTGCTGCGATATTCAAAATCTATCACAGAATCGGTCAGAATTTGAATGAAATCATTATCCCTCTGCCAGTTGAATTTGGTTTCCAGTATATCAAGGACTTCTCCGTTTGCCCAACCCTGCATCAGCAAATAACGGTATTTCATATCATTGTCCTGTAACTGCTGCATCTGTGTAGCCAAACGGATATTTAACCATATGGAAGCGGAACAGAGAACCAGCACTGCCGAAAAAATAAACAATCCCGGACGAATCCAAGAAGTAACCTTGTTGTAAATCCGTTGATAGAACGGCAAGGGGGCAACTTCCTCTTTATCCGTCTTGTAGGAATTTAAGGTATCAACCATTATTTTAAAATTACGATAGATTTCCAATGATATTCTCTTGGTGTCCTCGATATGCTGCTGCTGACCTTGCATCCTTTTCCGTACATCGTCAAGCTGACTTTGGATAGTCTGCAACTTCTCCATAGGAACAGCTGGGTTACTGTGCAGTCTTGACAATGCCTGTTCAATCGCTCCAAACCGTTCGAGAGTTTCCTCCCGGCTGGCTGGCGTTACCTGCGCTTCCAGCTTCTCTTTCATTTCCGTAACCATAGAGAGAAGCCCCTCTAAAATCAAGTTGTCTTCCATGTCTTTACAATTTAAGTTGTTTTTTCTTTTTCTTCTTCTTTCTCAAATTCAAGTTCGGCTCTTCATCCACCGGAGACGGTGCTGCAGAAAACAGACCGAGCGAACCGCTTATAAACGGACTTTCTGCGTTACTCCGTGTGGGTATTTGTTCCCGAATGGGTGCGAAAGCTGTTTGCCGTTGACTTTCGGCAACATTCAAACCTGTATCTCCGAAATATCTATCCAGTTTGGAAAAACTGAAACTGCGGTCTATCTCCGAGCCTTTGAACGTGTATTCTCCTTTGGAAAAGGATATGCCCTGTATTTCATCGGTCTGTCCCTTTCGTTTGAACTGGATAGTGATACCCTTTTCCGCTAACCTGTGCTGCAACTGCTGCCAGTTGCGGGATTTGCCGATTTCATTTTTTACAGCCGTGTAAATCTCGTATTTCGACTTGTCCGGCTCTTTCAATCGGTGCTGTTTCACCTGCTCTTTCCCCTTGGCGAAATAAAGCCCATGTTTGGCTTTCAGCTTCTTGCATACCTGTTCGTTACGGTACATATCGTTCCTGTCCGAAATAGTCTTGCCGTTGTTGTCTATACGGTTGAACACGATATGCACGTGTGGATGCTCCCGGTCTTGATGGCGCACGATGATGTACTGCGTATCGGTGATTTTCATTTCACGCATATACTCCTGTGCAAGCTGTACCACCTTCTCGTCTGTCAATTTGGGTGCGTCCACTGCCGAATAGCTTAGTGCAATATGTCCAACCGGCTTTTTCAAGTCGGGATTCATCCCGGTCTGCATACAGAAACTGCGGATTATATCGCTCCGGCTCTCGGTCAGAACCCCATCCGCATGAAGCAAAACCGCCTGCTCCTTACCAAGCACATAGTTCACACAGCCCTTAAAACCGCTTCCTTTTTTTATTTTTCCAATCATCCGACAAATGGTTTATGATTTCAACAATCCTATCTTTGAGTTTCACCAATTCCACCGCCACCAATGCGAAACCTCCGGCATTTGCCCTATGCGCCAGCTGGTTGATGTTGTTGGCTTCCCCTACCAGCTTGCGGATAGCATCTGCATCCTGCCTGTTCAGCCGGGGTATGACCTCTGCCGAAATAACTGCTTGCCGGACATATTCACTGATGCGCACCCCGGCTTCCCCGGCTCGCTTCCTGATGGCGTAATACTGCAACTCGGTCAGCTTCGTACTGACTACCTTTTTCTGCTTTTCCGTCCGTTTCTTTGCCGGACGACCGCCCGGCTTATCCTGTATCCTTTTCATGTCTTTTTACTTTTTGATGGTATCTTAGAAATTGCGACCAACGGGAGCGGTTTCCTTTGCGGTGAGCAAAGCAAGGTGGTTTCGGTCTACCGAAACATAACCTTGCTCTCCCTATGAAACCGCCAGCCGCTGGCAATCCTGCCGGATTAAATGCCCCTACCTCTCTTTTGTTTTTGGACGGCACATTGTCCGGTTTTCTGCTTCGTTTCCTGTACTTGGCTGGCTGCGTTTTTCTGTTCCTGCTTCCTGCCGCACAAGTAATCGTTCAAGTCCGAATACCCTCTGTAATTGTGCGAGAAGTCACGCACACGGTAGGAGTATTCTAATTCGATAGCCCGTGTCGCCTTATACCCCGCCTCGTCATTGTCAAGCATACAGTGGATGCGTTCATACGGGTATAGCACATCAATGGCTTTCGGCACATTGACAGTCGAGTTAAGAATAACATAGTCCTGCCTGTCAAGGTCAGGCATGGTCGGACAGTTCTTCATGCGGAGCGTAAGGAAAGAGAGGTAGTCCATGAATCCCTCGAATACCAGACACTTCTCTCTCGGCTCTCCCTGCTGCCGTATATGGGTGATGTCTTTCGGGGCAATACAGCCTTTGAAAAAGGAATTGCGAACCTCGTAACCTCCTGCCATGTTCGGGAACCCGATAGCAAAGAATGGCTTCCCGTTATTGGTAAAATGAAGTTCCTTACATTCTCTTTTTGCCAGCTCAATATTGATACCCCGTCCCTGCAAATAACGGAGCAATGCCGGATGAGTTAAGTCCCGGACTTCCAAATGTTGGAAACTTGGTTCTGTCCTACACTGGGGAAAAGAAAAACTGACTGGGCGAACATTCGGGGTCTGCTCTTCTATCCTCTTTAAAAGGTAGGGCAGACTGTCGGAAAAGTAAAGTTCCTTTGCCAGGGCAATGATGTTGCCGCCTTTTCCTGCGCCAAAGTCATACCAAAGGTTGCGGTCTGTATTCACCTTAAAGGACGCTTCGTGTTCCTCTCTCAATGGTGATTTATACCATAAACCGTTACCCTGCCGCTTGACGGGCGAATAACCTAAACTATGCAGATAATCTGCGATGGGTATTTGTTTCACATCTTCGATGTTCATAATATTTTCTTTTTGGGGATTAAAAAATCGTTGAAAAGTGCGCCAGTCCTGTTTAGTCCGTCATATATATACCCGTACCATACTAAACCTGCCTGCTGTCGATACCGGGAAACAGACAGTCCGTTCCGCTTATATATACACCCGGACTAAACCAAACCGACTTTTAATAATGAAAATCGGGATTGTAGCGATAGCCCTTACCCTCTTTCACAATCATGCGCTTGTTCACAAGGAACTTGTTAAGCGACACAAGGACATTGCGTCCACGCTCATAACCTATACTTGCGTAACCTTGTTTCAATGCCGCTATCACATTGGAATAGCCTTGTACAACCTGCTTGCCAAAACCGTTCTCCAATGCTTCCCGGTGCTGCTGTTCCGTCAGCTCTGTAAGCGGAAAGTTCCTGTCTTGTTTGGGTTGCTGGAATACATAACCGTCCATGACTTCGGGCAAAGCGTTGTCATTGATGCGAAATGCGAACGGGTCAAACTCCCGGTCACGTATATGCATCGCCTTTACTTCGCTTATATTGCCGTCCTGCGTGCTTTTCGTGATTTGCAGGACGGTTTCAGCTTTGTTGTTCAGCTCTGTACCGATATGTCCTCTTGTGTTATCATCCCCCTTGTTCAAATGCAGTACGGTATGGATATGCAGATTATACCCACTTGACCAGCGCATCAAAAGGTTGATTAGGTCGGTCGATTCGCTCGGACTGTTGATGTCGTACATCAAATCACGGATTCCGTCAATGATGAGCAACCCCACATCGGGCATATTCTCTAACATATAGCCAATTATCTGCTTACGTTTGTCGGGGGTCTGCTCCCTTAACACAATGAAAACAAAATCGTCCACATCTTTATCGGTCGGCAGTCCGGCAAGGCGCAAAATACGTTCCATGACCTTATGGCAATGGTACTTGCTCTGCTCGGTATCAACATAGAGAATTTTGCGCTTGTTCGGTGGCAGATATGCCGAATACTTCAAAACCTCGTCATTCTTCAATGCTGCCGCAACAATGGCGGAAATGTTGAATGTCTTTTTGCTCTTGGCTTTGCCTGTGGATGCACTGAAATTGCCCAACGTGCCGATAGTAGAACCGTTCACCCAAAGAATTTCGGGCGGTACTTCATAAGTGTCCGTCACCTTTAGACGAATGGTTTTCCAAAGGGCTGCAAAATCTTCTTTCGTCATGGCTGTACCTTGTCCGATTTCCTCTTTCGTCTTGTTTTCCATAGCCATTATTTCTTTAGAGGACGGTTAAGGATATACTTCTGCGCTTCCTGCTCTATCTGCGCCTGCGTCTTCACCGGGTTCTGACGCAACCATGCTTCCAGCTCAGCCTTTTCAAAATAAAGCATTTTGCCCTGCGGCTTGTAATGGGGTATCAAGTTACCCGAAGTCAGCTTGTACAGGTAACTTTTAGAAAGGTTCAAGAACCTGCTCGCTTCATCGAAGCTAAGCACGTTCTTTGAAAGGAACAACATCTTTTCGAGTTCGGAAACTCTTAACTCCAAGTCTTTTTCCATATCGTTTGGGATTTTAGGTGAAACAATATGAAGGTGCGCACCCTCGTCTTTTGTGTTAACGGGAGCAAAGTTAAGAGGTTGAAAATGAAGTCTAATTGACCTTTGTTTGAGCGTTCAATCTATGCTCAACCTTTTTGCAGTTGTTTGATGTATTTGTCTATAATTTCATATCCTTTCGGATAGATGTTCTTCGCCTGGTCTGTCGCACTCGACAAGTCAGTGCGTGTAAGCGGTTCTCCTTTTATCTTCTTCAATATCAACTTGTTGTTTGCTATAACTGACTGCCACTCATAAACGATGTAGTTATAACAGCTGAGTTGCATCATTAGGTAAGCCAACAGACGGGTATTATTAACTTTCAATACACCGTCCAACTTACAGTTGAAAAAATCGGTAAGTATTTTGGTGCTGACAGTAGTAGTAAACATATTCGCTTCGTTCACACATTCAGTCAGAAGTTTGATTTCATTGGCTTTCAAAGTGGATTTGAAGGGATTGCTTTTACCCACAATCTTGGCTGGAGTGGTTTCTACACTTTCATCTTTTTCTTTTGGCAAGACTTGTTCTTGGGAGACAATAGAATCTGTATAGTATTTGCTTTCCTGTTCTTGCAGAAAGTACAAATACTTGGAAAGTACCACAAGGCTAACAATGATGGAAAAATAGGGAAGTCGTTCATCATAGCAAGACGGTTCATGCAAATATGCGTCCATATCAAAATCAGAACAGCGGAAAACAATGTACTTTTTCCTCTCATTAGAGTTTAAGTCCTCAAAATAACCGCTTTCCCACAAAAAATCGGGAACATCCATATCCTGTACAATATCACGCACGACACGGTATTTTTGCTGAATGGCTACTATATTTTCGGTAACACGGAAAATTTCCTGCCGCAAATAATCCTTTAGCTGAGCCTGTGTCAGATATTCACGCTTTAAAAATAGTGCATCTACTTTAGTTTTATAGCCATGCGATACGCAACACTATCTAATATCTTCTGTATCTCTCTAAAATTGGTTTCTATATGATTTTCCATAACTGTACCTTATATAATTTTGTTCTCAGATACAAATATAAGGTGGAAATCGCATTTTCCGAGAAAACATCAGCAATAATAAGACAGAAAAGAATGCATAAGAGTTAAGAAATCATAAAGATGAAAGGATGAAAACCACAAAAGTACACTCTATTCTTGTTTTTGTCGCTCAGTACACATTTAGTACGCCTTACAGAAAGGAAAAACCCTGATAATCAGTCGATTATCAGGGTTTATTGGTACCCAGACCCGGGATCGAACCGGGATGGAAGTGAATCCATTGGTGTTTGAGACCAACGCGTCTACCAATTCCGCCATCTGGGCATTTGCTTTGAGTAAGTTTGTTTCTCATTTGCGTTGCAAAGGTAGACATTATTTTTAAACCTGCAAACATTTTCCTCTTTTTTTTCATTTTATATCTTCTTAGGATTTATGGATAAACGAAATCCCGGAATATTTCGTTAACTTTGTAAGAGTATAACTAAAAAAACAACCTGGATCATCATGAAAGATAATTATTGCGTTATCATGGGCGGTGGGATCGGAAGCCGTTTCTGGCCTTTCAGCAGAGAAAGTTACCCTAAACAGTTTCTTGACTTTTTCGGTACAGGCCGGTCGCTACTACAGATGACATTCGATCGTTTCTCCAAGATTATTCCGATCGAAAATATCTATATTGTAACAAATGAGCAATACGCTTCACTTGTAAAAGAGCAACTGCCAGAGTTGGGAAAATCGCAGATATTATTGGAACCGGCACGTCGTAATACAGCTCCTTGCATCGCTTATGCGGCATATCATATCAAAGCTTGCAACCCGAATGCAAATATTGTTGTCGCACCTTCCGATCATCTGATTCTGAAAGAGGACATTTTCCTGAAAGATGTGCAGAAAAGCCTCGACTTCGTAAAAGACAACAATGCACTAGTTACGTTAGGCATTAAACCGAGCCGTCCTGAAACAGGCTACGGATATATCCAAAGCAGCGATATCATGCTGGGCGAATTCACGAAAGTGAAGACTTTTACTGAAAAGCCGGATTTGGAACTGGCAAAAGTATTCATGGAGAGCGGCGAGTTTTTCTGGAATTCCGGTCTTTTCGTCTGGAACGTCAACACCATTTTAGAAGCATTCTCCAAATTTCTCCCCGATATCTCCCTCCGTTTCGATTTGGGCAAAGAAAAGTTCAACACAGCGGAAGAACGAGATTTCATCGCCGAGAACTTCCCTTACTGCCTGAATATCTCCATCGACTACGGGATCATGGAAAAAGCGGACAACGTATATATGCTTTGTGTTGACTTCGGCTGGGCCGACCTCGGGACATGGGGATCGCTGTTTGACCTGGCGAAGAAAGACGAACAAAACAATGCGCTCCTAAAAAGTGAAGCGATAATGTACGAAAGCAACGGCAATATCGTTGCCCTCGACAATCCGAAACGCCTCACCGTCATACAGGGCATCAATGATTGCATCGTGGCCGAATCCGGCAATGTTCTCCTGATCTGCAAGAAAGAGGACGAACAACGCATCAAACAATTCGTTGCCGATGCACAGATGAAATATGGGAAAGAGTTTAATTAACTGATAATCGCCAATTAATCAGGCATCTCATAATGATCAAAAAAATGACAATTGACAATCAAAGGCCTGCCTTTTAGTTGTCAATTGTCATTTTTTATTTCTTTCCACCTGTAAAAAGCCAAATTTGCGATTATATGTGTTTAAACCAAAAGTGTCGAAGTCCGAAACAATGACAGCTTATGCTCACAGATAAATATCCAATTCGAAAAGGAGATAAAATTTACCTATTTGAAAAAAGTTGCATAAACTTGTAAAGGAAGTGATTGAAAAACGAATAAATATATGGCAATTAAATACAATATGGAATTTTACACCCACATCACAATCCCCAAAACCCCATTTACATTTTCCTATACGGTGCAAACGGTTCTGCTTGGTTCCTGCTTTGCCGAGAACATAGGAAAAAAATTGGAGGGAAACAAGTTCAAGACCGATTTGAACCCATTCGGTACGCTTTATAATCCTTCGTCCATAGCCGAAGCGATTCGCATGTTACTTCAGCCGGAACAGTTCACAGGAGATGATCTTTTTCAGCATGAAGGGATTTATCATAGCTTCAGCCATCACAGCCGTTTTTCCTCACCTTCGGAAACGGAATGCTTAGCCAACATCAATAGGCGACTGTTCAGTTCCGCTGACACGATACTGAAAGCCCAACGGATGATCCTTACTTTCGGCACGGCATGGGTCTACAAGCTGAAAAGTTCGGGAAAGGTCGTATCCAATTGCCATAGGCTGCCAGAAAAGATGTTCGACCGACAGTTACTTACCGTAGGAGAAATCGTAGCGGAATGGAAAAGTCTGCTTCTATCGCTTTGGAAACAGAATCCAGAGCTGAAGATACTTTTCACCGTCAGTCCGATCCGCCATTGGAAAGACGGAGCACACGGTAACCAGCTCAGCAAAGCTACCCTCCTGCTTGCCATCGACGCTCTGCAAAAGGAATTCCCGGAACACACCGCCTATTTCCCAGCTTACGAAATCATGATGGACGAATTGAGGGAGTACCGTTTCTATGCCGACGATATGCTGCATCCATCCACCACGGCGATCGAATATATCTGGGAACGGTTCACAGGCAGCATGCTTTCACCTGATTCGCTGTCAATTCTTAAAGAATGGAAGGATATCCAAAAGGCCATTAACCACAAGCCGTTTCAACCGGAAAGCGAAGCCTATAAACGATTCATCTCGCAAACTTTGTTAAAGATGGAACGACTTAACGAGAAATTCCCTTACTTTGATATGACAAATGAAGTCGAAATGATTAAAAAGAAGTTCTAAACTTAATTATAGAGAAAAGAATGGAATATTCAATTAAAGAAATCGCCGGGATAATTGGAGCTGACGCCCCAAAATTATATGACGCTCCTGTCAGTATATTGCTTACCGACAGCCGCCGTCTTTCATTCCCCGAGCAAAGTCTATTCTTTGCCCTCCAGACAAAGACCAACGACGGACATAATTATATACAAGGATTATATAAATTACGTGTACGCAACTTCGTAGTCAGCACTTTTTTACCGGAGTTCGAATCGATGCCTGAAGCAAACTTCCTTGTCGTCAAGGATACACTGAAAGCACTCCAGAAGTTAGCGGCCCATCACCGGAAACGTTTCAATATTCCGGTAATCGGCATTACGGGAAGCAACGGGAAAACGATTGTAAAAGAGTTTCTTTATCAATTATTGCACAACGAGTTCAACATCGTCCGCTCCCCCCGGAGCTACAACTCGCAATTGGGGGTTCCGCTGTCGGTATGGCAGATGAGCGACAAAAATACATTAGGCATCTTCGAAGCAGGCATTTCCCAGCCGGACGAAATGGAACGCCTTCAACCGATCATCGCACCAACCATCGGCGTAATCACAAACATAGGGGAAGCGCATCAGGAGAACTTTATCTCTTCCACGCAGAAATGTCTAGAAAAGCTGACGTTGTTCAACGACTGCGAAGCAATCATCTATGATGGCGACGATGCTTTTATCGCCAACTGCATCGAGTCGGCCTGCCTGTCCCACAAAGCAATCACTTGGAGTCGGACAGACTCGGAAGCCCCTTTGTATATCGAATCGATCAAGAAACTGGATTCCGAAACCATTATCCGCTGCACGCTTTTAGGTTTCGACCGGACATACACGATTCCTTTTACGGACGACGCTTCTATCGAAAACGCCATCCACTGTATGGCCGTGATGTTGTATCTGAAACCGACAAGCGTAAACGATATCGAAAAATTCAAGCGCCTCGAACCGGTTGCCATGCGCTTGGACGTAAAGCAGGGTATCAACAACTGCCTATTGATAAACGACACCTATAATTCGGATATCAATTCTTTGGATATCGCCCTCGACTTCCAACAGAGCCGCCGCGTAGAGAAGAATTTAAAATGCACACTAATCCTTTCAGACATCCTGCAATCGGGAACGTTGCCGAAGTCTCTTTATAAGAAAGTTGCGGACTTGGTGCGCAGAAAGAAGATCGATCGCATTATCGGTATCGGCCGTGACTTGAAAGAGTACGGAGGTGCTTTCGATATCGAAAAAGAATTTTACCTGACAACGGATGAATTCATCAAGTCTCCGTCTTTCAAAAAGTTCAAAGACGAATTGATCCTGATAAAAGGCTCCCGCCAATTTCATTTCGAACGTATATCCGAGCTGCTGGAAAAGAAAGTGCATGAGACGATCTTGGAAGTGAACCTGGATGCCGTTGTCCATAACTTCAACTATTACCGCTCAAAGCTGAAGCCAGAAACTAAAATGGTCTGCATGGTCAAGGCTTTCGGATACGGAGCCGGTTCCTATGAACTGGCAAAGACACTGCAAGAACATCGTTGCGACTACCTGGCTGTTGCCGTTGCCGACGAAGGAGAAGAACTGCGCAAGGAGGGCATCTCGATCCCGCTTATCGTCATGAATCCGGAATTCAGCAGCTTCAATGTCTTGTTTGAAAACCAGCTGGAGCCGGAAGTGTACAGTTTCCGTCTGCTCGACGCAATGATAAAAGAGACGGAACGCAGGGGCATCACCTCTTATCCGATCCATATCAAGATCGACACGGGAATGCACCGTTTAGGCTTCCAGCCGGAAGATGTACCGGAGGTTTGCCGTCGCCTGAAAGAACAGAGCGGCGTAGTAGCTCGCTCCGTATTCTCACATCTCGTAGGCAGCGACTCCTATATCTTCGACGATTTCACAAAAAAGCAACTGGATACGTTCACCCGCGTGGCAGCAGAACTGGAAGCCGGGTTGGAATACAAGGTGATCAAGCATATCCTGAACTCGGCCGGAATAGAACGGTTCACCGATTATCAGATGGATATGGTACGTCTCGGCATCGGCCTGTATGGAGTCAGTGCCTCCGGTCAGAAAGGGTTGCGTAACATCAGCACGCTGAAGACGACTATCTTGCAGATACAAAACGTTCCGGCAGGCGATTCCATCGGCTACAGCCGGATGAGCTATGTAAAGCGCGATTCCCGCATCGCGATTATCCCGATCGGTTATGCCGACGGCTTGGACCGTCATTTCAGCAATGGTGGTGGCGAGGTCGTGATTAATGGCCACCGTTGCCCGATCATTGGCAATATCTGTATGGATGCCTGCATGATCGATGTCACCGATACCGACGCACACGAAGGAGACTCCGTCATCATTTTCGGCGAAGAACTCCCTGTCAGCGAACTTTCGGACAAACTAAAGACCATCCCATACGAGATACTTACCTCTATCTCGCCGAGGGTAAAAAGAGTGTACTACAGGGAATAAATATCCGGGGGCCCTATCCTGTCCCAGACTTGAAGGGGTTTCATGTAAGCGATTGCGTATCTTGCACATTTTTACTATCTTTGTGCCGTAACATATTAAAATAAAAGGTATGAGTCATAATTTATTGAAAGGCAAGCGAGGCATCATATTCGGTGCGCTGAATGACATGTCCATCGCCTGGAAGGTGGCTGAAAAAGCCGTAGAAGAAGGAGCAACGATCACACTGAGCAATACACCGATCGCCGTTCGTATGGGACAGGTGGATGCTCTGGCTGAGAAGTTGCACGCCGAAGTTATTCCGGCGGATGCTACGAGCGTGGAAGATTTGGAAACGGTTTTCTCTAAATCAGTAGAAATATTAGGAGGTAAGATAGATTTCGTTTTACATTCCATCGGCATGAGCCCGAACGTGCGCAAGAAGCGTACTTACGATGATTTGGACTACAGCATGTTGGAAAAGACACTGGATATCTCCGCAATCTCTTTTCACAAGATGTTGCAGGTTGCCAAAAAGCAGGATGCCATTGCCGAATACGGTTCAGTGATCGCCCTCTCATATGTGGCAGCACAACGTACATTCTTCGGATATAACGACATGGCAGATGCCAAGAGCCTACTGGAATCCATTGCCCGCAGTTTCGGCTACATCTATGGCCGTGAAAAGAACGTGCGTATCAATACCATTTCCCAGTCACCGACATTGACTACAGCCGGTAGTGGCGTGAAAGGCATGGATCATTTGATGGATTTCGCCGAAAAGATGAGCCCGCTGGGCAATGCCACAGCCGACGAATGTGCAGACTATTGCGTTATGATGTTCTCCGACCTCACCCGCAAAGTCACAATGCAGAACCTCTACCACGACGGTGGCTTCTCAAGCATGGGTATGAGCCTTCGTGCCATGAACCAGTACAGCAAAGGTCTGGAAGAATATACCGACGAAAACGGACACATCATTTACGGTTAAGCCGTAAATCAGGTGAAAGCGGAAAGGTGAAAGTGGAAAGTTTACTTCGTGTTTTCTCAAACTTTCAGCTTTCAACTTTCAATTTTCAACTCATAACGCTATGCTCGTAAAAATATACCCCGAAAACCCCAATCTCAGGGAGATAGACAAGGTGGTCAATATCATGCGCGACGGTGGCCTCGTGATTTACCCGACCGACACCGTTTATGCCATCGGTTGTGACGCGTTGAATGTGCGTGCAGTCGAAAAGATCTGCCAGCTGAAAGGCGTCAACCCGCAGAAAAGTAACCTGTCCATTATCTGTTATGATCTTTCCAATCTGAGCGAATACGCCAAAGTGAGCAACGCTGCTTTCAAGTTGATGAAGAAAAACCTACCGGGCGCCTTTACCTTCATCTTGCCGACCAGCAGTGAGCTACCAAAAATCTACAAGAACAGAAAAGAGGTAGGGATCCGCGTGCCGGACAATAATATCATCCGTACACTTGTACGGGAACTCGGAAATCCGATTTTGACCATGTCTTTGCATGACAAAGACGAGATCATCGAATACAGTACCGACCCCGAACTGATCGAGGAGAAGTATGAAAACCTAGTGGACATCGTCATCGACGGCGGTTACGGAGGTACGGAAGCCTCGACCGTCATCAACTGCACAACAGACGACTTTGAAATCATCCGCCAAGGAAAAGGAGAATTAATCTATTAAGCAAACAAGACAAGATGAACTGGAATCAATTACTCTCCGGCAAACGTTTCGGAATGGAAGAATATCACGAACGCAAACATGAACGCACCGATTTTCAGCGAGACTACGACCGCCTGATCTTTTCCTCCCCTTTCCGCCGTTTACAGAACAAGACTCAGGTATTCCCCCTACCGGGCAGTATATTCGTGCACAACCGTTTGACACATAGCTTAGAGGTCTCCTGTGTAGGACGCTCATTAGGCAACAATGTCGCCAAAGGCCTGATGCTGAAATATCCCGACGGAAGCGTCAATTTCCCGGAAATAGGTTCCATCGTCTCAGCCGCCTGTCTTGCCCACGACATGGGCAACCCGCCATTCGGACATTCAGGAGAACGGGCGATCTCCGCTTACTTTGCTGAAGGTAACGGAAAAAAGTTACAGGAAAAGATTCTCAACGAAGGAGGGCGCTATGAAGACTTTCTTCATTTCGAAGGGAATGCGAACGCCATGCGTCTGCTCACCCACCAGTTCATCGGGCGCCGCAAAGGGGGCTTTGCCCTGACATACAGCACGCTTGCCTCCATCATCAAATATCCGTATTCTTCCGTTTACGCAGGGAAGAAAGGAAAATTCGGTTTCTTCCAGTCGGAAGAGGAGGCTTACCTGCGCATTGCCAACGAATTAGGCATTAGCCGGAACCCGGAAGACGCAAATAGGTTCGTCCGCTATCCGCTTGTTTATTTGGTGGAAGCAGCTGACGATATCTGCTACCAGATCATGGATATCGAGGATGCCTACAAACTGCATATCCTAACAACGGAAGAAGCCATCCGGTTGCTCCTCAATTTTTTCGAAGGAGAACGCCTCGACCATATTGTCCGTGTCATGAAGATGGTAGACGATACCAACGAACAGATCGCCTACTTACGTTCCTGTATCATCGGCCTCTTGGTTGACGAATGTTCCCGCATCTTCCTCGAAAACGAAGAGGATATCCTCAGCGGAACATACAACACTCCGCTTATCGATAACATTTGCGATCAGGCAAAAGCCGCATACGACACCTGCTCAAAAACCGCTTACAAAAAGATATACCGCGCCAAAGAAGTTTTAGACATTGAACTAGCAGGTTACCATATCTTCAGTCATTTGATCGACACGCTGACAGAAGCTGTCATGAACCAGGATCATGCCTACAGTAAGCTCCTGTTGCAACGCATCCCGGAACAGTACGACACAAACGCACCGACCGTCTACGGCAAAGTACAGTGCGTCCTCGATTATATCTCCGGCATGACAGATGTATATGCATTGGATTTATACCGCAAGATCACAGGGATGAGCTTGCCGGCAGTCTAATATTCTTCCCTATACTTGCTCTCCTGTTTATCATCAAGAATACTCAGGTAGCTTTTATATCGCGATTCGCTGATATAATGTTCTTCTACGGCACGCAAGACGGCACAGCCCGGCTCATGGCGGTGAGAGCAGTTATTGAATTTGCAATCAGCGGAGAATTTGAATATTTCAGGGAAGTAATGAGCGATTTCCGCACCTTCCATTTCGATCGTGCCAAAACCTTTGATACCTGGAGTGTCAATCAGGTAACCGCCATCCGACAAAGGAATCATCTCAGAGAAGGTGGTAGTATGCATTCCCTTGTTATGGTATTCGGAGATATCGCCGGTACGGAGATTGACACCTGGGATCAGTTTATTGATAATAGTTGATTTCCCCACACCTGAATGACCCGACAATAAAGTGATTCTCCCTTTAAGGTCTTCTCTCAACACATCCAAGCCCTCTTCGGTACGGGCACAAAGCATAGAGCAAGGATAGCCGATCGTCGTATACAGAGTGACCAAATCGTCCAATAATTCCCGGTCACCGCCATGATAGCGATCTATTTTGTTGAAGACCAACTTCACCGGCACACGATAAGCCTCGGCTGTAGCAAGAAAACGGTCGATAAAAACGGTAGTGGTAATCGGATAGTTGACTGTCACGATCAGCATCGCCTGGTCTACGTTCGCGGCGATAATATGCGACTGCTTGGAAAGATTGGAAGCGCGGCGGATGATGTAATTCTTCCGGTCTTCGATCTTGGTGATAAAGGCGGTCCCTTCGGTATTGATATCAATATCGACCCGGTCTCCGACCGCAACAGGATTGGTGGTACGGATATCTTTCAGGCGGAAATTTCCTTTGATCTTACTTTCTATATCGCGACCATCATCGGTGCGTACGGTATACCAGCTACCCGTATTCTTAATAACCAATCCCCTCATGTTAATTGAAAGTTGAAAATTGAAAGTTGAAAGATAAGGAGGAAAGGAAGGATCTATTCCGCCACTTTCAACTCTCAACTCGTTATACCGTCATTATTTCTTTTTCTTTTGCAGCGTAGAGTTCATCTACTTTCTTGATATACTTGTCATGAACCTTCTGAACTTCTGCTTCTGCATCTTTCTCGACATCCTCAGGAGTTCCGTCAGTCTTAATGCTCTTCTTCAATTGCTCAATTGCATCACGGCGAGCGTTACGAATACTGATTTTAGCAGTTTCCGCTTCCTGCTTAGATTGTTTAGCCAACAGACGACGACGTTCTTCCGTCAGAGGAGGAATACCCAAACGAATCACTTCACCATTGTTTTCAGGAGTGATACCGACTTCGGAATCCATGATCCCTTTTTCAATATCCTTGATAATCTTCTTCTCCCAAGGAGTAATCATGATCGTTCTCGCATCCGGAACAGTTACGGTAGCCACATTTGTCAAAGGAACAGGAGCACCGTAATACATTACTCTCACGCAATCCAAGATTTTCGGATTCGCCTTACCGGCACGAATATGAGACAACTGTTCATCCAAATATTCGATCGCAAAGGTCATCTTCTCTTCTGCCGCCTTTACATACTGTTTTATATCTGCCATAAGTGATTGTATATTTTTGTTTTCTTTGTTTGTTAGGCAAACAAAAATAGTAAAGTTTTTCTTTTTGGCAAACTGTTTATGGAAATATGTTATTCCCGAACCGCTGGGACTACTTCAGCTTTGTAAAAAGGAAAAGCAGGTAAAACACTCCGACTGCCAAAACCAGCAAGGCGCCTGTCTGCGAATGAAGAGCATCAGAAGCAAAGCCCATCAAGAGCGGAAAAACCGTTCCACCGAAAAGTCCCATAATCATCAAGCCGGATACTTCGTTCTGCCGTTGGGGCATCGACAATAAAGCCTGAGAGAAAAGGATGGAGAAGACGTTCGAATTGCCATATCCGACCAAAGCGATGCTGACATATAGCAGAGCCTTGCTGTCGAACAAAAGGAAACCCGCCATCGAAGCTACCATCAACACGACACTGACAACAAAAAATTTCTTCGGTGTCCAATGGGCCAGGATCAACGAACCAGTCAGGCAACCGACCGTACGGAAGATAAAATAGAGGCTCGTTGCAAACGCTGCCGCATGTATGTCCATCCCCAACCGTTCCATTAGGATCTTCGGGGCGGTAGTATTCGTGCCGACATCTATGCCGACATGACACATGATACCGACAAACATCAACAGGATAAACGGGTTACCCAATAAGGCAATGCATTCGGCAAATGTGGAAGGTTTGCCTTCAGGTGCCTCTTCCTTGATAGAAGTCGCCCCCAACAGTAAAATCGCCACAATTGCTATCACCATATAGATCGGAAACAGTACACGCCAGCCCAATCCCAGCGAAGGGATCGCCGCAGTCGCTCCCCACATGGCGATATAGGGCGCCAGAAAAGAAGCGATCGCCTTGACAAACTGCCCGAAAGTCAAACTACTCGCCAACTTATCTTCAGTAATAATATTAGAGAGAAGCGGGTTCAGAGAGGTCTGCATCAAAGCATTCCCAATCCCTAATAAAGAAAAAGAGACCAACATCACCATATAGCCATCGCCGAAACATGGGATCAGCAACGACACGAAGGTAACAACCAGGCTCAGCATGACCGTCTTTTTCCGTCCGATCTTATTCATCAACATTCCCGTCGGGACGGAAAAGATCAGAAACCAGAAGAACACTAAAGAAGGAAAGATATTCGCTTCGGAATCCGTCAATCCTAAATCCAACTTCACATAGTTGGAGGCAATTCCTACCAAATCCACAAATCCCATCGTGAAGAAAACTAACATCACTGGGATCAGCCTTATATACAAGCTTTTCTCTTTCATAATCAGTCTTTATATAGGATAAGCAGGCCATGCACCCTCTTTCGTACAAACAAAAGCTGCTGTCCCGACAGCTGTTTGATGGGCTTCGCGCAAGGATTTACCGGCTAATATAGAATAAACGAATGCTCCAGAGAAAGAATCTCCCGCCCCGACCGTATCAGCCACCTCGACTTTGGGAGTAAGAATCGTCGACTTGTCGGCAACCGTATAGACAGAACTGTAGCGACTGCCGGCAGTCAAAATCATATAGCGCAGGCTGTAACGCTCAACCAATTGGCGGCAAGCTGTATCTTCATCCTCCGAAAGGGAGAACATTTCACGTATCAGGTCGAGTTCCTCGTCATTGATCTTAAATACATTCGCCTCTTCCAGCAGACTGGCGATCAACTCCTTCGAGTAGTAAGACTGGCGGATATTGACATCGAAAAACCGAAGCGCCTCTTTACGGGCATAGGAAAGTAACGCATGAATCGTCGCACGCGATTCGGGCGAACGCTGCGCCAACGTACCGAAGCAGATGGCATCCGCTTCTTTCACCAGATCGACGGCTTCCTGAGTCAAAGGTATATGATCCCAGGCAACACCTTCTATAATCGTATAGGTCGGGATACCGTCTTTCAACTCCACCATCACGCTTCCGGTAGGATATTCGACTGTCCCCAGCAAATGGCAGATACCGTTCTTATCCAACTCCTGGACGATCTCCGTCCCAAACACGTCATTCCCGACCGCGCTGACCGCATATCCTTCGGCCCCCAATTGGGTAGCATGGTATACAAAATTGATCGGAGCGCCTCCGGCACGCTTCCCCGTTGGCAACACATCCCAAAGGAGTTCGCCTATACCGACAACAACAGGTTTACTATCTTTCATTAATTTACTTATTTTATATTTTCTAAATTACTCCCAGATGGATCGGAACGTGTATACTTCCATTTCTTTTACTTCGATATTATTTCCAAAAAAATGGAATCCTTCCCTGTTTTTCAAGTCCGGCCGACGCTCCATCGAATAAGAATAAGCCCCATCATCAATATAAACTTCAATAGAAGTTTTATCCAAGATAATATCGGCCGCGATTTCCATGCTTGTCATGTCCTCGGGCGAATAAAACACACCATTGATCCGATTGTAATTCATATCGTAATCCAGTAATGACTGCCCGAACAGGTTCAGGCCGGCATTCGTGGCATGAGACAATTTGAGGATTGTACGGATACGCAATGTACTTGCATCCTTATACTGCCGAAGCAGTTCATCAGCTTTATCTGCCGTCAGCGCTCTCCACTTTCCGACTGAGGTCTGCAAGCGGTCAAGTTCGTCGATCGGTTTACTAAACAGGCGAATGCCGTCTTTCGTCGTTCTCAAAGACAACTCCGTCGGGAATAACATCATCCCGTTAAAAGGCATTCCCGGATGAGAGATACGCCCCCAACCGATCTGAATACGACGGCCATCCGACTCAGGTATATTCGTAAACGTCTGGGCAGCATAGATAGAACCGGTCGAATAGTAATATTTGCCGGATTCAGGTGTAAATTTCTTTCCGTCAAACACACCCAACATATAAGTCCCGGAAGCACCATACATCACCCATTTAGTATTGTCCTTATTCCCATCGACAGGGAGTTCGAACAATTCAGGGCACTCCCAAAAACCGGTAATATGGCTTTCAAACGTCCAGTCTTTCAAGCTGTCAGAGTTGTATATGGAATGTCCATCGCGCTCATTCAGCACCATGACCCATTTACCTGATGGTTTATGCCAAAAGACTTTCGGATCGCGAGTATCCTTACTGTTCCATTTGGCCTTAGAATCGATCACCGGATTGCCCTTATATTTTGTCCAAGTGCGTCCTTTATCCAGGCTATAGGCTATACATTGCACCTGCTTTTCCGGGTTGTCAGCTGTATAAATAGCCACCATCGCCGGAATACCATTCTTTCCGAAGCCGGAAGTATTGTCATAGTCGATCACTGCCGAACCGGAAAACACCGTACCGTGTTCGTCGGGATACAGGGCGATCGGTAGCTCTTCCCAATGTATCAAATCATTGCTTACTGCATGCCCCCAATGCATATTCCCCCAGCCGCGTTCATACGGATTATGTTGGTAGAACAAGTGATATTCACCGTCATAATACAGCAATCCATTAGGATCGTTGTTCCATCCTCTACGTTGAGTATAGTGGATTTGCGGACGGTTGGTTTCTTTATACAAGCTATCTTGCCCGGTTATTTCATCTGCTTGATAAATCTTGTTTATACCTGTTTTATTCCCAGTATAAGATATTTTTATCTCTTTGTTCTTCAAGGCAGACATATCGCAAAACACCCAATAGTCCGGTTTTCCCGAGGCCAAACGAATCTCAAACACCCGCTCTTGCCGCCCTCCCACATCAAATGTCATCAGAGCCCGGTCTACCTGATGCGAAACCGGCAGATTGAGGTATCTCTTCGTTATTTTCATTGTCAGGTCTTGCGCACTCAAGGTGAAGATACAACCCACCAGGGCACTCGCAAGCACCCCTATACGTTTGTTATTCATTTCAGCATTAATTATGCACCAGCGTTCCGATGTTTTCACCGCTCATCACCTTTTTCAGATTACCGTTGGTGTCCATGTCGAAGACGATGATCGGAAGATTGTTTTCCTTACACATCGTGGTGGCTGTCAGGTCCATCACCTTGAGGCCGCGCGTATAGATTTCGTCGTAGGTGATGTCCGAGAACTTGGTAGCAGTCGGATCCTTTTCCGGATCGGCAGTATAGATACCATCTACACGGGTTCCTTTCAGCATCACATCCGCTTCGATCTCGATACCACGCAGGGAAGAACCTGTGTCAGTCGTAAAAAACGGATTGCCAGTACCGCCCGACATAATCACAACATGGCCCTGTTCAAGCAATTCGATCGCACGCCATTTGTTATAAAACTCGCCGATCGGTTCCATACGGATAGCAGTCAGCACTTTGGCTTTCACGCCCTGAGCGACGAGGGCAGAACTCAAGGCCAGACTGTTGATGACCGTTGCCAGCATCCCCATCTGGTCGCCTTTCACACGGTCGAAGCCTTTGGAAGCCCCGCTCAGGCCGCGAAAGATGTTGCCGCCACCAATCACAATTCCAATCTGGACACCCATTTCGGCAATTTCCTTGATCTGCGTCGCATATTCGTTCAGACGAACTTCGTCTATACCATATTGTTTACCTCCCATAAGCGATTCTCCGCTTAATTTCAACAGGATACGTTTGTACTGAGCCATATTGTCTTGATTTATTTGATTGTTATACCCACAAAAATACAGTATTTCAATGACCCTGCAATAGCAGTCCTTTATTTTAGTAAAACATTTTAACGAGACTGTACACCCACTGTAACAATTTTGTAACATCCCCCTTCTACCTTTGTCTGTAAAAAAGAGAAACACACACTTATATTACTTATTTTGAAGACGTGAAGAAATCACCAAGACCTTATTCCTAACTTTTATACGGCAATCCTCTTTCAGCGGAAAGAAACGGGTTGCCGTATATTTTCCCGCAATACCTATAAATACTTTAAAAACCGAAACAATACGGATTTACCTCTTGTTTTGAATAAACAAAACTAAAGTAGTAATCATTTAAAAACGTAATGGTATGAAAGATTTATTAATCGGTATGGTAGTCGGAGTTGTCACAGGTTATGTACTCCGCAAAATGGAAGATGATGGAAAATTCCGTTGCCTCCACGCAAACCTCCACCACCTCGCTTCAAAGGCAAAAGAAGAAGCGATGAACCTGAAAGACGCAGGCTTGGACAAAGTAGAATATGTTGCCGACCGCGTTCATCAGGTTACAGAGCAGGAAAAGAGCAAAAAATAAAATAGTCGAAACAAAATCCTGCTCACTAATTCAGACATAGTTTGAGAAAGGTGTGTCAAATATCGGTATTCATGGGACACAAACAACGAAGACGAGCGCAGATCAACGCAGATATTATTAATTATCAGCAAAATAAACCTACGTCTATCTGTGTATTCTGCGTCATCTGCGTCCAGTGATATCAAATTGGCACACCTTCCTCGAATTATCGTGACAGACGTGTTTTACTAACGCGCCTCTCCATTTTATCAGAGTTTATCCTTTAAATATTTTCCCGTATAAGATGCCTCGCACATGGCCACCTCCTCCGGCGTTCCGGTGCAAACCAGATTTCCTCCGGCATTCCCACCTTCGGGGCCGAGATCTACCAGATAGTCGGCACATTTGATCACATCCATGTTATGTTCGATAATGACAACCGTATGACCTTTATCGATCAGGGCATTGAAAGCCTTTAGCAACGTCTTGATATCATGGAAATGCAGGCCAGTCGTCGGCTCGTCAAAGACGAAAAGTGTCGGTTCCTGCTTCTCTTGACCCAAATAGTAAGCAAGTTTCACACGCTGATTTTCACCACCGGACAAAGTGGATGAAGTCTGTCCGAGTTTAATATACCCCAACCCAACATCCTGGAGGGGTTTCAACTTTTTGACAATCTTCTTTTCCTGTGATCCCGGATATTGTCCAAAGAACTCAATCGCCTGGTTCACGGTCATTTCCAGCATATCATAGATACTCGCACCGTGATATTCGACATCGAGCACATCCTGTTTGAAGCGCTTGCCGTGGCAGGTTTCGCATTCGAGGGTGATATCGGCCATGAACTGCATCTCGACCGTGATCCTGCCTTCTCCTTTACATTCTTCACATCGCCCGCCTTCCTTATTAAAGGAGAAATAGGCAGCCGAATAGCCCATCTGCTTAGCCAAAGGCTGCTCACCGTAAAGTTTACGGATCTCATCATAGGCCCCGATATAGGTCACCGGGTTGGAACGGGAACTCTTTCCGATGGAGTTCTGGTCGACAAACTCGATACTTTTGATCATGTGCATATCGCCTTCCAAGCCGGAACAGTCAACCATCAAGCGGGCAGCCTCGTCTAAATAATGCTTGACACCTTCGTAGAAAATATCACGCACGAGCGAACTTTTACCCGAACCGCTGACACCTGTTACGACTGTCATCACATTCAAAGGGAACTTCACATCAATCCCTTTCAAATTGTTTTTACGGGCACCTTTCACCTCGATATAATTATTCCAGGGACGACGATAAAGGGGCACTTCTATCTGGTCCTCTCCCGTCAGATACCGGACGGTATAGCTGTTGCTACTGGTTTTCAAATCGTCCACATCACCCTGATAGACCACTTCCCCACCCAGGCGACCGGCCTTCGGACCGATGTCGATAATGTAATCGGCCGCACGGATAATCTCTTCGTCATGCTCCACCACAACAACCGTATTACCTAATGCTTGCAATTGCCGGAGCACCTTGATCAGCAAATCGGTATCACGAGAATGGAGCCCGATACTCGGCTCGTCCAATATATAAAGAGACCCGACCAAGCTACTCCCCAAAGAGGTCGCCAAATTGATACGCTGGCTTTCTCCTCCGGAAAGAGAGGAAGACAGGCGGTCAAGCGTCAGATAACCCAACCCCACATCCAACAGGAATTGCAGGCGGTTAGCGATCTCCGTCAGCAAACGTTTGGCAATGGATGCCTCGTTCTCGTCAAGTTGAAGGTGATCGAAAAAGGCTTTTGCTTCCGTGATCGGAAGGGTAACCAGTTCCGCAATATCCTTTCCCCCTACCTTTACATAAAGGGCTTCGGGACGCAGACGGGACCCTTTGCAAGTCGGGCAAACGGTCTTTCCACGATAACGCGCTAACATCACACGGTACTGTATCTTATACAGGTTCTCTTCCACAAATTTAAAAAAGTCATCGATGCCGTGCAGTCCGCGGGCACCGTGCCAAAGCAAGTCTTTCTCCTTTTGCGTCAGATCGTAATAAGGACGATGGATCGGGAAGTTATATTTCTCGCTCTTCACTATAAACTCTTTCAGCCATTCTCCCATCACATCGCCTTTCCAGCAGACTACCGCTCCCTGGAAAACAGACAAGCTTTTATCCGGCACGACCAGATTTTCATCGATACCGAGCACCTTCCCGAAACCTTCGCAAGTCGGGCAGGCGCCTAACGGGTTATTAAAACTGAACATCATATCGGTCGGTTCCTCGAACACCATACCATCGGCCTCGAATTTCTTGGAATATTCTTTTACAACCGTTCCTTCGGATGTGTAGATACGGATGATACAGGTATCGTGCCCTTCAAAAAATGCCGTTTCGGCAGAATCAGCAAGACGGCTTTTCAATGTCTTGTCATCCGATACGACCAGACGGTCTATCAACAGTTCGATCACCGGGTAGGAAAGCAATGCGTCATCCGCCAATACTTCACCGATACGGTAAACGGTCTCATTGATAGACAAACGGGTGTAACCTTCTTTTTGCAGGATTTCCAATTGTTCCTTGATACTGCGCCCATCCGGCAGGACGACAGGGGCGTATACGGCAAAACGAGTCCCGGCGGGATAACCCAAAACTTCTTTCACGATATCGCTCACCTGATGTTTCTTCACCTCCTTCCCCGACACGGGAGAGATGGTTTTCCCGATACGGGCATACAGGAGCCGAAGGTATTCGTATATCTCCGTAGAGGTTCCCACCGTCGAACGTGGGTTACGGGTGTTCACCTTTTGTTCGATGGCAATGGCAGGGGGAATACCTTTGATATAGTCACATTCCGGCTTGCTCATACGCCCCAAGAACTGACGGGCATAGGCCGAAAGGCTCTCCACATAGCGGCGCTGCCCCTCCGCATACAACGTATCAAATGCCAATGATGATTTTCCACTACCGGAAAGGCCGGTTATAACGACCAGTTTATCTCTGGGGATCTCGACATCGATATTTTTCAGGTTATTGATTCGAGCTCCTTTGATGAATATAGAATTGTTTTCGGACATAATGATGATTTATCAGCCTGACATATAGACACGGATTACACATCTGTGTAATCCGTACCCAATATAAACAACGCAAAGGTAAAAAAGGATTGCCGTTTTGCCAAGTAAACGACTGACATTCACATTCGGAAACAATCAATTTACACATTCTATACAAACGGGGCCGACCAAGCCGGATTTCTGCAACATATCGGTTGGTTTCCAGCTATTGCAGGGTGTCCAGGTTTTCCGTTCGGATTCCGGCAAACCGCTGTCGCCGATCAAACGGTTCATCCAAGTGGTAACGACCTCTATCTCGACTTTATTCTTTCCTTTACGAACCAAATCCGTGACATTTACCCGGTAGGGAGCCGTCCAGACACCACCGGCATACTGACCGTTGATCTTCACTTTTGCCATCACACCGACATCGTTCAGATTCAGATACAATTCGCCCTCAGGCTTCTTTTTCAACTTAAATTCCGTTTCGTACCAAATCGTACCGGAATAATAGCGGATATCGGGGTTCTCGTTCTTACTGATATCTTCCAGGCGGGCAAAGGTCTGGCTTGCGGGGCCTCTTCTCTTTTCCTCAAAGGACACTTTCCAGGGAGCATCCAGGCGGACGAGCGTCTGCAGAACCGGATAGTTTAGTTGTAACCCTGTCCCCTCTGCTTTTGTGGCCGGCCGACGGAACACGACGAAAGCACTCTCATAAGGATACAACTTCAATGGAACGACTGTCCCCGCAGCTGTCTCCTCATAGGCCGGAAGCGTACGAATACGGCCTGTTGTCGCATCCCACAATTCCGGTTGCCTTGAACGGATACGAAATTCCGGACGGATCTCAATCATCTCGTCTTTCTGGTTGGAGATAAAATAGATATCGGCATCTCCGGCAGAACGATGTCCATAGAGAACCGGAGCATCTGCCGGCAATCCGCAATCCGGCACACAACCGATATACTTCAAGGCCTCCTCCATTGTCATACCGAACAGCAATTCGCCCTTTCCTCTTTTGACAGCCTTCACACTTCGCCCGTCCAGACCTGACCATAATTCGCCGGCCAACTTTTCAACCTGCCTGTCAGCCGTCGGGAATGATTCTCCACTCGGCGAACGTTTCGGAGCCGGACCTAAGACAACTGCGCCGTCTTCGATCAGTTTCTTGATCTTGGCAAGCAGTTCGGGACGCATGGTTTCAAGCTTCGGAAGTACCAGTATCCGGTATTGAGTGCCGTGAGGCAACGTCAGTAAACCGTCCTTGACAAAGAGGTCGCGCTCGATCACCTCGGCATTGATATAATCGAACTGGTAGCCTTTCGGCAGTTCAGGGTCTACGATACCGGTCATCTTGGGAGCATCTTCGCCGATGAAATAAGCGACATCGGCAATATTCAAGCCTTGTTGCAACATATAGTTGACTCGTTTCAGATAGGATGTAAACAAATCCATCTGTGGATACCAAGTGTTCAGCCGGTTGAATTCGCTGCTGAACCAGGCGTTCATCCCCGGCTCCCGTTCTTCCGAAGGCTGCGAGATATAGACATGCAACAACGTATTATTGATTCCTTCCGTAAAGAAACGGTCGCCACGCTGTTTCATCATGGCAGGATAACAGCTGAAAGGCGTCCCTCCGCTGGTGAACGATTCGGCCGAAATCTTCTGCTTTCCATAGATATGTCCACAGGAAGAGGCGGCACGGTTCTCGATATTCCCCAAATCGCCAAAACTCCAGAACTCTCCTCCTATCTCGTCCGATTGTCCGCCATATTGCAGGAACTCACCGGGGAACCCCCAGTGCCCGTAGTTTTCCAACCAGGTCGTCAAGCCATATTTATGGCACACCTCCCGTAAGCCGCCGACATAATCGTATGCGACCTTATCTGCGATCAGACGGCGCAAATCCCAAAGGAAACGGTCGGAACGATCCTCGCTCCCGACCACATATCCTTCATAAGCGGGAAGAAACGGTAACGGGTCATAGCCGTAACGCGCCTGGAATTCCGACAAGAAATCGTCGGTAAAGTTTTGTCCGCCCGTTTCGTAACTATCTTGTACGACTACTTTCCAACAAGCACGGTCTTCAGCCGGAATACGACGGTAGATTTCACCCATGAAAGCCTCGAAATGCGCTTCTACATGCTTGCGGCTCATCTTATCTATCTCCAGTCCGGTTGCTTCGGGATCAGCCGGGCTGTTCGTCACGCCCGTCGGGAGCATACCGGTACGCAGGATCGTCCATTCTCCCGCCGGAGCTTTCCAGACAAGGCGGTCTCCTTGCAAGAAAGCAGAAATATCCAATACTTTCCCCGGATCGATAACCAGAGAGGGATCACCCACTTCCGGTTGTACCGGCCACTGGTATTCATGCCAATAAGGAAGCGGAGTCTGAAACATCTTGGCTAATGTCTTTTCGGGATAACGTTCCACAGCAGGAAGGGACAAGAATTCCACCTCTCCCAATCCCATACCAGATGCCGTGTTAGCCAGTTCCAACCGGAACTCGCTTGCCGTCGTCTCCGGGACAGAGATAACAACCGGAGCATACGGATCGAAGCCGACATTCAAATTCGCATTGAAACGGTCGATCTTAAATTCGGACAGCATCCGATAGCCTCCGTTCTCTTTTACTAATAAACGGGCATTGGTTTGAATCGGCTGACGGGCAGGGAAGATTTGCAAACTGCGTAAAGTAAACGGTTGGTCCGTCCTGAAATCAATCGCCACCGGCTTTTCGCTTTTTTCCGTAAAAAGCACGGCAGTCTCCTTATCTCCGTCAATCAGGCTGTTCAGGTTTTGCAAAGACATAGCAGATGTCACTTTTGCATTTGCCGCCGACAACCGGGTCGCTTTCTTTTCGACAGAGGGAAAAGCGATCACCCTCACATCCTGAAAGTCTTTATCGGGTTTCGCCAAAACCACTTCTACCTGTTTTCCTCCACTGACTTCCGCCTTTACCGATGCCAGATAACGCATCGCCTGCTCCGGTTTCACCCACGGACCGCCCGACTGGCTCCATCCGGGTGAATTAAAGATACCGATCTCTATCCCTAACTCCGTCGCTGTTTTAAGGGCTGCATGCAATATCTTCCACCATTCTTCACTATAAAACGGAACGGTCTTATAGGGCGTATGAATCCCTTCCAAGCCGATATTCCCGATAAAAGCCCGGTTGATCCCAGCTTCTTTCATCGAATACAGGTCCTTCTTCACTCCTTCTTCCGAGATATTCCCGGAGATCCAATACCAATAAACGGAAGTTTGTACCTTTTCAGCCGGATTCATAAAACCGGCCTCAAGTGCATTTTTATCTTGCCCATTTCCCGTAAAAGGGACCAACAACGAAAGGCAAAGCAATGTTTTAAACAGAGGTTTTCTCATGATCTGTTCTTTTTAAGATTCCGACGGTAAAAGTAGCAAGATTATCTTTCACCTCTGGTTTCTATATTGATTTATATCTTTTCAAAAATGCTTTTTCAAACAAGTTTTTATCCAGCATTATTTCCAAAACCATTGTTTATAACATAAAAAACGATAGAGACTTTTAAACTTTTGCTATCTTTGTGTCGGCTTGTACAAAGTATATAAGACAACAAACAAAAGAATCTCAAATCACAGACTTCATGATGGCAAAACACCTCCGTCTGTTACTGATCTTGTTGCTTGGAGCAGTAACATCCTGTAAGACGACACAACAAATACCGCAGCAACCGACTGGAAAAGAAGCGAAACGAGAATTTCGCGGAGCTTGGATACAGACAGCTTTCCAGGGAGAATATAAGGATATGACACCCGCACAAATGCGGAAAGACTTTATCCGCAAGCTCAACTATCTGCAAAAATGCGGGATCAACGCTATCATCTTCCAGGTACGCCCGGAAGCCGACGCCTTCTATAAATCCGACATCGAACCCTGGAGCCGTTTCTATACCGGCAGGCAGGGACTCGCCCCGGCCGGAGACTTCGATGTGACGGCCTTCCTGATCGAAGAATGCCACAAACGGAATATGGAATTCCACGCCTGGCTGAACCCTTATCGGGCAAGCACAGCCGGGAATACCCGTTTTGCCGATTCACATATATATAATAAGCATCCGGAATGGTTCGTGACCTACAACAAGCAAATCCTGTTTGACCCGGGACTACCGGAAAGCCGGCAGTTCATCTGCCGAGTGGTACGGGATATCGTGAGCCGTTACGATATAGACGCGATCCATATGGATGACTATTTCTACCCCTATCCGGTAGCGGGCATGCCTTTCCCGGACGACAAAAGTTTTCAAAAATACGGATTGAACAAAGGATATAAAGTATCACAACGTGCAGAATGGCGAAGAGAAAATGTAAACAAGCTGATTCGTGAGATCAAGCGTACCATCCTATTATCCAAACCGTGGGTAAGATTCGGCATCAGTCCGTTCGGCATCTACCGCAACAAAAAAAGCACACCCGACGGTTCAGGCAGCAACACCAACGGATTGCAAAACTACGACGACCTGTATGCCGATGTGGCACGCTGGGTAAAAGAGGGTTGGATAGACTATAACATTCCACAGATATATTGGGAGATCGGACATCCGGCTGCCGACTATATCACGCTGATCCAATGGTGGAACAAAAACGCGACGCGGGAAGGCACGCATCTGTATATCGGCCAAAACGTAGCACGTACCATGAAAGCAGACCAGCTCACCCGCAAAATGCTTTACGAACGTTCACTCTCGAAAGTAAAAGGCAATTGCTTTTGGCCTGCAAACGAAATACTCTGGAATAACAAAGGGGTGGCCGACAGCCTGAAACAGAACTACCACCGTTATCCGGCATTGATCCCGGCCTACACCCATCTGCACAACCGGGCTCCGCAAGAGGTCAAGAAACTGAAAGCCGAATGGACTGCCCAGGGCTATATGTTGCACTGGCAGGCGGAACAGAGCAAGACCAATCCCGAATTGGCAAGCTATTTCGTCATTTACCGCTTCGAAAACAAGGAATCGGTCAATCTGGACGATCCTTCTAAGATCGTAGCGGTCACACGCGAGACGAACTATCTGCTACCCTACGACGACGGAAAGCGCAAATACCGTTATGTAGTCACAGCCGTAGATCGTTTCCATAATGAAAATCAAGGTAAAAGCAAAAAGGTAAAACTTTAAATTCAGCCACGGATGTCAGATTTTATCTGTCAGAAATATACAGACTGTTCTTCTTGCTCCCACTATCAGAAACAGATATTCAAATACCGTTCTTTCCCGAAAGGAATGATGATCCCGAAAGAACGGTGTTCACAAAATACGATCTATTTTCTGATATCCGGCTCCGTTCGGGTAACCAGCGACGAGCATCCGGATACGGTATTTCACGACGGGCAGTTCATCATGCAGCCGATCGGTTCACGTGTAGAGTTCCACATCCTGGAATCCACGGAATGCATCCTTTACCTGTTCGAGACTCCGCAAAACATTTGTACCGACCGTTTCAACAAAGGACTGGAACTGGCGAAAGAGTCTCCCATGCTCCCTGTCGTCATGGATATGTGTTTCCCTTTGCGCCTTTTTATCAACGGGCTCAAAATGTACCTCAACAACGAACTCCTGTGTGTGGAATTCCTGAAAGCCAAGCAGACGGAGTTGTATTTCCTGCTCAACTGCTATTATACATTGAAAGAGATCGCCTATTTTTATGCACCTATATATAGGTATAGCCAAACATTCCGCTACTTTGTCATGCAAAATTACCTGAAAGCGAAAGATGTCGAGTCTTTTGCTCAATTAGGAGGATACAGCACTACCACCTTCCGGCGTTTATTCAAAGATACGTTCGGAGAGCCTGCTTACCAATGGATGACCAAAAAGAAATGCCTGGATATACAAAACGACCTGATAACCACGAATGCAAGCATATCCGAGATCTGCTATAAGTACGGTTTCGAATCCTTGTCTAACTTTTCCCATTTCTGCCGGGCCAACTTCGGCAAATCTCCACGCGCCATCCGCAACGAAAGAGACGAAAACGTGTAGAAATCAATCTATTTCATATATTCCAACCTTTTGATTAAAAAAGCAATTCATCCGGAATCTCCCACCCTCGCGGAACAACTAATCCGAAACATACCCTAAACTAACTCGGAAGTCATAGTAAACTAAATCAAGACATACAGTATATTATTTATATGTAGTACTACTTATCGCAAATAGGTAGCACTACATATCGTCTATAGGTAGTACTACATATAGGCAATAGATAGTGACTACCAACAGATACTTTACTATATGTTATGAATTAGTTCTTGGGGTGTTTTGATTTAGTTGATGGTATGAAACGGATTAATTTACCGGGTCATCCCAGGCCGATTTCTCAGAGTGCCGCATATCGGAACCGACACCTATTTAAATATGTAAAATCTATATATTTATAAACAGAATCGATACTGAATACACATTCGGACAGATTTATTGCATATCTTTGTAGAATAAACTATTTAGTATTGGGGGTATATGAAATTTAAACTTATCACTCTGTTTATCATCCTTTGCCTAGGATTCACAAGCTGCTCCGAGAACGAGACTCCGGAACCCCGGACAACCCGCACCATATTAGTCTATATGATGGCCAATAACAGCCTCAACAGCTTCGCCTCGAAAAACATAGAAAGCATGATAGAAGGGGCGACCAGCAAAAATCTCAACGGAGGAAACCTGATCGTTTATTATGCTCCCGCCGGTTCGCCCCCGGAACTTCTCCGGATAAAAGAAGAAAACGGTGTTGTCAAGAAAATCCATCTGAAGGACTATGAAAAGCAGAATTCGGCTGATCCGGACGTGATGCGGAGCGTGATCGGCGAAGTGGTTTCACAATATCCGGCAGACAGTTACGGGTTGGTGTTATGGAGCCATGGGACAGCCTGGCTTCCTTCCGACTACCAGAATAAGCTGAAAGCGTTCGGACAGGACGGCAACAACTGGATGGAGATCGACGATCTGGCAAAGGGACTGCCAGATGATCTATTTGATTTTATCCTGTTCGATGCCTGCTACATGGCAAGCGTCGAATGCACTTATGAGCTTAGAAACAAAGCTGAATATATCTTAGCTTCTCCCACCGAAACAATGGCGGACGGATGGCCTTATGAAGAGATGATGCCGCAACTGTTCGCTACTGACCTGCAACTGGAAAAGGTTGGTGAAACATTCTACAACCATTACCTGAACAATACCTATCCGTATGCGACCGTATCGCTCACGAAAACAAGCGAACTGGATAATCTGAAAAGCGTAACACATGATATCTTGGCAGATAAGACCGAAAGCGATATTTACAGTCTCGATCCAAAGAAAATGCAAAGACTGGAATATTTATACCGTAGCCCAGGAATGCTTTATGACTTCAATGATTATATCAAGCAGTTGGCGACAGCCGAACAATACGATCGTTTCATCAGTTGCCTGGATAAAGCAGTCGTCTACAAGGCCCATACGCCCAAATCCTACTACGCCGCCATAGGAAATGCGTTGCCGATCAAAAGCTATTGCGGCCTGACCATTTTCGTTCCGCAAGAATCTCTACCCAAAATGCTCGAATGGTATAAACAAAGAGTCGGCTGGTATAAGGCAGTTTATGAATAAATCCTCTATCACCGGATCAGGAAAGCCTTTTTAAAGCGTTTCACCGTACCTTCGGGGTGGTATATTTCAGCATAAAAGATATAGACACCTGTTTGCAACGGACTTCCGTTGTTGGCTACGCCACTCCATGTAATCTTACCGGAGATGCCTAACAACTCATGATTGGATATATCAGCTACACGCAGACCGGAGGTATTGAAAACGAAAGCGCGACAGCTATATCCCGGACGGTCGAGCAGGTAGGACACCGTGTAACTACCGGACTCTTCTATCCACACAGGAGGTTCTATACCCGTGGCACCGCCCGATGAAGCGTCTTTGTATTGGGAGTTCTGATAGCCAGGTGTGCCATAGCCAACTGTTTCGGAAGCGGAGGTCCAGTTTGCCGCGTCTTGTGTAGCGGCATCCGGATCGATACGCTCAAGGGCAACTCCTTTTTTATTTTTGACTGAATGAGCATGCCATTTAGACGAATAGGCGACTTCATCTATTATTATTTCATCCGCTGTACGAAACAATACCAAGGTAGAAGATGTATTGGCAAGAATAGGAAGCTTGGCCAATCCGCAAAGAGCAGACGGATCGGCTATATCATAAAAAGAAGTCACACCTTCCAAGTTCTTGGTCAAGAGGAGGTAACTTTTTGCCTCCAGATTATGCAGGACGGAAGTCAATGGATAGCGAGTGCTAAGTGTTCCGTCCGATTTACGGATGGCGACAGAAAGGGCGGACAAAGACAAGGAATGCTCCGAACGATTATACAATTCGATATATTCGCTGCCTCCGACATATGGGTCAGGGAGCAACTCGTTAATGATGATTTCTCCGGGTTGGATCAGTTCTGTGACTCCCGGAATGTTGGGATCATCCGGATTATCCGGGACATCGGGTCGGTCTGGATCTACCGGCGGATCTTCCTCCTTATCGGGAGAAGAATTAACGGCACCGGGAGTTCCACCACGTGGATCAGTAGAAAGATGCCAGCCTGAAGTGCCTCGTTCCCACGACACTCCGGAGGTAGCCGCTTCATACGCCACTTCTTCTATCTTGCCCCCGGCAGCATCCCACAATTGCAATACAGCTCCTTTGTCATTCAAAGCCGGAAACTTCTCGATAGGAATCAGCAACGTTTGGACAGGGAAGGAGAACGCATCCTCCTGGTCCAGTAAAACTGCATATCCGCCAGCAGGCAAATCCATCTCTGGCAGGGCTTTCGTCTTCTTCCCCGTCACATTCTTGTACACCCATCCGTCCAACGAGACGGTAGCAGCAGTCGTATTATGTAATTCGATATATTCCACCATTCTTCCATCTCCCGGCTTTGCCATGACTTCATTGATAACGACCGAACCTGCTGGATAGCTCTCCGGTTCATCCGGATCAGGCTTCGGTTCCGGCTTATCCGTCCCAGGTTCTTCTTCCCCTCTCAACACGACTTCGACAGCTTCATCCGGCATCGCCTTTCCCGACAAAGAGCGAAGACCGGCATAAGAGATCGTGTATGAATGGTCCAACTGCATCTCTTGATCGAAAAAAGTGCTTACGAATTGCTTCGTCCCTGCATCTACATACCTTTTGAGGTAAGCGTCTCCAATATCCGAAATACTGAAGACAGCCTTATCAATATCAACCGGCTTATCAAAAGCGAACAGCAAGTTGGAGGCCGATAGTGGCTCGATCTCAAGCAACTTTGGCGGACTTTCTGATTCTCCCGGTTCTTCTTCAGGCTTGTCCGGCTCGATCGGTGTCTCCGTCACCCGATTAAGCACACACACATTATCTATGCTGAAAAGAGAACTTCGTGTCTTCGTGTAATAAAACGTAAACACCAAGTTGCCTCTCTCAACCGGCTCTTCGATCGTGTACATGGCTGAACCTTCAAGGCGGTATCCCTCCATATCGTCTGTCTTGTAATACAAACTCCACCGGAGATTGTCTTCAAGCGTCACTTTCACATGTAACAACAATGGCGACTCTTCAAAATCGGTCTGTGGCAGAATCAAATTCCCGTTTCCGTTACGCTTCAGTCCTAGTTCCTTGTTGCCGGTATTCCCGAGACGTACATAATAATAACGTTCTTGATTTTCCTGATACAAATAGATGCATAATTTGTTCTCGTCGCTCGGTTGGTTTTGCATATAAACATCGAACTCCCATTGCATATCGGGCGAATAGGCGATTTCTTTGCCTATGGAAGCAGTACCTGACTCTGTCGGTTCGATATTCAACTGAAGCCTGCCATCGGCATTGACTGCAAACTGCCCTCTGTCTTTGCCGATCCAGTCGGCCCCCAACATCGGGCCGTCAAACGTCTCATTCACCTGTGAATTCACACAAAAAGGAAGTAATATGAAGAGATAAAGAATAAATTGTTTCATAGCATTCTAGTTTTGTTTATAATTTGCATATCTTTGCACCCCAAAACGTTGTAATGAAGGAAATGCAAAGCTTTCTGTAAACGTTGTAAAGTTATACTATTTTTTTTATAAACAAATTAATTAGTGCTCAAAATGAAAGTAGCAATTGTTGGAGTGAGTGGAGCGGTAGGACAGGAATTCCTGCGCGTACTCGACGAGAGAAACTTCCCAATGGATGAGCTTGTGCTTTTTGGCTCATCTCGCAGTGCCGGACGTGTTTATACTTTCCGTGGTAAACAAATTACCGTCAAGGAGCTTAAGCATAACGACGACTTCAAGGGAATCGATGTTGCTTTTGTTTCGGCCGGTGGCGGTACTTCTATCGAATTCGCAGAAACCATTACGAAATATGGTACTGTGATGATCGACAATTCCAGCGCATTCCGCATGGACAACGATGTACCTTTGGTAGTTCCCGAAGTGAACCCGGAAGATGCACTGAATCGTCCGCGCGGTATCATTGCCAATCCGAACTGTACCACCATCCAGATGGTCGTTGCATTGAAGGCAATCGAAGGCCTGTCGCACATCAAGCGTGTACACGTATCGACCTACCAGGCTGCCAGCGGTGCAGGCGCAACAGCAATGGCCGAACTGGTAAAACAATATGAACAACTGCTGAAAGGCGAAGAACCGACTGTGGAAAAGTTCGCTTATCAACTGGCTTACAATGTCATCCCTCACGTAGACGTATTTACGGATAACGGCTACACGAAGGAAGAGATGAAGATGTATAACGAAACACGCAAGATCATGCACTCTGACATCGAGGTGAGCGCAACTTGTGTACGTGTTCCGGTTATGCGTGCCCACAGCGAAGCGACTTGGGTAGAGACAGAACGACCGGTCAGCGTAGAAGAAGCTCGTAAGGCGTTCGCCGAAGCCGAAGGTGTCGTTCTGCAGGACGAACCAGCGAAGAAAGACTATCCGATGCCGTTGTTCATCGCTGGAAAAGACCCAGTTTATGTGGGCCGTATCCGTAAGGATATCACGAACCCGAACGGCTTGACATTCTGGACGGTGAGCGACCAGATCAAAAAAGGGGCAGCCCTGAATGCTGTACAGATTGCAGAATATCTGTTAAAAGTAAAGAATATCGGATAAACAGTATACGATATTTGGATATAAAGAGAAGGAGATGTCAAAACTCCTTTATCAGGATCTTTTAGGCACGGATTTACACGGATAAATTTATTTTCTTTCCGTGTAATCCGTGCCTAAATTATATCTTCATTTCTTTCAGTCCTTCTTCCAGCGTATGCGGGCGATAGCCCAATTCGCGTTTTGCTTTTTCGATGGACAGTCCGCTATTGCGTGGACGTGGCGTTGCCTCCTTCATCTCTTCCGTTGTGACCGGACAGATCAGTGAACGATCCAGTCCGAAATAATCGGCTACACGGTATGCCATTTCTGCGATAGAAAGATATTCCGCGCCACAGATATGATAAATACCGGAATCATCGGTATGCACAAGCCGTTCCACTCCATCGGCAATATCCTCTACCCAAGTCGGTGTGCGATATTGATCGGCGACGACACGGATCTCTTGCCCTGCTTCCAAGCGGTTCTTGACTAATTGAAGGACATTGCCATGCTGTCCCGGCAACGCTTTCCCATAGACGACAACCACACGGACAATAGCATAGTTGCGACAAATACTCGCTACCGCCTGTTCTCCCTGATACTTGGTCACGCCATAGTAATTGAGCGGAGCGGGCAGATCTTCTTCCGTATAAAGACGGTCACTTCTCCCGTCAAACACAAAGTCTGTCGACAAATGGATCAATCGGCTCCCCTGATGCTCGCAACAATACGCCAAGTTCTCTACCGCCGACACGTTAATGGCATACGCCTCCTCACGGTGCTGCTCGCAATAATCCGGGACGGAAAGAGCCGAACAATTGACAACGACATCAGGACAGATATGGTCGAACAAAGCCTCCACCGCCGGATAGTCGTTGATGTCCAACCGAACGAAAGTATGGGTCCCTTCCGGACGGATATCCGGATGAAGGGAACAGCCGAATACTTCGCAGGCTCCGTTCTCCGAAAGGTTATCCAGGATTCTTCTCCCGACAAACCCATTAGCACCTATAACCAATATCTTTTTCATCAAAACATATAGATCAGAACACCCAACACACGGTGGTTCGTCACCGAATGCGTGTTTTCTATTTTACCATTTTCTGCATTCATATCTCCATACCAGGCAAGAGAAGGACTGTATTCCACTCCCAGCTTCCAGTGGGGCAGATTATAAGAGAGTTGGAGGTTAGTAGTAAACACCTGATCCACCTCCAATCCGACACCATAGGTCGGCCCGGCAATCGTCTTTCCCGTTCCTAAGTTCTTCAGATAGCCGACAAAGATTCCCGGTTTCCATTTCTTGCCATAGACTATATTCAGCCAAGTCATGGAATGACGGTAAGGCGTATACTCCTGTTCACCTGTACGCGGATCGACAGAGGTAACCGCATAACCACCCAACATACAGGCTTGCGTCAGATTGGAAGCCAGCAACGTCTTACCTGCAATCACCCAATCCTGAGTCATATATTTGGCATGTGCCTCAAAAGACAACGAAGTGACCCGCTCGTTCACTTTATACACCCGGTCGTCCACCGTCGTTTGCTGTCGGGGTTTCAAGGACAGCACTTCCATGCCGACGCCGGCAATCAAACCATCAACCTTATAATCAGCCGAGACGTAGACTTCCGGGATGCAGCTGTTCTTGATATATTCCTCGCTTTTTCCGTTCGGGCCGGCAGACAAATACTGCAACTGCCACAACACGGCTCCTGTCAGCTGCAACCCTTTGCCCGACGTGTACCGGTAACGGATCTGAGGGCTACGGTTAAACGGTTGGAAAGGCGCACCGGTCGAAAGGTTCAACATTTGCGGAGATACATCGCCGAACAACGGATGCCAGGTTTGTCCTACCAGTACCGCCGATTTTCCCCAATCTAAGTTGACATAAGCATGGCGAATACGCAAGACCGCCCAGTTGCTTCCGGAGCCGCGAAAATCCGCCTCTAACTTGGCTGTTGTCACGGCTTTCCCGATATTCGGTCCCGTCACGTCTACTCCCAAACGGGAATAGAGCAGATAGAAACTCCCGTTTGCCGTGGCATTCAGGTCATTACCATCGGCATCCAAATTCTTGTCTTTAGGATAAAGGTGGAATAGCCCATCCACAATTTCAGCATTGGCACGTGAATTATAAAACAGGTCGCCACGCACCTGTCCATAAAATTTATAAGAAAAATTCTTTTTCTGAGCATGACCGGCCGTAACCATGTATAAGGCCGCGAAGAGTAGCAAATATCTTTTCATTTCTGTCTTTTCAAATTGATTGCAAAGGTAAGGAAGTTTGGGATTACTGCAAAACAGGAAGAGTCTTACTACACCTTAACCTTATCCGAAAAACAGGAAATATCCTGGTAAAAGCACCCCTGACACCCATACAAAAAACGGAGAGGATAACATTATTAATACATCCACACCAAGCAAGTCATAGTTCCTATTTTAGGAACCATAGTTTTATTCAAGGATAATCTCTGAAAAACGCTTGGAAAAAGGAACAGGGAAATTCTTCGAACCTTTAAAAGTAATACATCACAAGTCCCAATATACGATGGTTCGTGACACTATGCGTATTTACGGTCTTGCCGAAGGCTTTGTCCGTATCACCATACCAAGCTGTCGTCGGCATATATTCCATACCGATTTGCCAATGGGGCAGATTGTAGGAGAAAGCGATATTGGTAGAGAAAACCTGGTCTATATCCAATACCATACTCGGTGGCGGAAACTAATACGTCGGCCGTTCCCAAGTTCTTGGTATAACCGGCAAAGAAGTGCCCCTTCCATTTCGTCCCGCAGGTGAAATTAATCCAAGATGTGGAATGCCGGAAAGGCCATGCAGATGCCGGCCAGCAGTAATATCAGCTTTTTCATTCTTATAGTTTGTTACCAGTTTAACAGAGTTGAGCCACAAAGATATATATTTTCCTGTATTTCATTTGAAGAACGAAATATTATTTGTTACTTTGCTTCCAAGTTGTAAGCCTTAAAGGCCAAATCGATTAATAATGTAAACTACATAACAACATCATGGAAAGTAAGAAATTTTTACTGCAGGAGAAAGATATTCCTACAGCCTGGTACAACATCGTAGCAGACATGGAGAATAAACCGCTTCCTCCGCTCAACCCCAAAACAAAGGAACCGCTCAAGCCTGAAGATCTCTATCCTCTATTTGCCAAAGGATTGGTAGACCAGGAGATGAACCAGACGGATGCCTGGATCGAAATCCCGGAAGAAGTTCGCGACATGTATAAAATCTGGCGTCCGACTCCGTTGGTCCGCGCTTACGGACTTGAAAAAGCACTCGACACGCCGGCTCACATCTACTTCAAGAACGAAAGTGTCAGCCCTGTCGGATCTCATAAACTGAATTCCGCTATTCCGCAGGCCTATTTCTGCAAAAAGGAAGGCGTGACCAATGTCACGACCGAAACAGGCGCCGGACAATGGGGAGCTTCCATGGCTATGGCCGCCAAACATTTCGGATTGGAACTGGCTGTCTATATGGTAAAGGTCAGCTACAACCAGAAACCCTACCGCCGTTCTATCATGCAGACGTTCGGAGCCGAGGTGATCGCCTCGCCCAGTATGAGTACACGTGCGGGCCGCGACATTATCACCAAGCACCCGAATTATCAGGGAAGCCTGGGAACAGCCATCTCCGAAGCGGTCGAGTTGGCTATGCAGACGCCCAATTGCAAATATGTATTGGGTAGCGTGCTGAACCATGTGATGCTCCACCAGACAGTTATCGGCCTGGAAGCTGAAAAACAAATGGAGATGGCGGGAGAATACCCGGACGTAGTTATCGCTTGTTTCGGTGGTGGTTCAAACTTCTCCGGTATTGCATTCCCATTCCTGCGTCATAAGCTGACACAAGGAAAAAATATCCGTATCGTGGCTGCCGAACCGGCCTCCTGCCCGAAACTGACACGTGGACAATTCCAGTACGACTTCGGTGACGAAGCCGGCTACACGCCACTGCTTCCGATGTTCACTTTAGGGCATAACTTCGCCCCGGCCAATATACACGCAGGCGGTCTGCGTTATCACGGTGCAGGTTCTATCGTCAGCCAATTAAAGAAAGACGGCCTGATGGATGCTGTAGATATCCAGCAGCTTGAAACATTCAAAGCTGCCACGTTATTCGCTCAGAGCGAAGGCATTATACCGGCACCCGAATCTTCCCACGCTATCGCTGCCGCTATTCGCGAAGCAGAGCAGGCTAAAATCGAAGGCAAACCACGTACGATCCTGTTCAACCTGTCCGGTCACGGCTTGATCGACATGGCCGCTTACGACCAGTATCTGGCAGGCGACCTGACAAACTACGAAGTCACAGACGCCGATGTAGAGAAGAATCTTTCGGAAATAGAGAAGATCATTAAATAAAAACAAGATAAACTCCGATCATTTTCGTGAGATCACGAAAATGATCGGAGCAAATGAAAATGGCGCTAATAACAGGGACTCACGTCTTTTGTTATTCGCGCCATTTTCGGTTGTGTCTATGAAATATTCTAAAATAGGTATTATGAGAAAATGTCGTTATAACTTGTTGCCGGAGCAACCATATTCTGGACATTTAAGCTAAAACTTTTCTTCTTTTTATCCCACATTCCGTATGTGGTGTTGATTTCCCCTGTTTCTGCATCGTATGAATAAGTCGTCAGATAATAGGGAACCCACTCATCCTTACTCTTATTCCAGCGATATGCCTTCTTTTCTGACACTTTGCCGTTTTCATTGTAAGAAAATTCATATTTAACTTCTTTATTCAAAAGCCCATTGTCATTTAAGAAAATGACTTTTGAAATAACCTTACCATTCTCTTCCTTCGTATCATACATGTACTCTCTGGGAGAGGCTGCGCTCATTGCAAGATTACACAAGAACATAACTGCAAGAACAAGAATGCTTTTACTTAAAATCGAAGTCTTCATATAATTATTACTTTAAGATTACTTTCAAATTGCGGTGCAAATGTAGGTACTATTCCATAACCAACCAAACTTTTGCTTACATATTGTCAGCATACACATCTAATTTAACAATATTAAGCACTTCATCCGCCTTTATATAGCCTGGCATACTTACATATTGTAAGAAAACAATCATTCATATCCAAGACTTCACGTTTCATCTTCCTTAAATTCGAGTATATCCGCCGGTTGGCAATCGAGCTCCTTACAAATTGCCTCAAGAGTAGAAAAGCGTATAGCTTTGGCTTTACCCGTCTTTAAGATCGAAAGATTTGCCGGGGTAATACCGATACGATCGGCCAAATCACCCAAAGTGATCTTTCTTTTTGCCATCATCACATCCAAATTCACTATTATAGCCATATCTTACTCCTCTGATTATTCGTCAATTACGACATTATGAATTTCACTACCCGCATCTCCAGATGTTTGCCAAGCTGGAATACTCAAACTCCGATTCAAGCAATAAATACAGGCAGCAGATAATATTATACTAAGAACGGAGAACCCAGTAAAGGGCATTCCCCCATTATTTCATATACGGAACAGACATTCGGGTAATAAATTATAAGCAAGACCGAAATTCCATTCACAATCATATCCGAAAGAATACATAGACTCAAACTGCCGGAACAATAAAAAAGACATCGCTTGTGTCTTATTTATCATGATCAGATTCTTAAATTGTCAACTCCTGTTCCTCTTTCATCTGCAGACCGATTGCAAAAATACGACCTACCAATAAAGCAATCAGGCCCATTATCAATGTCATCGGCTGAAAGTCACACCAGAAATTATGTTCATAACCTTCCAACTCGAATAATCGGGTTGCCTCCCAGTAATTCGTTATCATATAAGCTTGTGTCAGTATGAAAGAGATCAGCAGATTGCGTCCGATGCGATTCAAACGGCGTACATTCATCCAATCGAATATCACCTCGTGATTAATCGCATTGATAAGCTTATAGAATTGGATGATCGCTTTTATAATAAAGAACAGACCGATCAGTATAAGGAAACTTACATATCTTGCAATTCCAACATCTTTGGATTTCGCCCAGACCAATGTCTTGATATGTGAAGCCGGATACCACTCCTGATCCTTCTGATTGAATAGCTTATCTGAAGTGGCAGCCAAAGATTTCGGCCATAAACTAAGAGTCATCGGGCTTAATATTCCCGCACTAATGTTTGTTGTTCCCTGCTCATGCGCTTCTTCAGCCTGTGACATTCCTTCTTTGAAACCGTCCACAAATGCATTACCCATCGAATAGATGCTCGGAACCAAAGACAAACCGACAAAGAAAAATATCAAAACACAGATTAAATTCAATTGCTTTTTCATAACCTATAGCATTCTTGCTTAAGAAGAAGGGCGGGCAAACCCCGCCCTACCTTCCATTATAAACCTTTTATATCAAACGGCATACGGGCAATAATACCGGATTCCGTTTCAGCCCGGCGGATCGTTGAGAACAGTTTGAATTGCTCTTCGCCCATTACAGATTTGGCGATGGAGACTTTTACTTCATCCATCTGCTTCTCCATGAATTTGGTAAAGAAATCTTTCGGGCCATCTGCTACTATTACAGAATAATCAGTCAATTCCGCTAAAGTCGCAGCCTCTTTGATCGCATCATCCATGCCGCCCAACTGGTCGACCAAACCTCTTTCCAATGCCTGTTCGCCTGTCCATACACGTCCTTGTCCGATCGAATCGATCTCAGCTTTTGTCATGCCGCGGCCATCTGCGCAACGAGTCAGGAATAAATCATATGTTTGTTCTACACCACGCTGGATCAACGCCTTTTCATCTTCACGCATCGGACGACTGATGTCCCCCAAATCAGCGAATGTATTTGTCTTTACGATATCCGTAGTTACACCTACCTTATCAAATGTTCCGGTAAAATTACGGACGACACCGAATACACCGATTGAACCTGTCAAAGTCGTACGTTCGGCGACAATCTTGTTTGCGGCACAAGAGATGTAATAGCCACCGGAAGCAGCATAGTTACCCATCGAAACAACGATCGGCTTCTTAGCTTTCAGCTCGACCACTTCTTTCCATATCTGTTCGGAGATATAAGCGCTACCGCCCGGAGAGTTCACACGAAAGACTACGGCTTTTACATCATCGTCATCTTTCAGCTTGCGCAATTTATTTGCCATTTCTTCTGAAATCACCTGTTCGTCGGCACTGAAAGGAGAAGAAGAATCTTCGTCTCGGATTTCACCTTCCGCATACAAGACAGCGATCTTATTCTTGTTCTCTTTTTCTTTTACTTTGATAGAGACAATTTTGTCCACTCCGGCAGTTTTCAGCTTGCCCTTCACATCCTGTCCGGCCATTTCTTTCACACAGTTTTCCACCTCATACCGATAACGAAGCCCGTCCGCCAATTTATAATCGACAGCATTGGAAGCCTGGCCCATTGCAAGACCTTCGTTCAGGTAACGATCCAATTCGTCGGAAGAGATATTACGGCTTTTCTCGATAGCGGTTGTCAAGTTTCCCCATACGCTGCCCAAGAAAGAAGTCAACTGTTCACGATTGGCATCGCTAAACTTTTTCAGGAAAAACGGTTCTACGGCACTCTTATAAGTTCCAACCTTAAAGATATAATGTTCCACTCCGATTTTCTCAGCCAACCCGGTAAAAAACAACCCCTGTGATGCAAGACCAACCAACGAGACGCTACCTTGCGGATTTAGGAAAACAGAGTCAGCTACGCTACACAGGTAATAAGCCCCCTGCGTATAATAATCGCCGTATGACACGATAAACTTACCGCTATCCTTAAAGTCCTCCAACTCGCGGCGGATCGCCTCAATCCCTGCAAAGCCTGTAGAAAGCGAACCGGCTTCCAGATAAATACCTTTAATATTATCGTTTGCCTTTGCACGGCGGATCGCTTTGATCACATCCGACACAGCCATTTGATTGCTACTTTCTCCCATCAGTTCCGAAAAAGGATTCTTCACAGCCTGATCGACCAAGACACCATCCAAAGACAATTTGAACACCGTGTTCTTATCCGGTTTGTACTCGGAAGAACCGTCAGCACTGGCGGCTACTCCTATGATGAAAAAAATGGAACCCATTGTTACGATTCCCAAAGCAACCAACACTCCCAGCGTGGATGCAAATACCGTTTTGAAGAATTGTTTCATAATGTTTTATGTAATTATTGTTCGTTTTTCAAATAATATTTATCGTTTTTCGATATTCAAAAGAATATATTATTTCTGACTCCACCAAATATTTTTATTGTTTTTCGATAAAAATATTACGAAACACAGAAAATATATATTGAAAGTAAGCGTCAACCTTCATCAGAGACCAAATCAGCTCCGGAAGGCTCTATTTAAGTGACAATCGCCATGCTACTATTGTCAAACAGCCTGCTCATAGACCTTTTGCCTTTAGTCGAAAGCCTTTTCGCCCTTGGTCAAAAGCCCTTTCGACACTGGTCAAAAACCTTTTCGACTAAGGGCGAAAAGCAAAGGAGTGGTAGTAATAGTTGTTAATACCTGTGTATTTGTTGATTAATTGATATTGTAACGTCTTTGTTTTTCACTTAAATATATAGAGGTGAAACCGAAGAGGCATGGTCAACCTATTTCAGGACGAGACAATCAGACTCTTCCTAAATACTCATCCACCGTATAATTCAAGAATTGGTTGAACGGATATAAAAGTTTGAAATCTTCAACGGCCTTATCCATCCAATCCGGTTCGAAAAAGAATTCATCCGGTTTATAGGAGACGACACTGAAATCTTTGTGACGTAGGATTTCGTCATATTTGAAATCGGAAGGATAGCCGGCAGGCATACGTTTCAGGACTTCACCCTCCATTGTCGGATATGTCTTCTTGAAAGCCGGCTTTTCCATGATGGCGACAAAATCTTCTATATTTTCATAAATGTCTTTACGGAGTGCTTTCAGCAAGGCAGGCGGCGGACACCAAACACCTCCCGAAAGCAGGCAGCCACCCGGTTCAAGATGAATATAATAGCCGGCACGCTCGCTGCCCCGTCCGCCACAGGAAGCCATATAGGCTGCAAAATGAATCTTATACGGAGTCTTGTCCGGTGAAAAACGAATATCCCGGTAAATGCGGAACAGGCAATCTTTCGCCTCCAATCCGGCTATTTCCGGATCGAAGAGGGCGATCCGGTCAATCAGTTGTTGTACTTCGTCAATAAAACCCTTGCGAAGGGAATCGTAACGGCTTTTATTGGCCTGAAACCATTCCCGGTTATTGTTCTGACGCAGTTCCGTCAGGAATTGTATTATTTCTGCATTCATCCTTTGATATATTATTTAAAACATAAATCCCAAATTCATATAAAACTGCAAATGCGAATTACGGTTGGACATGCCGAACGTTGCACTCAAAGGACCGGCAATACTGTTATAGGCATATCCCAGGCTGCCTCCCCAAAGGCTTTTCCCCTCCAGCAGATGAAAAAAATCGTTGTTATGAATGCCATAGTTGCCGGTCAGCGTGATATAATTGTTCCCCGCAATACGTTGCCGGAGCTGGAGGCGAGCCACCACGACCGAATTATCCAGGATTTCCACATGATTGATCCCGGCAAAAGGCAATTGCTGAGACAAATAACGTCCGAACGTCTCCCCACCGATCGCATTTAAGAACGGAAAAGCCGTATTTCCCCCGATCAGGACACGCCCGTAAAACGCAGGCAACAAACTCAAACGTGAACTAATGGGACAAACCGTCATAAACTTCAAGCCGATAGCCGAGAAAGGAGAGCTACCGTTATATTTCACAAAGTTGTCCGTATAGAGTGAATAGTCCGCCTCCAAAGAAACTCCCCTATTTGGGAAATACCGCCGGTCCAATGTTTCGAGATGTGCCGATGCGAAATAACTAAAAAAGCCCTCCGGTTTCACAGTATACAATTCATCACTCCCTGTGTAAAGAAAGGAATTATAATTAAAATATTCATAACGCAGTCCGGCCTTCACCTTAAAGCTCAACCAGTTCATATCCGAATAAGCGAATTCTGCAAGATGGTGTGTATAGGTGGTGTTAAACCGTTTATCTCCCTTCTCATAAATGTCCAAATTATTATAGCTGAACTTATACGACAAATTGAAATTGCGCAGCGGAGAACGTTCTATCGAGTAATCCAGCATAGCAGAAGATATCTTACTCCCCACACGCCCGGTAAAAGCAAAACGGGAATGATTCCGTTTCCCCTTATGATAGGTGGCATTCACCAGCACTCCGATGATTTCCTCCGAATCGAAACGTATACCTAAATTCACAGAACTTTCCGATTTAGGCTGCAAGGTCAAGACCAGATCCTGCTGGCTCTCGCCGGTCAGTTTGTAGTTTACATAAGCATAGGCATTTGTCCCGACCAGAATAGACATGGATTTGCGCAGTTCCTTCAACGTAATATGGCTGTTCTCCTTTAGCGCACAGATACGATGCAACCAGTTCAGGTCGCGCGGATCGGCTCCATCGAAACGGATATGACGGACATAGAATGTATCGGCAGGCAAAACAGGACGATGCGCCAGGCGCCGCGACTGTATAGAAAAGGTATCGGTATCCGAAAGACCGATCCTACGCTTCAAAGCCATGATTTCGTTCCAACGACGGCGAGCATCAGCTTCTCCCCTGTGTAACATCGTATCAAGAGCTGCAGGAGCAAAACTGGAAGAACGGTAAGGTTCCATATCCGGACGAAACAGCAGATCGGTCCGGTCACGGTTCCGCTCATATTTGTCATAGCCATGCAAAGCGATGATCTGCGTTGCGATATCACCGGGAGAATGCAGGCGGTCGTAACTACGCAGATCGCTCGTTGCCAAATCCACGCCGATAACGATATCCGCTCCCATAGCAAGTGCGACATCCACCGGATAGTTATTGTTCAACCCGCCATCGACAAGCACCATACTGTCCAGCCGGACAGGGGTAAACACCGCCGGAATCGCCATACTGGCACGCATGGCAAGCGGAAGGCTGCCTTTGTGGAATACATAGTCTTTACCACTAACCATATCGACCGCCACACAAGCAAACGGGATCAGAAAAGAATTAAAATCGACCGAATCGTGATAACCGATCGTCAGGTCTGAAAAGAGATTTTGCAAGTTCTGGCCTTTCACAACTCCATCGATCACCCGGTCTTTCTTCTCCAACCCGAAAGGTAAAGAGACTATATAACGTTCCGCCTTCTCTTTTTCGGGGAAGAGGAGATGACTACGTTTCACTTTGTCGCTCAACAACATATCCCAGTCTTGCAACTCTACCATTCTTTTGATCTCATCCGGGCTGTAACCGATAGCATACAAACCTCCGACAATCGCCCCCATACTGGTCCCAGCCACGATATCGATCGGTATACCGGCTTCCTCCAACACTTTCAATACCCCGATATGCGCCACACCTTTTGCACCGCCACCGCCCAACACGACTGCGACTTTCTTGCGTTCTCCCGCCATCCCAGGCCAGGCAAGCAAGCATATAAGCAAAAGAGACAGGTATTTCTTCATCATCACAATCCCTTTTTTAGTTGTTATCCACAGATATATTCTTCTACGAGCAGACTCTTATCAATCGTTACTACTTCACAACGAATACCTTATTTATATCCAATGGCAAAGATATATTTTGTTATCACCTCACGCAATAAAAGGATTGAAAAAACATAGCATGTGCCGTCTACTTTCCAACAAACAACAGCTCGAACCAGATATATTCTTTCATATCAAAAGCCTTATGCCACTCTTGCGGCGACAGTTTGGCATTCCGTACATCGCAATAGCTGCCGCCCTGTAGTAATTTTCCGTCTACCAGTATTTCGCGCAAAGCACCACTGGTGTAGGAAGTAAGCGGGATCGTATCTGAAGTAGAAAAAGGGCGGTCGGGATAGGTTTCCAATAAGATACAGTGCAGGACATCTTCCAGTTCTATCTCCTTGGTTATTTGTAAAGAATCGACATTCAATGTAAAACGTGCCGTATGTTTGTGGACTGGCTCGACTGCCATCTGTAGGCGCAAAACCGTATCTTGCATAAAGCAAGGCGTCTCGTTCAATATTTTATAACTCACCTTCCCGTTTTGGGAATATGCCATTCGTAACTGATACGGCCGGCCCTGGAAAGCACCGGTTATTTCCACACACTGGCTACTTGACGGAACATCCGTTTCCACATAACCGATACGGACCGGGACCGGTTGCTTAGGCGAACAGCCGGCAACCAGCCCGATCAATAGTACTATTCCAACAAAACGCATCATAGCTTATTTCATATAAACGACCATCAATACCGGATTATCATCTTCTGTCAATTTTTTCAATTGGGGATGTTCCAGGACTCCCGGATTCTTTTCTGCTTCTTTCATAATATCACCGGCCTCCCAGACAGAGACCAGAGTGTTCCGGTCCAAAGAAGTCGCCGGACGCAAAGGCAAAGCACCGGGGAAGTCGTTCTTGATATAACCTCCCGGAACGGAAAAACATTCCTTTGCTTTTTTGTCGTAAAGCACCATATGACGCTCCCGTTGTTTTTCTCCCGCCCAATAATTATAAGGCATAAAAAGCAATGAATCGGTTTCTATCACCTGGTTGCGGATATATGGAGCAGCAATCGTGTTGTAGGTCTTCCAGTCACCATCGCAGGCTTCCATGCGACAGTCAATGGGGATGGAATATTTGCCTAAATCGAAGATATAACGGGGTTGGAGCTCCTTTTCCGTCACAACGAACAAAGTATCATTGTAAAACTCTTTGTAGCAAATCAAATCTTTATAGCGGAACATGTATCTGTCTATGCCACTCATCATCAGCCACCGAGTTCCGCTTTTGACTTCAAACAGGTCCGAACGATAAAAGGTATTCAATATATTCTCTTTTTGGCTGGAGATATAGATACGTTCTTTTTGTTGCCCACTGCTATTCAACATGAAGGTCGCCACCAAGGTATCATTCAACATGGCAAATTGTGCCGTTTCCTTATTCGGTATCTTTATGTCATAAAGGAATTTTCCGGTTTCCATCTCATAGACATTGATCTTCCCGGAAGTTGTCAGCATAAAGATCAATCCCGTATCCTCGTTCACATCTATCTGTTGGAAATAGTTGAATTGTCCGGGACCACCACCCCTCGAACCGATGTTCCTGACAAACTTTCCATCCGTCGTATACTGATACAACCTCGTATTACTGGAAACAAACCAATATTTACCGGTCTTTACCACCTTCCCCGAATTTATAAAATCGATCAGGCACTTATCATTCGTTTCCAACGGAACATACTGTACGGAATCGGCAATATCGCTCAACTTAATCTCCCGCTCGACACCGACTCCTGCCTCGAACGGAATGGTTATCGGATACTCCGACTCCACAGGTTCGAATTCGACAGTTACCGGTTGTTCGACATTCTTTCCCGCACAAGCCGAAAGAAACACGACTACACTCAACAGAAATACTTTTCTATATTCCATATTTATATCGATTATATTGTTCAGATATTCTATCTATTCCAAGTCGGCGTCTTTCAACATTTTCCGTGCTTTCTCTTTTTCTTCCTTACTCAGGGCGAGCGTATCGAGTTTAGCACCGCTTTTACGCAATTCCTTTTCTTTTTCCCTGGCTTTTTTAATATGTTCCTGCATCTTCTCGCGCCTCAAACGTTCATCTTCCGGCATCTGCGGCAGTTGGGCGACCAAGGCACGCAGATCAGCGACAGCCAACTTCGTCTTCTTCCCATCGGGAGCCAACATCGTCACTTCATCGGCATTCCGGAAAAAGGCATCTTCACAAACCGCTTCCAAGAAAGGGCGGTAATTATAAAGATACTTTTGCGACTTGTCTGTCTTCATATAGGCTGTCAGGTAAGTGTATCTACTGAAAATCGTCTTTTGCAATTTTTCCTCCTGCTGAAAGAGTCCCGGATCGACATCCCAGTATTGTGTACTGATCTTATACAGGAAGTGCAACTGGGTTGGGTCTTCCTTCCATGCGGCATAATACAGCTTTTCCGCTTCGGGCCAACGGCCGTCCCTTTCCAAGGCATCACCTCGGAAGGTCGTCAACATATTAACTAGGAATTTTTTCGGCTGCATATTCGTTTCCGCCAGATCGAAAAGCTCATAAGCCCGTTTACGGTCGTATGTTTTTCCCAGGGAAGCGCCATACAACATGACTGTTTCCACATCCGTCGAATCTATTTCATAGGCCTTCTCCAGCAGCTCGACCCCATCAAGTGCATGACCGGACATATAGCGGGCCGCCCCCGCATATTTAAGATTCAAAAAAGAAGAATCGCCATCGGCCAATAGACCGGTATAGACTGAATCGGCCTGCTTATAATCTTTCGTCATATAGAGAGCCATCCCTTTACTCTGCCGTATCTGGCTGTTATCCGGATTATAGAACAAGGCGGTATCGCACACCTGCAAAGCTCCCTGTCCGTCCCCCATCCGCAATAACGTATTTATCAGAGAAGATGCCACACGTACATTTTCCGGGTTCAGCTCCAAAGCACGGGCATATAAAGAAAGAGCGATCATCGTATTAGGACCGGTCCCTCTTTTAATATGGCAATCAGCCAGCCCGGTCAGGATAGAAGGATTTTCACCTTCGATGGAAGCAAGTATATGATAGTGTTCCGTCGCTCGACCATAATCTCCCAACTGATAATAGAGACGCGCCAACTGATAGTTGGCATAGAAGTTCATGCTGTCGGTTCCCAATACTTTACGATAACATTGTTTAGCTTCCGCTATCCTTCCGAAATTGATCGCATTCCTGGCAACGGCGTTCAATGCATCCACATTGTTCGTATCCATCTTCAAGCAATGAGAAAAACACTGATAGGCCTCCTTATAGCGCAACAGTCCCTCATACGCCTGCCCGATTGCCGACATTGTAGCATAATCGGCTGAATCGGCAGGAGTAAGACTATCCGCACGTGCTACAACTTCCTGAAATTGTTTTTTATTGACCAATTCCTGAAGATTAAGACTCTGCGCCTGTCCCCAAAGGGACAGTACGCAAAGAAACAGTAATAGAGAAAACTTACATTTCATAATGGTATCGTATTAATGACCGATTCTGGTCAATTACTGCAAACGGAAAGTAACCGGAACCGTATATTTTACGGCTACAGCCATATTGTTTTGTACGCCAGGATTCCATTTCGGCATTTCCCGGATCACCCGGACAGCCTCCCTGTCCAGCGAAGGATCGATTCCACGGATCACTTCAATATTTTTCAAACTTCCATCCGTGTCGACAACGAAAGAGCAAGAGACACGTCCTTGTATTCCATTCTCCTGAGCAATAGCCGGATATTTTATGCGTGTTGCCAGATATTTCAACAACGAAGCCTGTCCACTCGGAAATTCCGGCATCTGTTGCACTACCGTAAAGACACGACCGGACGTATCGACTTCTTTAATCTGCCTCTGCACGATACGAGAGGATGTTTTTTTCTTTCCACCGGAAAGCCGGAAAGTTACCGGTACCGTATATTTGACATTAACCACTTTGCCCCGCTGTTTCCCCGGCGACCATACCGGCATGGAGTTTATCACACGCAAAGCCTCCTCATTCAGTTCCGGACTTACCCCACGAATCACTTCTGCCTCCGAGATAGCCCCGTCTTTTCCAACAACGAAAGAACAGCTAACCCGTCCCTCTATACCATTTTTAACGGCCGATTCCGGGTATCTGACATTCGTCGCCAGGAATTTCAGCAGAGCACCCTGTCCGCCAGGGAATTCCGGCATTACCTCCACAACGGTAAACACCGGGTTACGGGCACGTCTGGCAGCCTCAATACCTTCCTCCGATAGCACATACTCCTCACGTTTTTCAGCAGGAGAAGCATCACCGACAAAAGGGAACGGCAAGATAGCCTCCGGTAGCAAGACATCGGCAAACGTGCTTTCCGTCAGTTCGTCCGTGATCCGGGCCAATGCATCGACATTGCTTAAAATCAGCAAGGCGCCCACAACCGGTATAAAAATCAAGTATTTCGTCCTACCTATGCTCCGGGAACGTTTCTTATTCATCATGCTGATCCGATTTTTCAGATGCAGCATATTAAAGTTATTAGATAAAGAGGTCACCGATCTATTGGTATGTGCCAACCCCAAAAGGTGATATTGGTAGCTACGACTGTCATAGCCCGATTCAAGTACCGTATCATCCGCCAAATATTCCAGATTATGACGTACCTCTCTTTTCAACAGCCAGACAAACGGATTCACCCAACAGATGATACAAACCAATTCGCAAATAATCACGTCAATCGAATGCCACTGGCTGACATGCGTACACTCGTGTACCAAAATCTCATCGATCTCTTTCTCGGAATGGCTGTCGGGATGCAGAAATACCAGCCGGAAAAAAGAAAAAGGACCGGCCGGTTTATTCAACAGATGTACACGTACGTTACGGATCAAAGTCACTTCCGACCGCCGTGCCAGTAACAAGATGCTGCTCAACTGCACTAAAAAACGGAACGATAAGGCAATTACACCGCTCCAATAAAGATAAGAAATACCGGGAAGTAACAAATCATGCCAATTTGTTTGGGGAACATTGCCGGGGGTTATTGTCGTTTCGGGCAAAATGGCTGAATACATTTGTATGACTTCCACTATCGGCCCCTGCTCCCGGATCCAATCCTGAATATTCATCAGCGGATAAAGCAATGACACCCCGAAAAATGCCAACAAGATGGTACGGCGTAGTTTAAAGAAGGTGTCCTTATAAAAGAACAGCCGGTAGAAGGCATAAAGGAGTATAAAAGCTACATTTACCTTCAAGAAGTAGGCAAATTCCGGTGTCATGGCATTATGTATTTAACAGTTTATTCTCGTCCTTTTTCAATCATATCGATAATCTCTTTCAACTCATCGGTCGATATCTTCTGTTCTTTAGCAAAAAAGGAGACCATTTCCTTGTAAGAGTTCTCGAAATAGTTGTTCACCACACTTCCCATAAACGTCCGTTTATATTCCTCCTGTGGGATCAGCGGCCTGTATTCGTAAGTATTTCCGTAACGTTTCGCTTTCACGTATTTCTTACGTTCCAGATTCTTCACAATAGAAGCGAGTGTCGTATAAGGAGGCTTAGGCTCTTCATACTTCGCCAGGATGTCTTTGATAAAACACGGCTCGATCTGCCAGATCCAGCGCATTACATCCTCTTCCTGTCTTGTTAATCTTTCCATGTTTCTATATTATTTTTTACGATCGTATCGCAAATCTACGAATACATCGTAAATGTGCAAGAAATAATGCGTTAATTTGTATTAACAATTAATAATCTATCATCTATTCGCTGCATGCGCCAAAAAGGAATTTATCTATAAGCAGCCACACCAAAGCATCCCCTATATTAATTAATGATTTTATATACTCCAAGGGGACACTTTTTAAGCATGGGATTTCACTTTTTCCGACGATAAAAAGTATTTGAATTAGCAGTTTTTACATGGAATCTGTATAGTTTATAAATAACCAACATTTTTTGACAAAATAGCTATTAGAGCTTAACATATATTATCCGTAAAAGGTTTGACAAACAAGCTTAGCTAGTGTATTTTTGCATTGTGGTTTTTTCATAATAGTATTAGATTTAAGGTTAACAAAGTTGGTTAGGGGTTGTCGAGATGACAATCCTTAATTTTTTATATACCTGCCTCTTTCTTTGCACATCTTGTTGCCTGTCATATTTTCATGTTTTTATAGTGCTTTTATAGTACGCCACTGATAAAAAAGTCTTACTTTTAAGCCGCATAATTGACAAAGAATCTATATAAATACAATATCATGAAAATGCTATCTTTTATTTTGGTACTCCTTTTAGGGGGTTTTATGCCTGCCGGGAATCTTTTGGCTTCAGACAAAGAACAAAATCCTCATTACATTACTGTGAAGAACAGCCGGGATCTACAAGCCTATTTCCGGTATGCTCCCGATCGCCCGATTGTAATCAGTGGACATCGTGGTGGAATGCTAGACGGCTATCCGGAGAACTGCATCGAATCATTCGAAAAGACCTTGTCCTATATGGAATCGTTTTTCGAGATAGATCCGCGTTTGACAAAAGACGGGATAATCGTATTGATGCACGACGAAACCATCGACCGGACAACTACCGGGAAAGGAAAGGTTTCAGATTACACTTATGCAGAACTGCAACAATTCAATCTGGTGGACCGAAACGGCAACGTGACAGCCTTCAAAATTCCAACTTTAAAAGAATGCCTGGAATGGAGCAAAGGCAAAACAATCCTGAATTTGGATATCAAGGATGTACCTTTAGAAGTTATGGCTGATTTTATAGAAACAGAAAAGCCTGTTAACGTCATGTACACGGTACATAACGCCAGTCAAGCCCGCTATTATCTCGACCGGAAACCGGATGCGATGTTTTCTTGCTGGTGTAAGAATCGGGAAGAATTCGATAATTATGAAAAAGCCGGCATCCCCTGGAAACAGGTAATGGCTTATGTAGGCCCGAAGATGAAGCCTGAACAGCAACCACTGTATGACGCTCTGCACCGTAACGGAGTCATGTGCATGATTTCCGTTGCTCCGACACATGATCGCGCGAAAACGGAAACAGAGAAAACCGCCGGTTACCGGTCAGAGATCAGCACTCGTCCCGACGTGATCGAAACGGACTATCCGTACCTGTTTCAAGGACTCGATTTAACAAAATAACGCAGTTTAAAGGACTCTTTATAGCCGATTAAAATCTTTTTGCTATTTATGCTCATCTGATTAACAAGTATTAGCGACAAAATGCTTGACAAACGCTCTTGACGAGTGTATCTTTGCAATGTGGTTTTTTCATAATAGTATTAGATTTAAGGTTAACAAAGTTGGTTAGGGGTTGTCGTGAGACAGCCTTTAATTGTTTATAGAGGTTCCGTTTCTTCTCCCACATACAAATCGTATACGAAAAAGCCGGTCAGGACAGCTTATAGAGATTTCCCGGCAACGCTTTTACCTTCCCGTTTATTTCCAGTTCGAACAATAGCATAGAGAGTTGATGTACCGGTATCTCCAACACTGAGGCAAGCTCGTTGATATGGATCTCATTCCGCGTTCGCATAATGGCTAAAACCGGATTTTGTTCCGAGGTGAATGTTTCCGCCTCGGCGAAAAACAACTCCGTTTGAACGGAAGTAGCCCCAGCTTGGATATCCCAACAAAGAGCGGAGAGCAGATCGTCCGCAGAAGTGATCAGGCCGGCTTTATTTTGTCGGATCAAATTGTTGCATCCTTTGGAATGGCTGTCACCGATGCGCCCTGGAAAGCTATAGACATCCCGGCCATAAGAGAATGCAATATCGGCAGTTACCAAAGAGCCTCCTTTTTCTGCCGATTCAACCACGATCGTACAATCCGAGATTCCGGCGACAATCCGGTTCCTCCGGAGGAAATTTGGACGGTCTGGTTCTGTACCGCTGGGAAAATCGGTCAACAGACCGCCCGATTCCAGCATTTCGACAGCCGTATTCCGATGGCAGGAAGGATAGATACGATCCAAGCCATGCGCCAGCACAGCAACAGTCGGAAGTCGGTTGTACAAAGCGTTCCGGTGGGCACAGATATCGATGCCGTAAGCCAATCCACTCACGACCAACAAGTCCGGGATCACTTTTGCCAAGTCTTTTATAAGGGATTCGGTAAGCTCCCGACCATATTCGGTCGCGTTGCGAGTACCCACAATACTGATGATACGGGTCGCATCAAGGTTAGTATTTCCCTTAAAATAGAAAAGTATAGGGGCATCCGGACATTCTCTCAAGCGCACCGGATAATCTGTATCAGTCAGATAATAACAGGAAATATTGTTTTTCTCGATAAAAGCCAACTCTTTTTCCGCCCGTTGCAAGATTTCCGGGCGTTTGATTTCGGCAGCAATATTGCTGCCGATACCAGGGATCCTTCCTAACAACTGTTGCTTTTCAGTAAACACAGCCTCTGCTTCTCCCAAAGCCTGCAGGAGATGACGCGCCAGGATATCTCCCACGCCGTTTATCATAGTAAGGCCGATTTGGTAAATCCGTTTGTCAGTCATGTATGTTCTATTCTTTTTAGCATTTCGTCGAAATATTCACCGCGTGTCAACTTTCCGTTCTCAACGATAACCGACTCGACGATTCCTTTCGTCGCCAATGCATTGTCAGAAGCCCTATATATATCCTGCTCGAATACGAGCTTGACTCCTTTTTTATAGACATTGAGGCAAGAGATATAGCTGTCGCCGCTCTTGAGCGAGGTCTTATACTGGATTTCTACCCGCGATACAAATCCGTCAACCCCTTTTTCGTGCATCTTTCCGAAGTTCTCGCCAAGCGACTCCAAGAATTCATGCCGAGTATGTTCCATATAATGCTGATAATTGGAGTTGTTGACCACTCCTTGCAGGTCGCATTCGTAGTCACGGACCTTGTCTGTCAGTTTAAAAATATACTCTTTCATTATTCAAATACCTTTTCAAGTTGAACCTTTTCCATTTTATACAATCGGTCAGACGGCCGAATCTTCTCGTTCACCTTGAGAGAGAACCGTTCACCTTTAACGGTCTCGTCCACCGGCTTCAAGTCCACACGGATTTCTTCTATCGTCTGCATAACCGCACCCGTTGTCGGTCCGGTAATCAGGATCTCATCACCCACTTTCAGGTTACCGGATTCCATTTCGAACTCCGCCACGCCGATCTTGTCGAAATATTTGATTCCTTTGGCAACATACACTTTCTTCTTAGTCGCGCCGGAGCCATATTTGCTACTCCACTCACCCAACCGTTGCCCCAAATAATAGCCGTCCCAGAATCCTCGGTTGAACACACTGCGCAGGCGTTCGTCCCAAGCGGCAACTTTCTTTTCATCGAACGTGCCATTGCAATAAGCACGCACAGCTTCCTTATAGCATTCGGTCACCAGGCGGACATATTCGGGACCGCGGGCACGTCCTTCGATCTTGAATACCCGTACACCTGCATCCATCATCTTATTCATGAAATGAATTGTCTTAAGGTCTTTAGGCGACATAATATACTGGTTTTCGATATCCAGTTCGATATTGCTGTCTTTATCTTTTACCGAATAAGCACGCCGACAAATCTGCATGCAAGCTCCCCGGTTGGCGGAAGCGTTCATTTCGTGCAGGCTCAGGTAACATTTACCGGAAACGGCCATACAGAGAGCTCCGTGGGCAAACATTTCGATACGGATCAGTTCTCCTTTCGGTCCCGTAATCTGCTGGTCGACGATCTGCCGATAGATTTCATGCACCTGTTTCAAATTCAGCTCACGCGCCAAGACGACAACATCGGCAAAACGGGCATAGAATTTCAGTGCTTCCGCATTGGAAATGTTGAGCTGTGTGGAAAGATGCACCTCCTGTCCGATGCTGTTGGCATAGTTCATAGCTGCCACATCGGCCGCAATGATCGCTGAAACTTCCGCCTCCTTCGCCGCATCGATAATCTCGCGCATCAGAGGCAGGTCTTCCCCATAAATAACCGTATTGACGGTCAAATAGCTCTTAATACCGTGCTCACGACAAAGCGCAACGATCTTGCGCAAATCGTCTGTCGTAAAGTTATTGGAAGAGCGCGAACGCATATTCAATCCTTCGATACCGAAATAGATAGAATCGGCTCCCCCTTGGATAGCCGCCATCAGTGATTCGTACGAACCGACAGGCGCCATTATTTCAAAATCTTTCTCGTTCAAGTTCTTATACATTTACTGGTTCGTTCGCAAAGGTAGGAATAATATCCGAGAAGAATTGCATGGGTATCCGTTTCTCAGAGCATCAAAATCGTGATCAAATACCATTTTCTATAAAGATTTGCAAAACAACCATCATACTGTCATTGTTGTCCTTTAGAATCTGTTATTCAATACCTTAAGACATGATAGTTTCTATTTTTAACTATCATACTACTATCATGCAACTATCATGATTTCAGCTTATCATTTTATCTATATCATTGACAGTATGACATTTGTACTTTCTATTGATCAATTACTACACTTTTTAGTAGATATCCTTTTATCCCTGTTTTTAGCAGGAAATCAGTACCTTTGTCCCCGTCATTGATAATATAAATATGAAAATAGGTACAATAGATTTAGGCGAACGCCCCGTCTTCTTAGCTCCGATGGAAGACGTTACAGATATTTCTTTCCGGTTGATGTGCAAACGTTTTGGTGCCGATATGGTTTATACCGAATTCGTTTCAGCAGACGCCCTGATCCGCAGTGTAAATAAAACACAGCAAAAGCTGAATGTGGCGGATGAAGAACGTCCGGTCGCCATACAAATATATGGCCGTGATGTTCCGACAATGGTCGAAGCCGCGCAAATTTGCGAAGCCGCTCATCCGGACATTCTCGATATCAATTTCGGTTGCCCTGTCAAACGAGTGGCAGGCAAAGGAGCAGGCGCCGGCATGCTGCGCAATATTCCACTGATGCTGGACATCACCCGTGAAGTCGTCAAAGCGGTGAACATCCCTGTCACCGTAAAAACCCGCTTGGGCTGGGATGCCGACAACCGGATCATCGTAGACTTGGCCGAACAGCTACAGGATTGCGGTATCGCAGCCCTTTCCATCCACGGACGTACCCGGGCACAGATGTATACAGGAGAGGCAGACTGGACACTGATCGGTGAAGTAAAAAACAATCCCCGCATACAAATTCCCATCATCGGCAATGGCGATGTGACTTCCGCCGAAATCTGCAAACAACGTTTCGAACAATATGGCGTGGATGCCGTTATGATTGGCCGGGGCAGCATAGGCCGCCCCTGGATTTTCAGAGAAGTGAGGCATTATCTGGATACAGGCGAGACATTGCCTGCCGAATCTTTTTCATGGTATCTGAACATACTGAAAAAGCAGGTGGAACAAAGCGTGGAACGTTTGGATGAGCGCCGGGGAATTCTCCACATTCGCCGCCATTTGGCTGCAACTCCGCTGTTTAAAGGTATTGCAGACTTCAAGCAGACACGCGTCGCCATGCTACGTGCGGAAACAGTGGAAGCATTATTCGACATTCTGGATTCCATCCCCGACAAATTTCATACAGGATACGGATTTCAAAGCGACTCTCAAGTGTCAGAATCGATCGATTGTTGATATAATAACAGTGTGAATCCGCACACAGTGTCAATTTTAAAACAAAAAGTAGCAAATTTGCAATAAAATGTAATTACAAACTCTTGCGTATTCAGTAAATATACTTTATATTTGCAGTGAGTTTTTTTCATAGTATTTTAGATCTAAGGTTAACAAAGTCTTTGCAGAGAGGGAATCGAGAGACTGTTTCACTGGAAAGCAACAAAAAAGCCGCATCCACTTTTATTATAGGGAGTGCGGCTTTTTTGTGGGTTTGAACGAACATAAAGAAAGCCCGTTGCCATTGACGACGGGCTTTTCCATATACATATATATAATGTATTAGTCTTGTAACTTAGCAGAGATGAACTCGCGGTTCAAGCGAGCGATGTTGCTAACGGAGATGTTCTTCGGACATTCCATTTCGCAAGCGCGAGTGTTCGTACAGTTACCAAAGCCCAGTTCATCCATCTTAGCAACCATTGCTTTTGCACGACGAGCAGCTTCCACCTTACCCTGAGGCAAAAGAGCCAGCTGGCTAACCTTTGCAGAGACGAACAGCATAGCTGAACCGTTCTTACAAGCAGCAGCACAAGCACCGCAGCCGATACAAGCAGCAGCATCCATAGCCAAATCCGCATCAGCCTTAGAAATAGGAATTGCATTAGCATCAGGAACCCCACCTGTGTTTACAGAAACGAAACCACCTGCCTGGATAATCTTATCATAAGCATAACGGTCTACCATCAAGTCGCGGATTACCGGGAAACCGGCAGAACGCCACGGCTCGATCGTAATCGTCTCACCATCATTGAAACGGCGCATATAGAGCTGACAGGTTGTTGCACCTGTTGCCGGTCCGTGCGGATGTCCGTTTACATACAATGAACACATACCGCAGATACCTTCACGGCAGTCGTGGTCGAATACGATAGGTTCTTTACCTTCGCTAACCAAACGTTCATTCAAAATGTCTAACATTTCCAAGAAAGAAACACTCTGATTGATTTTGTCGATTTGGTAAGTCTCAAACTGTCCTTTATCTTTCGGACCTTTCTGACGCCAAACTTTAAGTGTTACCTTTATATCTTTATCCATGATTCTAATTTTTGTGATTGATGATTATTACTTCTTGTAGTTACGTGTTTGAGGAACAACGAACTGATAGTTCAAATCTTCCTTCAGCATAACCGGGTCTTTGTCTTCACCCTGGTATTCCCAACAAGAGACGTACATGAACTTATCGTCATGACGCATAGCTTCGCCTTCTTCGGTCTGATGTTCCGTACGGAAGTGGCCACCACAAGATTCTGCGCGGTCTAACGCATCGTGTGCCATCAATGCACCGATTTCGATAAAGTCAGCCAAACGCAATGCCTTGTCCAATTCCACGTTCAAGCTGTTCGCTTCACCCGGAATGAATACATTGCTCCAGAATTCCTTCTTCAGGTCTTTCAACATTTGGATAGCTTCTTTCAAGCCTTCCGCGTCGCGTGCCATACCGACGTGTTCCCACATGATATGTCCCAGCTTACGGTGGATAGAATCGACAGTTTCTTTACCCTTCACGTTCATCAACTTCGCGATACGGGCGTTAATAGCCTTTTCTGCTTCCACAAATTCAGGCAGGTCAGTGCTAAAGCGCGGAACCTGGATCTGGTCAGACAGATAGTTCTGGATCGTGTAAGGCAATACAAAGTAACCATCAGCCAATCCCTGCATCAAAGCAGAAGCACCCAGACGGTTAGCGCCATGGTCAGAGAAGTTGGCTTCACCAATTGCGAACAGCCCCGGAATAGAAGTCATCAATTCATAGTCTACCCACAAACCACCCATTGAGTAGTGCAATGCAGGATAAATCATCATCGGAGTTTCGTACGGATCATCGTTCGTGATCTCTTCGTACATATCGAACAGGTTACCATATTTCTGTTTAACCACTTCCTTACCCAGACGGTTGATAGCGTCGGAGAAATCCAGGAATACAGCCAAGCCCGTGCTATTTACACCGAAACCGGCATCACAACGTTCTTTAGCGGCACGTGAAGCCACATCACGAGGAACCAAGTTACCGAATGCCGGATAACGACGTTCCAGATAGTAGTCGCGATCTGCTTCAGGAATATCCTTTCCCTTTTTTGTTCCGGCCTGCAATGCCTTCGCATCTTCCAGCTTCTTCGGAACCCAGATGCGACCATCGTTACGCAGTGATTCAGACATCAAAGTCAGTTTAGACTGGAAGTCACCTTTCACCGGCACACAAGTCGGGTGGATCTGCACCATACAAGGATTAGCAAAGTAAGCCCCTTTCTTGTAGCACTGCCATGCAGCAGAACCGTTAGACGCCATCGCGTTAGTAGACAAGAAGAATGTATTTACATAACCACCTGTCGCAACAACGACTGCGTGAGCGGCAAAACGTTCGATCTTACCGGTAATCAAATTACGGGCAATAATACCGCGAGCACGTCCGTCAACCTTCACAACATCCAGCATTTCATGGCGTGTGTACATCTTCACCTTTCCCAAACCAATCTGACGGCTCAATGCAGAGTAAGCACCCAACAGCAGCTGCTGTCCGGTCTGACCACGGGCATAGAACGTACGGGATACCTGAGCACCACCGAATGAACGGTTATCCAACAGACCACCATATTCGCGAGCGAATGGTACACCCTGTGCTACGCACTGGTCGATAATAGAGTTTGACACTTCAGCCAGACGATAGACGTTTGCTTCGCGGGCACGGTAGTCACCACCTTTGATTGTATCGTAGAACAGACGATAAACCGAGTCACCATCATTCTGATAATTCTTTGCCGCATTGATACCGCCCTGTGCAGCGATAGAGTGTGCACGACGGGGAGAGTCCTGAATACAGAAATTCAATACATTGAATCCCATTTCAGCCAGAGAGGCAGCAGCAGAAGCACCCGCCAGACCAGTACCTACTACAATTATGTCCAAACGACGTTTGTTTGCGGGATTCACCAATTTCTGGTGATTTTTATAATTTGTCCACTTCTCAGCCAACGGGCCTTGAGGAATTTTAGAATCTATTTGAGTCATAATGTTTTATTTTCAAATTGAAAAAATAATATCCGAAATTAAGCACCTACACCGTTCAGGTAGAAGATAACTGTGATAACAGCGAATAAGCCACAAATAATAGTGGCAACCCATTTAGAGATACATTCCCAACGGCTTAACCAAACGGTATTGTTCCAGCCAATTGTGTGAATCGCAGACCAGAAACCGTGAGTCAGGTGAAACCACAGAGCAACGAACCAGATCAGATACAACACCGTATTCACGACATTGCCCTGGAAGTAGAAATTGATAAACGCTGCACCATCCTGCGGATGAATGTCACCATGAATACCTGCCAGTTCGGCAAACATCATGTTGTACCAGAACTGAGTAAAGTGCAGAACCATGAACAGGATAACGATCACACCCAAAACAAACATGTTCTGAGAAGCCCATTCAACACCTTTCGGACGAGCGTTGATGGCATAACGGTCGTTACCGCGAGCCTTACGATTCTGCAGAGTCAAGATAATAGCATACACGAAGTGCACGACTACACCTGCAGCCAACACCAATGTACCGAGCAAAGCATACCAGTTAGAACCCAGCAAACCGCAAATCACGTTATACGCTTCACCAGAAAATACTGCCGCAATGTTCATACATAAGTGGAACACCAAGAACAGAATGAGAAAAAGACCTGATATACTCATTATCAGCTTCTTCCCGATAGAAGAATTAAGTAACCACATAAGATAATAATTTAAGTTATTTAATTGTATTTAGAAATTTCCTCCAATCTATGGTTATTATCGTGCAAAGGTATGCTAAATCCCCATATCACGCAAACGATTAAAGAAATATTTCATCAATTAGAACGCTGCTTGCTGGCTGGTTTTATTTGCATCAGATATCACAAACGGATTGTGCGAAACGAAAAAATTTCGTTTTTTTGTAGCCGATACAGGCAAGGTCTTGCCGGATAACTGATTATTATTTAATTGTCATATTATGAAAACTGCTATTTTTTCTATTGGTGTTTTTTTGATTTCTCTGTTCTTAGGCTCTTGTCAGCCTTCCGAAACATCCTGTTCCGTCGTCGACACGGGGAAAACCTTAGACTATAAGATAGGAGATAAACTGTTGTTCTCTTACAACTATACCACAGTTTACCCAGCCTCTGGCGTTGACTCGGTCTATAAACGCAGCGGTTTCATCCATCCTTTGAAGACATTGGGAGGCGAAGTGATGACCAATTGTTCTCCCGCCGACCATTACCATCATTTCGGTTTGTGGTATGCCTGGACGAAAACCACGTTCGAAGGAAACGAGATCGACTTCTGGAATCTCCACAAAAAACAAGGAACAGTTCGCTTCCGCAACTTCGAACACGTATCCGACAACGGTTTTGTTGCGACACTGGACCATGTGGTCTACCCCGATTCTCCCGCAGAAAAAGTAGCAATGAACGAACGCCTGGAGATCAACATCGGGACAACATCCTTACCAGGTTATTACATCGACTATCATACCACTATCCGCCTCGCCAGCCCCAGCCCGATCACCATGGAAGCTTACCGTTATGGCGGCATATGCATCCGTACGCGCGAAGACTGGAACGATCAGACAGCCGAAATGCTCACCTCGGAAGGCCTTTCCCGCGACGAAGCTGACGGTTCGAGAGCCCGTTGGTGCTACTACCAAGGGAAAGCCGGAAACGAAAAGGCCTGTATCCTAATCGTTGCCTCCCCTTCCAACCTGAACTATCCTGAGCCTTTACGCGTATGGGACAAAACTGTCAACAAGCCTGCCGGTGACGTCATGTGGAATTTCTCACCGACCAAGCAGAAGGCATTCACCTTGGAACCCGGTAAAGAACTGAGCCTGTCTTACCGCATTTATGTATTGGACAAGAACATCAACGCTACTACGGCAGAAGTGCTGTCCGATTTCGAACGTGATTGAATTTCTACTAAAACAAACTGACAATTTGCAGGGCAAGGTAAACAAGAAAAGGAAAAAGGGCTTGTTCTCCTATATCATCAAAGACAAGGCTCTTTTATGTAAATACAGCTACAAATCAATGAAAAACACGTAATAAAACTTACCCAACACCCCCATGTATCCGCCCCCGACACCCGGATCTATAAGAGCGTAAGATCCGGGTGTCGGGGGCGGATACATGGGGGTGTTGATAAAATTGTCTCCCTACTTTTACCTTAAAATGCTTGGAGTTTATTCATTTAAAACAGATAGATGAGCGATTGTCTCGTCCTGAAATAGGTTGACTTCATAAAAGTCAACAAAGATGAAAAAAGAG
>NZ_JAHPXO010000030.1:0-63547 GCF_019041495.1 Parabacteroides sp. MSK.9.14
ATGCAGATTCTTTTCGCTTCTGTATCATATTAGGCGCGTAGTTGCGGATTTGAGGTTATAAATAAATATTTATCAAAAACACATCTAAATATTTCAATACAAGATGATCTTTCCTTGTTATAGTATCTTATATCGGCTGTAAAGTTAAACAAAAAACATGAACATAAAAATAAATATTATTAAGATTAATATATTTAACAGTAAATAAACAATCAAGATTTTGGTTTTGCAGAAAATCAGTTCTTGCCACCTCAACGGGCAATTTATATAACAGTTTTTGGTTCTTTATCAATTTAGGAATCCTTAATTTACTTATATTCTGCTATTCGGCTACATGAAGAAACATGTCATTTTCTGTTTTCAAAATTCATTTAAACCTCTTCATATATTGAACTTTGATTGTTGGGCGTTACCTCTAAATTGACGAAGAACCAAATCCTTATTAAAGAAATGTGATATTTGATCGCAATTTTAGCAAGATCAGTTTTTCTCTCTGATTTTCTATTGAACCAACAATATAATAATCTCTTTTACCCTCTCCTAATTGTACTCAGTTCTCCAAGAACTATGGTAAGAGTTTTTTCAGAATAGAAGAATCTGGTCTCACTCATTAGGTATTTCTGTTTGGCTAAAATTTATTTGGACAGAAAGAAATTAGAGGTTTATGAAACTCTTGTAGATATAAGCCTGAGGGAAGTTTTAGGGAAAAGTATTGAAAGATACTGATGCAATACAGGGAAATCACACCGAAAACCCATCAAGTGTAAAATCATCTCTATAAAGATTTTGCAAAATAACCATCATGTAATCATAGTTTCTCTTTAGATGTTGTTGGGAGTGGCTTGTAGTGTTTTTATCAAAATCATAAGATATAAAATCATTTTTAGAAATGGTGTCTGTGAAGAAATCGTTTCCTTTGAAAACAAAGTCATGCTATTAACAGATTAAATCGCAACGATATGAAAAAGACAGCTTTATTGCTTTTGGTCGCTTTGGTCTTAGGATGGGCGGGATGTTCGTCCGATTCGACCGTCGAAGTGAAGAACCTCCGGTTGGAGATGAAAGAAAATCCATTGGGAATCAATGTGACGCAACCCCGCTTTTCCTGGCAGATTGCTTCCGGCAAACCGGACTTGAAACAGACGGCCTATCAGATACAGGTGGCTGCTTCTCCTGAACAATTGGAATCCGGTGACGGGCTTTTGTGGGATTCGGGTGTGGTCCGTTCGGACGAGTCGGTACTGGTTCCGTATGCCGGGAAAGCCCTGGAATCGGGAAAACCTTACTATTGGCGTGTGAAATTGACGACCAACCAGGGGGATACTCCCTGGAGCGATGCCGGTAGCTGGTCAATGGCCTTGCTCGATGATTCGGAATGGAAAGCGACCTGGATCGGCGAAGATTCCCTCTCCAATCCGGGTGAGGAGGTAGGTGTGGCCGGTGGAAACAATAAAACACGCTTGGCCGCCCGATATCTGCGTAAAGAGTTTACGACGGATAGGGCGGTGGAAAGAGCCGTCTTGTATATTTCCGGCCTTGGCTCGTATGAGGCTTACCTGAACGGAAAGAAAGTCAGCGAGGACGTGTTTGCCCCGATGCCGTCCCTGTATTATAAACGTATATATTATAATGTATATGATGTGACAGCTTTGATGGCTTCCGACAAGAATACATTGGGAGTGATTTTGGGGAACGGCCGTTTCTTCTCTATGCGTAATCCGGGAATGAAAACATTCGGCTTGCCTCGTTTGCTTGCGCAACTTCGGATCGAATATGCAGACGGGTCGCAAGCGACGGTCGTCAGTGATACGTCTTGGAAAATCACCTCGAAAGGACCGATCGTCGCAAATAACGAGTTTGATGGCGAAGAATATGATGCCCGCCTCGAGATGGAAGGTTGGAACACGAACGGTTTCGACGACGGCGCATGGAAAACTCCCGATGTGATGGAGGCTCCTGCGGGCAAACTGACAGCACAGCAGAACCCGAATATCCGCGTACAGGAAACGTTGAAGCCGGTAGCCGTTTTTGATCGTCCCGATGGAAAGTATATCCTGGACATGGGGCAGAACATGGTCGGTTGGCTCTCTGTTAACCTGAAAGGAAAGAAGGGCAAACCCATATCGATGAAGTTTGCCGAATTGTTGCAGAAAGACGGCTCGCTCTATCTGGCTAATCTGCGTACTGCGCAGGTGACCGACATTTATACTCCGGCTGAAGACGGTGATTTTAGTTGGCAACCCCGTTTCGTTTATCATGGTTTCCGTTTTGTGGAAGTTTCGGGACTCGATTATAAACCGGAACTGTCCGCGTTTACCGGACATGTCATTTATGACGAGATGGCGACAACCGGGCGTTTTGAAACATCCAACCCGCTGGTCAACCAGATCCATAAGAACTCTTATTGGGGAATCCGTAGTAATTATCGCGGGATGCCGACCGACTGCCCGCAACGTGACGAACGTCTCGGCTGGTTGGGCGACCGTGCGACGGGCGCTTACGGCGAAGCCTTTATTTTCAATAATGCCCAGCTGTATAACAAATGGTTGCAGGATATCGAGGACTCCATGAGCCCGGAAGGAAGCATCTCGGATGTCTCCCCGAATTACTGGACGATCTATGCCGATGATGTGACCTGGCCGTCCGCCTTCTTCTATGTGGCGGATATGCTGTACCGCCAGTTCGGCGACGACAGCGCGATCCGTGCCCATTATCCGGCCATGAAACGCTGGATGGCGCATATGGAAGAGGCGACCATGAAGGACTATATCATGACGAAAGACCAGTATGGCGACTGGTGCATGCCTCCCGAATCGCAAGAACTGATCCATTCCAAGGATCCTGCCCGCAAGACGGACGGCGCTATTCTCAGCACGACTGTCTATTATGATTTGCTGAACAAGATGATCGGTTTCGCCCGTATCTGCGGACAGGATGCCGATATCTCCGGCTACGAATCCTTGGCCGCTAAAATAAAGGCGGCTTATAATGCCAAATTCTTTAATAAGGAAACGGCGGAGTATGGCAATAATACGGTTACGGCCAACATTCTCTCATTGCGTCTCGGACTTGTGCCGGAAGGATATGAAGGGAAAGTTTTCAGTAATATTGTGAAAAAGACAGAGGAGGATTTTAACGGACATGTAAGTACCGGAGTCTTGGGAATCCAGCATCTGATGCGCGGACTGACCGAGTACGGGCGGGTCGATATGGCCTATAAGATCCTGACGAACGAGACTTATCCGAGTTGGGGATATATGATTAAGAACGGTGCGACAACCATCTGGGAACTTTGGAACGGCGATACGGCTGATCCGGCCATGAATTCTGCCAACCATGTGATGTTGCTTGGTGACCTGCTGATCTGGTACTACGAAGACCTGGCCGGCATCAAATGCGCTCCCGATGCAGTCGGTTTCAAGAAACTGGTGATGGAACCTGTTTTCCCCGATGGCCTTGACGAAGTTTCCGCCTCGTACGGTTCGGTCTATGGAGAGATCAAGAGCGCATGGACTAAGAAGGGAGGCGACTTTAGCTGGGATATCACTTTGCCGGGCAATACGTCGGCGATCGTCCGGATTCCGAAGAAATACAATGTGACGGTCGGTAACTTGCCGGGTGTGCGCAGAGTTTCGGCAACGGAAGGATATATGGAAGTCGAGATCGGTTCGGGAAGCTATCATTTTGGAAAATAGTTTCGAAAAGATTTGGATGATATATCAAGAAACCGTAATTTTGCACTCTGAATTCTGCAGGAGGTAAACAAGTGATGCTTAGAAGTGTATCCACCTCCGGGACATAACCTGTTTAAATATAAAAAAGACAGATGTACGTAATCGTAGAAATTAACGGACAGCAGTTCAAGGCTGAAGAAGGAAAGAAGTTGTTCGTTCATCACATTCAGAACGCTGAAAGCGGTGCTGTTGTGGAATTTGAAAAAGTGTTGTTAGTTGACAACAATGGTGAAGTTAAAGTAGGTGTTCCTACCGTAGAAGGCGCAAAGGTAGTATGTGAAGTGCTGTCTCCGCTGGTGAAAGGTGATAAAGTGCTGATCTTCCACAAAAAGAGAAGAAAAGGTTATCGTAAGTTGAACGGTCACCGTCAGCAGTTCACTGAAGTGAGTGTAAAAGAAATTGTTGCTTAACGTTTAAAGGAGAAAAGAAGAAATGGCACATAAGAAAGGTGTGGGTAGTTCTAAGAACGGCCGTGAATCACAAAGTAAGAGATTAGGTGTTAAGCTTTTCGGTGGTGAAGTTGCTAAAGCTGGTAACATCATCGTTCGTCAGAGAGGAACAGTTCATCATCCGGGTGAGAACGTAGGTATCGGTAAAGATCATACGTTGTATGCATTGGTTGATGGCGTGGTAACTTTCCGTAGAGGCAAGGAAAACCGTTCTTTCGTTTCTGTAAAAAAAGTGGTAGCAGAAGCATAAGTATTGGTTTTATATAGAAAATAGGAAAAAGGATATTCGCTTGGCGGATATCCTTTTTTTGTATCTTTGTCAACATCATGACTCGTAGGAATTTTATCATACTTTATATCGGAATACTGTTGTTTTTTCTGGCTCTAACATCGTGTGGCAGTAAAAAACAATGTGTAGTTTTACCTTCTGATTTCAAGGGACCGAAGGAGCTTTCCCGTCTCTATGGTGTCCGCCTGACTCCGAACGATAATATATTTTTATACAATGAAGGAGCCAGATGGCTTGGCGTCCCTCATCGGATGGGTGGATTGACAAAGAAAGGAGTGGATTGCTCCGGTTTTGTGGCGATTGTGTTTCGTGAAGTCTATGGAAAGCAGTTGGCACGTTCTTCGGCTGATATGCTGAAGCATAATTGCAAGAAAGTCAGCCGTGCCAACCTGAAGGAAGGTGATCTGGTCTTTTTCCGGACGGGCAAAGGAAGGAAGAAAGTGCCTAACCATGTCGGGATCTATCTGAAAAATGGTAAGTTTATCCATACCAGTACATCGAACGGTGTGATCGTCAGTAGCCTGAGTGAACCTTACTATGTCCGGACATGGCTTACCGGTGGCCGGGTGAAGAATTTGTGATTTCCTGTGAATCACTCGATTATTTTATGTAAAGACGACTATAAAATAGATGAAACCGGGTGGTTTTTATTGTCCGGCAAGGCACTTTAGTTGCCGGACATCCCCTTGTTGCCCCCTTTTACACCCGGATGTACCGGCTCCCTACACCCGGATGTAAAGAATGGCAACATGGGGGTGTTTACGGAATTATGTGCTTGTTTCTGCCAAAAAAAGAGAGGGCTTTTGTGGAACGAAGAACCGTATTTCGCCAATTTAATATCTATTGTACCTGTTTTTACATTTGTTTGTTCAATTGTTCTATATGCTTTTTGAAGGAAAAAAGATATCAATAGATTGATTTTCAGTTATATGATAAAAATACCATGTTTTAGGAGTGATAGAAGAGTGATAGAGGAAAATGTCCTGTATCATTACCTGTAACGATTGAATATCAACAGATACAACCTCTGTAGTGATAGAGTGATAGATGATTTGCAGAAAACTTTGCATGTTAATCACTATCTTGGAAAATTTTGATGCGGTTGCCCTGTTTATGCGTCGATGATAAATCATAAATCATAAATCTTGATTATCTTTGCAACTCAAATAAAAAAACATCATTAAAGTATGTTGACGCTTAAAGTAATTACGGAAGAAACAGATCGGGTGATTCGCGGTCTGGAAAAGAAACACTTTAAAGGTGCACAGGAAAGCATTGCAAAAGTGATCGAATTGAACGATAAAAGACGTGGTGCGCAAAATCAATTAGATAAAAATCTGGCAGAGGTGAACCAGACTTCGAAAACCATCGGCATGCTGATGAAAGAAGGTAAAAAAGAGGAAGCCGAAATTGCTAAGCAACGTGTTGCTGAGATCAAGGAAGTCAACAAGGCTATCCAGGCCGAAATGGATCAGGCGGCCGAAGATATGCAGAACTTGCTCTATACAATCCCGAATGTTCCTTACGACGAAGTGCCCGAAGGTGTGGGAGCTGACGATAATAAGGTTGAAAAGATGGGCGGTATGGAAACGGAACTGCCGAAAGACGCACTGCCCCATTGGGAATTGGCAAAGAAATATGACCTGATCGATTTTGACTTGGGAGTGAAGATCACAGGTGCCGGTTTCCCGGTTTACAAGGGACAAGGTGCGCAGTTGCAGCGTGCGCTGATTAACTTCTTCCTGGATGAAGCCCGTAAATCCGGTTATACGGAAATCATGCCGCCGACAGTTGTGAATGCTGCTTCCGGTTATGGTACGGGCCAGTTGCCTGACAAGGAAGGGCAGATGTATCATTGCGAAGTGGATGATCTTTATCTGATCCCGACAGCCGAAGTCCCGGTTACTAATATCTACCGTGATGTTATCCTCGATGAAAAGCAGTTGCCGATCAAGAACTGCGCCTATACGCAATGTTTCCGTCGTGAAGCCGGCTCTTATGGAAAAGATGTGCGTGGACTGAACCGTTTGCATGAGTTCTCTAAAGTGGAATTGGTTCGCATTGACAAACCGGAACACTCCAAACAGTCTCATCAAGAAATGTTGGATCACGTAGAAGGCCTGCTCCAGAAATTGGAACTTCCGTATCGTATCTTGCGTCTTTGTGGTGGCGATATGAGTTTCACGGCTGCCCTTTGTTTTGATTTTGAAGTTTATTCAGAAGCCCAAAAGCGCTGGTTGGAAGTAAGTTCGGTTTCTAACTTCGATAATTACCAGGCAAACCGTCTGAAATGCCGTTATCGTGACGAGAATAAAAAGACACAGCTCTGCCATACGTTGAATGGCAGCGCATTGGCTTTGCCGCGTATCGTCGCAGCCTTGCTCGAAAACAACCAGACTCCCGAAGGCATCCGCATTCCGAAGGCGTTGGTTCCGTATACGGGATTTGATATGATTAAGTAAATAAGTATAGAAAAAACTATAGGGTGGTAAAAACGGTCGGTATCTGTTTGACAACGGATGTCGACCGTTTTTGGTAGCGACAAGCATCTATTTTCAAAACACCGGTGATTCGATTTTAAAACATATATGCTTTGCAATCAAAACATCGGTGTTTTGATAGATAAGGAATTGTACCAAATCAGATGAACAGATTTACATTCGCCTCTTCTGCCCGTTCGAGATAAGAAGCCACGCCGCCCAGTGTAACATTGTCCATCAGTTCTTCTTTTTGCACGCCCATGACATCCATGCTCATGGTGCAGGCAATCATTTCCACGCCATTGTCTATGGCTTGTTGGATCAGGCTTTCCAGGCTGTCGATTCGCTTTCGCTTCATGATGAGGCGCATCATCCAGCTACCGGCGCCTCCCATGTTCATTTTAGACAGTTTGAGTTTGCCACTGTGTGTCGGAAGCATCCAGCCGAACATCTTGCCGAAAATATCTTTGGTGACTGTTGGTTTATGCTGTTTCTTGATCACATTCAGTCCCCAAAAAGTAAAAAACATGGTTACTTTCTTGCCGGTCGAAGCCGCTCCATTGGCAATGACAAAGGACGCTAACGCCTTGTCCAGGTCGTCGCTGAAGACGATCAGTGTCTTGTTGTCGGCATTGTTCCGAGAAATCTCGCAAGAAGCTGTTTTCTCCTGTTTGCGGATGGTGGCGGCGACCACCCCGTTTTTGTTTTCCAACGCAACCAGCTCTGCACCTGTCATCTTGCACCAGGAAGTGACATCCTTGCCGAAAGCCTGGTCGGTGGCAGTTATCTGAAGTTGTTCGCCGATCTTCAACGCCTCGTAGTTCTTTTTCAATTGCATCACAGGTCCGGGACACATCAGTCCGCAAGCATCTACTTTCAACAGATTGATCTGGGAATCGGAGTTTCCATAGCTTGTGCTTTCCGGTATTTCCGGCTTGTGGGAAACGATCTCTTTTATCGGTGCGGTCGCTACGCTCCATGTTTTGTATCCTCCGGATAGGTTGCGCACATGCTTGAAGCCATTTTGTACCAAGATGCGATAGGCCAGGTAACCACGCAGTCCGACTGCACAGGTTACGACGATCGGTTTCTCCTTTGGCAGTTCGTCTAAATGTTCTCGCAATTCATCTACCGGTATGTTTATAAATCCGGGAATCGTGCCTAATTTATATTCGTCGTGTGTACGGACATCGATTCGAATCGTATCGGCCGGAAGTTCTGCGAGCTCGCGCCATTGGATGATCCGGGACTTTTTATTCAAAATATTTTCTGCAACGAATCCGGCCATATTCACGGGATCTTTAGCTGACGAATAGGGAGGTGCATAGGCATGTTCCAATTCCGCCAGGTCGTGGACTGTACCGCCTCGCTGTATCACTTGTGCCAGCATCTCGATACGTTTGTCTACACCGTTGAAGCCGACAATCTGGGCGCCTAACAATTTCCCGTTTTCCGGAGCGAACAATATTTTGATGGACAGGGGAACGGCTCCCGGATAATATCCGGCATGAGAGGCCCCATGTGTGTAGGAAGAGATATAGGGTATATTGTTCTGTTGTAATAACTTTGCATTCGCACCGGCTGCGGCAACTGTCAGGTCGAATACTTTCGCAATGGAAGTTCCGATTGATCCCGGATATTTCTTTTTGTTGCCGAATACGATATTGTCTGCCACGATGCGTCCCTGCTTGTTTGCCGGCCCTGCCAGCGGAATAAGGGCCGGCTGTCCGGTTACGAGATGGCGTACTTCGACTGCGTCGCCGAGGGCATATATATCGGCATCGGAAGTTTGCATATAATCGTTTACGGCGATGCCGCCCCGTTCTCCGATGGCGAGTCCCGCATCTTTTGCCAGTTTGGTTTCCGGGCGTACCCCGATGCTCAGCAAAACCATGTCGGTAGCGATCTGTTTGCCGCTGCGGAGGTGTACGGTCACACCACCGTCTTTTTCTTCAAAGCGGCTGACACCATCTTCTAAGTGCAGTCCGACTCCCTTATCGGTCAGTTGCCGGTGCACGATTGCTGCCATCGAGAAGTCCAACGGAGCCATCACTTGGTTGGCCATTTCTACCACGTCGACCTGTATACCTAAGTCGTGCAGATTTTCCGCCATTTCCAGTCCGATAAAGCCTCCACCCACAACAATAGCACGTTTCGGGTTTTCAGTATTGACATAATTCTTGATCGTATCGGTGTCCGGCACATTGCGGAGCGTGAATATCTTCTTGCTTCCAATCCCTTCAATACCAGGCCGGAGCGGTTCGGCTCCCGGTGAAAGTACCAGTTTGTCGTATGTTTCGGTGTATGTCTCGCCTGTGGATAGGTTCTTGATTTCCACTTCTTTTTTATCCGGACGGATAGCGGTTACCTCCTGTTCCGTGCGAATGTCAATCCGGAAACGGTCTGTGAAACCTTTTGCTGTCTGTACGAACAGCTTTTCTCGGTTGTTGATCGTGTCACCGATATAATAAGGTAGGCCACAGTTTGCATACGATACATATTTTCCTCGTTCGAACAAGATGATATTGGCTTTTTCATCCATTCTGCGCAGACGTGCTGCAACGGTAGCTCCTCCGGCTACTCCTCCTATAATCAGGTAGTTCATGTTGTAAAAATATTATTTGTATTATATATATTTGTTAATAGAAAATATTTGGATAAAAAAGGTTCAACCTTTTTCCATACAAGTTTTCAGTTTCTCAAACAATCCGTCAAAACACAGTTCTGCATTCATCATCTGCTGTATTTTTTCTTTTCCGCCAGGAGTGAGGGAGAAGCACATCTGCCGTTTGTCGTTTTTGTTGATGTTGCGGCGGATATAACCTTTATTCTCTACGGCTGTGATCACTTTTGAAACGCGTGAGTTGGACAGACCTATATATTCGCAGATCATACCTGCGGATTTCGTTTCTCCGTCTTTCAGGCAGCAGAGTAACATGGCCTCATTGATCGTAATATCGTGTACCTCCGCAAAGGTTTTCTCGAACTGGTATAAAGCTTTGTATATATCTTTTATTGCACAAATTGATTCCATATTCTTATATGTTGTTGATGGGGACAAAGATATATAATATTTTCAATATAAATAATGTTTAGTAGAAAATATTTTATCTGGTGATAAAAAGAGAGTATTTTTATGGAATAAAAGGATGCATGCTATTGTCTGAAAGCATGCATCCTTTTGAAATAATTTTTTGCCGGATGAGACAGAGTCTTGTTTGTTTAATCTCTGTTGGAGAAATATTTCATGAACTGCGAGCGTTCATACATCGCAGGATTGGAGATGTTGGCATAGTTTAGTTTGCCTTTGAACTGGTCAAGCGACTGATAATGCGCTTGGTGCATCCATTCTTCAATACAGGTAAGCACCTGTGAGATAATTTCTGCCCCATGTGTATAGACGGCGCTACACATCTGTATGGCGTCGGCTCCTGCAAGCAAGCATTTGATGACATCTTCCCAATCGTGCACTCCGGTAGAGGAAGCGATGCTGATTCCGGGTATCTTACCTGAAACGATTGCTGTCCAGCGAAGCGTGTCACTCAGGTCGGAATGGTTACTGAAAACGTTACCTGAGACAATTTGCATATTGTTGATGTCGATATCCGGTTGGTAAAAACGGTTGAAGAGGACGATTCCGTCCGCCCCGTTAACTGTCAGCGTATGGGCTACAGCTGGAATATTACCGACCATTTTGCTCATCTTGATCATGACAGGGATCGAAACAGTTTCTTTCACTTTACGGATAATGCTGACATACAAGTCACGCATGTTTTCACTGTTGTATGTGAGGTCTGTTTCCAAGAAGAACACGTTTAGTTCCAAGGCATCAGCACCTGCTAATTCGATCTGGCGGGCAAATTCGATCCATGCATCCGATTTATAGCAGTTGATACTTGCGATAACCGGAATGGTGCATAATTCTTTCGTCTTCTGGATCAGTTCCAGATAATCGTTTATCTGATTCGCCTTTACATAACCGCGTATGTAATCGGCTGCTTCGGGATAGTCCGAATCCTGCATCAGTATATCGCTTTGCATTTCAATCTGCTCTTCGAAGAGTGATTTCAGTACGATCGCACCTGCACCGGCTTTTTCAAATTCCTTGTTTCGTTCCGCGTTGTTTGTCAAACCGGAACTTCCGACGATAAGCGGGTTACGGAGTGTCAGTCCCGCATATTGTGTTTTAATGTCAATCATGTCAGATTCAATTATGTTCAACGATTACAAAAATAGAGAATTATTTTCTACCTTATCTGTTCTTGCTCTTTAAAATGGTTAAAACTCAATATTCCCGTTCTCCGAAAATGCTGGTTCCTATGCGTATCATCGTACTACCTTCGCGGATGGCGATCGGATAGTCGTGGCTCATTCCCATTGATAATTCGCAAAAATATTCGTCACCCTTGAATACCGAGTTTTTCAGTTCAGTGAAAAATTCATGGATATTATGAAACTCATTTTTGATCAGAGATGTGTCGTCGGTGTTGGTCGCCATCCCCATCAGTCCGCATATCCGGATGTAGGGAAGGGCTTCGGGCAACAGATTGTATAGCAGTTCACGGCATTCGTCAGGACTGAAGCCGTGCTTGGCTTCTTCTTGCGCGATATGTATCTCCAACAGGACACGGATGATACGATCATGTTTAGCCGCTTGCTTGTTGACTTCCTGCAAAAGTTTTAACGAGTCGATACTGTGTATCGTGTGGATGAACGGGGCAATGTCTTTTACCTTGTTGCTTTGCAATGGGCCGATAAAATGCCATTCGATGTCACTGGGCAATACTTTTTGTTTAGCTGTCAATTCTTGGGCCCTGCTTTCACCAAATACACGTTGTCCCGCATTGTAGGCTTCCTGCAATGCCTCGACGGGATGGAACTTGGAGACCGCTACCAACGTGACATCTGCCGGCAGCGATGCTTTCAGTCTTGTTATATTTTCAGTGATGTTCATGCTTCTCTTGTTTCCGCCTGTTTTTTCTGTTCGGCAATCAGTTCTTCCTCTGATTTCTTTTCCGCAGGGACACTGTTGGCGTCAAAAGGAAAGACATCCATCAGTTGGGTTTCTGTAACGGAGGCGATGGTATAGTCGGCAAGCGTTCCCTTCATTCCGTCTTCCAATACGGCGATGGCATCTTTCAGGTTAGACGCCTGTGCCAGCATCTGTGCAGCTGTTTTCTTTTCGGCTCCGCTTTTTTCATCGAGGGTGATGAAGTAAACCTTGATCTTATAGAAACGGTCGCCATTTTCGTTGAAGAACAATTCTGACAAACGGGCGCGTTTGATGTCTGTTACAGTAAATTCCCCGGATACGAAGGGGCGGATTTCTTCGATGATGCGGGCTTCCGCTTCCGTGAACGACAGGGCGTCGACCAAATAGGGTTCCGTCACTTTCTTTTGTGCTCCATTCTCCATGATCTTCTCGAAGGAGACTTTGCATTCAAACCAGTTATGCATATATTTATATGTTTTATAATGTCTGTATTTTTATTTCAAACCAAGGTACAAATATAACGGCTATTCGGGAATTAAACAACCGGAACGGATTTCTTTGTCAATTATTGGATCGTAGTGAACTTTTTGCCACATGCTCCGGTTATATAAGCGTAGTGTGTTTTTTCATGGTATTAGATTTTTAGATTAGTAATAGGTTGTTTTGTCTGGTTCGAGAGGAATAGGACAAAAGTTCTAAAATATCAGAGCCGGAAGTGTAGGAATTCCCCATACATTCCGGCTCTTTTACGTTTCAAAACCCATCGTTTCTTCAATTTCAAGGCAACATGTGTCTTCCCCCTACTGCTTGTTTATAAGATTCGACGTATCTGTCAAAGGTAAAACAATTATTTTTTATTCTCTAATTTGTAGTATAATATTCAATAAAGATTTTGAAATAAAGGGAGCTAGAAAGGAAATGTGCAACTCGTAATTGGGTGAAAAGGGAAATATTCACTTTATCGGAGGAAAGAATAAAGCATACAAAACCTGCCGCACGCTGTACCACCAGCGTGCAGAGGTATTGGATTATTTAGTATGCGGATCATCTTGCCCCGTCGGGCATGCCGTATTGACTGATAATAAATTACCTCAAAAACAATTTATTAAGGTTACATAGATTAACATTCAGACAATTAAGGCCATGAAGGTCCGATTACTTAATATATCTATATTTCCTCCAGTCCGGGAATGTGTTCCGCAGGAAATCACGCAGAGTTTGGCGGTTTACTCCGAATTTTTCGGCGATTTCGTTCATCGAGCATTTCTCATTGATCATTTTCTTGATGACATTTTCTTTTCCGGACAACCTGACCTGCATGGTCTTTTTGCCTTTCGGACGACCGAGTTTCGTGCCTTCCGCTTTTTTACGCGCAAGTGCTTCACGGGTACGTTGTGAAATCAGATTGCGTTCGATTTCTGCACTTAGGCTAAAAGCGAAGGCCAGAATTTTACTATTGATATTATTCCCTAATTCATAGCGTTCTTTGACTGTAAGGACGATAATATCCCGTTCCATACATTGGTGAAGGAAGCTCATGACTTGCATCAAATTACGTCCAAGCCTTGATAGTTCTGTTGTTACAAGCGTGTCTCCTTTACGAATTTGTTTTAATAATCTGCCAAGTTGGCGATCCGATACACTTGTTGTTCCGCTGATTGTTTCGTCTACCCAACGTTCGATACGGAAACCTTTCGCTTTTGAATAGTTTTCAATCTCGAAGCGTTGATTTTCAGTACTTTGTTTATCCGTACTGACTCTTACATAACCGTATATCATACTATCTGAATATTAAATGAATAACTAAAGATACTTCAGAAATAGAAATGAAGGAGGGGATTAGTATTTACCAACTTTTTTTATTGTCGTGTGATTATAAGAGTGCATTCCCTCTACAAAGGTGGATATAATAATTTAAACGAAACAGCCTCTGAAAGTAAAAATTAAATTAAATTTTACGCAGTGAAAGGGGAAAGGAGTACATTTGCCGGAAAGAATAGTAGGATATGAAGAAATTATTGTCGCTGCCGCCTAACTTGGTTGGCAGTTTTCACGAGATAGCTAATGCCGATCCGGCAGACTGGTTTTGTACGTCCGATCCTATAGGTGCCCGTCTGGGATCGGGTGGAGGAACAACTTGGTTACTTGAGGCTTGCCGCCGGGATGACGATACTGCTGGAACGTTGTCGACAGGAGAATGGCTGGCGCGTGAAAAGCGGATTTTATTGCATGCCGGAGGGCAGAGCCGGCGTTTGCCCGGGTATGCACCTTCGGGCAAGATATTGACACCGATTCCGGTGTTCCGGTGGGCGAGGGGACAGAAATTATCTCAGAATCTCCTTTCGCTTCAACTTCCGTTGTATGAGGAGATCATGCGCAAGGCGCCGGATTCGCTGCATACGCTGATTGCCAGTGGCGATGTTTATCTGCGTAACAGCGAGCCGTTGCAAGAGATTCCTGAGGCTGATGTTGTCTGTTATGGTTTGTGGGTGGATCCTGCACTCGCCACTCGCCACGGGGTCTTCGTGTCGGACCGCAAATCTCCTGACCAGCTCGATTTCATGCTTCAAAAGCCCACTCTCGATGAGTTGGGACGGCTGGCGGGGACGCATCTCTTCCTGATGGATATAGGTGTCTGGCTGCTCAGTGACCGGGCGGTGGAACTCCTGATGAAGCATTCCTACGAATCGGATGGAAAACAGATGAAGGAATATGATCTGTATTCTGAGTTTGGTCTTGCTCTTGGGAGGCATCCACGTATAACTGACGAAGAACTGAATGCGTTGACTGTCGCTATCTTACCTTTGCCGGGTGGTGAGTTTTATCATTATGGTACAAGCCGGGAGTTGATTTCCTCGACGCTGTCGGTGCAGAATCTTGTGCGCGATCAGCGGGCGATCATGCAGCGTAAGGTGAAACCACATCCTGCCATGTTTGTTCAGAATGCCGAAGTTTTTTGTTCGCTGACCTCTGATAATTCAGAACTGTGGGTCGAAAACAGTTTTGTCGGGAAACGATGGACGCTTGCCGATCGGCATGTGATTACGGGTGTTCCGGTGAACGATTGGGAGTTACACGTTCCTTCCGGTGTGTGCATTGATGTCGTGCCTGTCGGTGATGAAGGATGGGTGGCACGCCCGTATGGTTTCAATGATACTTTCAAAGGAAATACGGCGAATGAATCTACTCTCTTTATGGGGCGTTCCATAGTGGAATGGTCTGCGGAGCGGGGTATCAATTTGCCGGCCTGTGCCGACATACAGAATGCGGCCTTATTCCCTGTCTGCCGGAGTATGGACGAGTTGGGGGCTGTGTTACGTTGGATGGTATCTGAACCTTATCTGGATGAAGGACGCAAGGTGTGGGAAGTAGCTGAAAAGATGTCTGCAAACAGGCTTTCTGATTGTGCAAATCTCCGCCGCCTGTTTGCCCAGCGCGAAGCGTTCAGGAAGAAAAACTGGTCGATGCTTGCTGCCAATCATGACAAAAGTATTTTCTATCAGTTGGATCTGGCGGATGCTGCCTCCGAATTTGTTGCCGGAGGAATTATGTTGCCTAAGGGTTTACCAGCGGATGCTCCGCTGATGAAACGTGTGCATGACCATATGTTTCGTGCTCGTGTGCTGCAACTTTCAGGAGATGAACGGGGCATGGTGGAACAGCAGCAGGCATTCTCGCTGTTGCGTGAAGGTTGGATCAGTACGATTGCTGATGAGAAACAGATGCCTCGTCTTAATGTCTATCGCGATCAGATTGTTTGGGGGCGCAGTCCCGTGCGTATCGATTTGGCAGGAGGATGGACGGATACACCTCCCTACTGCATGTATGCCGGTGGTAATGTCGTAAATGTGGCGATCGAGTTGAACGGTCAACCTCCTTTGCAGGTCTATGTGAAACCGGCTCGCGAGTCTCGTATCATTCTTCGTTCCATCGATATCGGGGCGATGGAGTGCATTTCGACTTGGGACGAACTGCGTGATTTCAACAAGGTCGGCTCTCCTTTCTCCATCCCGAAAGCGGCGTTGGCTTTGGCCGGGTTTATACCCGAATTCTCAGCAGGCTGCTATGTTTCGTTGGAAGAGCAACTGAAAGCATTCGGATGCGGGTTGGAAGTGACGTTGTTGGCTGCGATTCCTGCCGGTTCTGGCCTGGGAACCAGTTCGATTCTTGCGGCTACGGTATTGGGTGCATTGTCGGATTTTTGTGGCTTGGCGTGGGATAAGAACGAGATTGGTAACCGGACGCTGATCCTTGAGCAGTTGCTCACGACCGGAGGAGGCTGGCAAGATCAGTATGGAGGGGTGTTACATGGATTGAAACTGTTGCAGACGGGTGAGGGTTTCCACCAGAATCCGTCGGTGCGCTGGCTTCCGGAATATCTTTTTACCGAACCGGAGTATCGTGTCTGCCACCTGCTTTACTACACGGGAATTACCCGTACGGCGAAGGATATCCTTGCTGAAATCGTACGTGGAATGTTCTTGAACAGTGGTTCCCATCTTCGTCTGCTTTCTGAAATGAAAGTGCATGCATTGGATATGTACGAGGCAATCCTTAGGGGTGATTTCGCTTCATACGGGCGATTGGTCGGTAAGAGTTGGGAACAAAATAAGGCACTTGATGCCGGGACAAATCCGCCTGCTGTGGAACGGCTCATTTCTCGCATCAAGGATTATGCATTAGGCTATAAACTTCCTGGTGCTGGCGGAGGTGGCTATCTTTATATCGTAGCCAAAGACCCGGAAGCCTCTTTGCAGATCCGCCGCCTTCTCACGGCAGATCCGCAGAATGACAATGCCCGTTTTGTCGAAATGAGCTTGTCGGATAAGGGATTGCAGGTGAGTAGATCGTAATCCGAAAATCGCAATCCGGATTCTGGATTGCGATTTTCGGATTACGTTTCAGATCTCGGCGACGGAGGGATTGCATATTCCTTGATGATCAGATATCCGCATCCCCCGATGAAAGCGAGGAAGATGAATGCTACCAAAATCAGTAATTTCTTGGGAGAGGAAGCTTTGAGAGGAACAGTTGCCGGTTCGATAATGGTGTAGACCGGTGTCTGTTCCTGTACTCGGAGTTTATCCTGTTCGAGCTTTTGCGCTAACGTGTTATATACATTGAACGTAAGAGTCATTTCGTTGCGTAAACGCTCTTGCTCGGTGCGGTAACTGGCGGAGATAATGTTCTTGTTACCGTCTTCAAAAGCTGCATAAGCCTGCTGTGCTTTGTAATAGGCACTGCGGGATTCTTTTAGCACTTTTTCTGTAAATTCCAGATCTTTCTTTGCTTTCTGCGTCCGGTAATGTGTGATATAGGTCTGTAACTTTATCACGATACTGTGCGCCACGTCTGCTGAGATCAGCGGGTCTTGCATGCTGACACCGAGAGTAACGACTTGTGTTTTTTTATCGACATAGACGGTGATGCGCTGGCGTAGGTTTTTCAGTACATCCTCTTGCTTGTGGGTGAGTTGGAAGGGATTGAGATCTCCATCGTTCTCTTCGTTACCGGAGAAGAACGAACGGAGGGCTGCTATTCCTTTTAGGGGCGCTTTCATAAGGATGCTCCACCAAGCGAAGCGCTGATGGCCGGCTATGTAATCATATAGAGTAGTCGTGTACTTTTTCTCCTTGTCGGTTACCTTTTCGGGAAAGAGCTCCAACAGAAAAGGTGTACTGTGCACAATATCAGGATAGAGGTTGGGTGACAAAGCATCCTGGCCGGAGGCTGAACCGAGGTCTATTCCTGCCATGGCTGCCAGTCCGCCGAGGTTGCTCATCTTGCTTGTGGCATCGGTGGTTTCGGGAGCCAGTTTCACCGTTGTGGTGAATTCTTTGGGTATGCTGAAAGCAATGATGAGTCCCGCCACTGTTGCAATTCCGCAGCATTTTATGAAGAAACGTCGTTTTTTCCACAGGTAGCCGGAGAGGGCGATCAAATCGATCTCCGATTGTGGAGACGATGGGGTATGATTGTTCTTGTCCATTTATTTACTTTAAAAGATTGATCATTGATGTTATCATTGCTGCCATTGAGGTGACGGAACTGCCGACACTCATGATTTCTGCCAGGCTTGCTCGGCGGTCGCGTTGTGTCTTGGCGGGGACTACGATTTCGCAGCCAGGCTCGACTTTGGGGTAACGTTTGAAGAAAATCATTTTACGTTGTGTGGTCGCCACTTTTCCGTTCATGTAGATAACGATGGGATATTTGCGGGCAATGTCGTTGTAGCCGCCAGCCTGTGAGAGACAGTCACGGACGTCCATTCCTTTTGTATAGGTCACACTGTTAGGATAGGTAACGGAACCGCTCACCTTCACCGTACTTTGCTGTTGGGGGATGTAAAGCACATCTCCGTCGCGTAACACTAGGTCGTCGGCACTTCCCGGATGGGCGAGCGCTTTTTGTAGGTCGATGCCTACGGGATACTCCTTCAGGTTGGCAAGCGAAACAGAGATCGAGTCACGGCTTTGCTTGCTATTGTTACTTAATTGCAAGAGAGTTTCGATTTGGCGCAACTCATCTGTCGTCAGTTTACGTTTTAGACTGGCTCCCCGCACATAGGCGTCTGGAGTGATGCCGCTCGATTGTGCAATCAGTTCGCTTAAACGCGTATTCTTTTTCTTTAAAGTATAGTTGCCGGCAAAAGTAATCTCGCCTCCGACTTTCACTACTTGTTGCTTTTGGTAACCAGGTGAGAAACGGACGAATACTTCGTCGAATGGTTCGAGGGTGAAAAGCGTATCGCCGGAGGTTACTGCCAGTCCTTCGTCGAGGGTGAAGTTAAATGTCTCGGCTGTCTGGTTACTGCTCCGGGTGGCGGACGGATCTTTGAGCCGTCGTGCCACTTCTACGTTGATGATTGAGGCTGCTTCGCGCAGGCCGCCGGCGAAGACGATAACATCCTCTACTGTCAGATTCTTGCGGAAGGGCAATACGGTATCGGGAGCGTTGACTGCTCCGCTCACTTTGACGGTATAAGGTTCATGGAGGTCAAACAGGGAAGGGATATATAGTTGGTCCTCCTTCTGTAGTTCGATGTCAGGAACCTTCTCGTTCAAAATGTCTACAATATTGATGGCGATAACCGAACTGGTGAAGTCTGGGTTGAGCCTTGTGATCTGTGCGCGTCCTACAAATTCGTCTCCTTTAAGTCCCGAAGCCTGTTCTATCAATTGTTTGACAGTATGTACGTCCGGACTCAACTCATATTCGCCAGGACGCCAGACTGCACCGGAAATGATGATTCGGTTATCGTAGTAGGGGATGACTGAATCCACCATCAGCGAATCGCCGTCTTGCAGCACAAATGTTTGGAATTGTTCTTCGTTAACTGTGGCAATCTTGTAGCGGTCGCCGGCTTTGCGTTTCACTCGTATACTGCCAGTGTAGGCATCCCCTGTAAAACCACCTGCCATGTCGAGCAGGTCGTCAAGTGTCTCTCCTCGTCGAAGTTCGTATGTACGGTCTCTTTTCACTTTACCACCGGCGGTGACAAGCTGTTCGTAGGGACCGATAATGATCATGTCGTTGTCTTCCAGACGTATATTCGTTTCATATTTACCATTCAGCAGATAGTCGTATACATCGAGGCTGGCGATCTCTTTGCTGTTCCGGTATACTTTTATGTTTCTCAGTGATCCGATATCGTTTACTCCTCCTGCTGCATAAAGGGCGTTGAAAAGCGTGGCGAGAGATGAGAGTGTATAGGTCCCGGGTGCGACGGCTTCGCCGACAATATTGACTTTAATGCTGCGAATTTGCCCCAGTCCGACAGAAACGAATGTGTTAGGTTGACTGCCGTCAAGCGTTGCCATGATTTTACCCAATTCCTGCCGGATGCGATTCTCTGCCGCTTCGATAGTCAGTCCGCTTAGGGATACGGGACCGACATTGGGGATCAAGATCGTTCCGTCGGGAGAAATACTGAGTTTCAAGTTCAGTTCCGAATCTCCCCATACATTGATCAGCAACTCGTCTCCTGCTGATAGAACATAATTTTTAGGCGTCGGCATATTCAGATCCGGTTCGAATGTCAAATTCTTATCGGAAAAGATCTCACGCCCAAAAACAATATTTTCCAAAGGCTGCTTCGGTTTATGTTCGTCGCGTTGCTCCGTCAGTGGGAGTAGTGCTTGCTGAGTAGGATGGGAACGGTCGGATACGGTATTTTCTGTAGCAGGCTTAATGATTTGGTTGATACCGGTTTGTTCTGTCCTGTGTTTGGCTATTTCTCTTTGTATTTGTTCCTCTGTCATCCCGGCAGCACGGGCTTTATCAATTAATTCCTGTGGGATTTGTGCCTGTATGGCAATTGATATTAGCAGGAGCAGGAATCCAATGATACATTGTGGCAGATACCGTTGTCTTGTCCTTTGACGACCTAACGGCTTTCGATGGCATAATACAGCTTGTTTTTTGTCAAGATTTTTCATATTACTTTTTCTATTGTTTGAACGATTCGTTGGCTTGCAGTTCCGTCTCCATAGGGGTTTACTGCTTGGCTCATACGGTTATAATAGGTATTGTCATCCAGTAAGTGGGACACTTCAGTTACAATCCGGGCGTAATCTGTTCCTACTAACTTCACTGTCCCTGCGTCAAGTGCTTCCGGCCGTTCTGTTGTGTCACGCATGACAAGCACCGGTTTTCCCAAACCCGGAGCCTCTTCTTGTATGCCTCCGCTATCGGTTAGGACAAGTGTCGACTTCTCCATTAGATAGACGAAAGGAAGATACTCCAAAGGCTCTATAAAGAACAGGTTAGGGAGATAAGCATTTCCGAATATTTCGTGAATGGGCTTCCTTACATTTGGGTTCAAGTACATAGGGTAGACAAAGTCTACCTCCGCATACTGCTCTGCCAGAGTCTTTATTGCCCGGCATATTTGGATAAATCCATCGCCGAAGTTTTCCCGGCGATGACCTGTTATTAAAACCAGTTTGCGGCTGTTTTGTTCGGCAAGTGGAGTTGTTTCATAACCTGCAGACATCAGTTCGGTGTCAAGTTGCTTAAGTAGGGTATTCATTTCTTCCGGCCAAGGACTGTAGATGTTGTGCGTGCGTAACCCTGCTTCTACATGACCGACCGGTATTTGTTGGTAGAAGGCCGCGAGTGCTGAAGCTGTCGAAGTTGTGGTATCTCCATGGACCAGGACGATATCTGGTTTCGCTTCCTGCAGAACTCCTCTCATTCCTGTCAGTACCCGGGCTGTTATATCGTATAGGTCCTGTCCTTGCCTCATTATGTTGAGATCGTAATCGGGTCGGATATTAAAAAGCTTTAGGACTTGGTCCAGCATTTTCCTGTGTTGTCCGGTAACACAGACGATGGTTTCAAATTTATTTTTTTTCTGTTGGAAAGCTTTTACTAATGGTGCCATTTTAATTGCTTCAGGACGGGTTCCGAAGACGAGCATTATTTTCTTCATGTTGTTTCTGTTTAGATTTTTCCAGTCTTGACCAGTATCAAGAATTTAATTAAATGTATTTGTCGTTTGATGCGTGAAGGTTGTTTCAATAGGCGGTATGCAAATTCGAGATTGTGCTTTATCCACCATTCGGGTGCTCGTTTCACGTTCCCTGTATAGACGTCGAAACTTCCTCCTAACCCTTGGTAAATTGCGGGATGTGCCTGATACATTTTTTCCATCAATAACTCTTGTTTGGGTGATCCCATTGCAACGAATATGACATCCGGCTGTTTTGTCTTGATGTCTTCGATCAGTTCTTCCTGTTCTGTCTCTGTTTGTATGTATCCGTTACGGTACCCCGTTATCTGTATTCCGGGAAAGTCTTCTTTCAATCGGGAGATGGTCTTCTCTATTACGGGCTGTTTACTCCCGACCAAGTAGAAGGTTTTTTCTTTTTGATACAGAGCTGCTATAATCTTCAACCACAGTTCGCATCCCGCGATCTTGACGGCATCCACGGCTCCGTGCTGCCGCACTGCCATAACTGCTCCTATGCCATCGCAATATCCAATATTCCTGTTCACAATATCTTGTATTTGCTCGTTCGCATGCAGTATCTTCTCCGCATTTATCGCTACTAATATCCCTTTATGTTCCTCCACATATTCCAGCAAACTGGAATCTGAGGGAAAGGGGTGGACTTTTATTCCGTTTAGTTGTATTCTGTTGTCGTTCATGATTGTTGCATTAATTGTCCGAATTTTTTGGTCTGAATACCTTCTTTGATTATTCTGGCAGGATTACCGGCTACGATGCAGTTGGCAGGTATATCTTTTGTAACGACAGATCCGCTTCCGACAATTACGTTATCGTTAACTTTTACTCCACACATGATGATCGCATTTACGCCAATAAAGCAACGTTTACCAATGTAGGTGTCGGCTTTAGCAGGTTTGGAAAAGTCATGAGCTAAAATAACAGCTCCAGATGCAATGAAGCTTTCTTCTCCAATGTGTACTCCTTTGGGATTACTTTTATCGAGTTTGGCACCAAATGAGAGTTTTGCGCTTTTATCAATATTCATTTGATAGATTCGTGTATAAATAAAATGCATCCCGAAGATGATACAGTCTCTGATTATTTCTCTGATTTTTACTATCATAGTTATTGTTTTAAGCTGGAGATGTCAATCCATTTACTCATTTGATCTGTCAGTTCTGGGGTAATATTACTGATGACGTCTGGAGTAAAAGTCATTTCTCCAAAGATAGGGGATCCGTTGATAAGATATAAATCTACTCTAACGAAAGGAAAGGGTTCAGATAAACGTGAAGCAATTGATATCATTTCTTCTAATGCGCCTGGACGAGGAATTATATCTGATATCGGACAGCGAGAATTTACAAATTCAGGATAGGCATTCCAATCCATGTCATAAACCATAACCGAATAATTATGTGTGTTTTCTTCCCTGTCTGAATAAATAACGACATATTTAGGAACTCCATTAAAGCAAAAAAATTTGTAATCGATGAGTGATTGTTCGCTTTTTTTTGTCTGCTCCATAAATTTTTCTGCAATAATAAGAGGTTCTATCTGTGTATAATGCAATTGTCCGGTTAATTCTCCATATGGAAATTTTAACCATTTATTTAATTTATGATTTGTCTCTTTTATATTTAGGATATTTTTATCCTTTACTATAATATTTGTTGCACAGCTATTTGTCGTTTTTAATACAAAGGATTTAGGCAATAGGCTATAGTCGATTTCTATAGCTGAATTGTATATACCATAAATTTTGTTTACATATTGTTCTCCGCATCTATCAATCACATATTCTCTTACTCTGTATTTGTCGGCTAATTTACTCCACATAGAAGTGTCAGAATAAAGTGATAGCCATAGAATTTTTTCCATAAATGACTGTGGCTTCTTTAGATTGGGGAACTTTTTATAATCTTTACAATATCTGATCTTCCAAATTATATTGGGAAATTTCTTTAATAAAGGGGAGAATGGAGTTGCAATTTTTATAAGAACTGACTTGATAAAAATATTCATATGAATTTTTATTGATTAATATATGTTGAATTATAGATTGAATTTAGAAAAATGTAGTTCTATTTTTCTAATGATTGATATAGATGATCCAATTGTTTTTCTATTGCTGGAGGATAGAATTTTTCTGCTTTCTTTCCAGATTGATGTCCCATTTCTGAAAGATATTCTGGATGATCGATTAAAAATAGGATTGCTTCGTAAAGTTGTTTCTTATTTCCAGGTTCAATAAGAATACCGTTAACATTGTTTTCAACAAGATCTGTAATACCTCCAACTGGTGTTGCAATTATGGGCAGTTGGTAGGACATGGCTTCAAGAATGGATATACCAAATGATTCAAAAATAGAAGGATGGACAAATATGTCAGCAGTTCGGAATAATTTTTCTTTTCTTTCATTGTCTACCCATCCATGGTATTTGATAAAAGAAGAAAGTTGATGTTGCTGTATGAATTCATTCATAGTTTTTGTATCTCCTGTACCTCCAATATGGTAGATAATTTTGTTTTGCAACATTTCTTTGTTTTTCGCAAAACATTCTAATACATCAAATATTCCTTTTCTACTATCTATAGCTCCAATGAAAAGAAGATGGAGCTTTTGGTCGTTCTTTTTAATGGGACCAACACTGGGCTTATAGGTGACATTGGGAAGGAGAAAAATATTATTATTGAGTTTTTGTTCTTTTAAATAATCGATAAAATAATTAGAAACAGTCACCAATACATCTGCTTTATGGCAGACAAATCGAACAAAAGATTGGTGATTCTCGTAGAATTGTTCAAATTTTGCTCCATGTATATGTAAAATGACTTTTTTTCTGAAAACTTTAGCACAAAATACATAAATCGATTGACGATAAAAATCAGTAAATGATGCTGTATGTATATGCACAATTCGGATTGGTTTGAATATACAATAATAGCAACATCGTAATAAGGCAGATATGCTTAATGCTGTTTTCTTAAACAGATTTCCTTCTTGATGTGAAGCAATGAAATTAAATTTCTTGAACATCTTTGAATAAGATTGTATGAGGATTGCAATCCCTCCTTTGCCGTTTGTGTCAGTTCCTATAGTTAGGATATTTTTACTTTTATTGGATATCATGATTAAAATAAAGATGATTACTAATTACCCAGTAAACTCCTAACAGTGGAGCTAATTGAGTTGAAAAAAAAGCATGTCCTGCTGTATAGGCGATTCCTAACCATAGTATACTTCCTATACTTGTTATAAATGATAAAGAATTCCGACTTCTTTTTATAAAAAAAGGTCGGATGAACTGGAATACTAAAAAAAGTTGTGCAAGGATGATAAGTCCTCCCAGAACAAATCCGAAGGATAATATGATATCGTAAAAATCAGATTCTATATTTTTTACTTTTTCTTCTGGGTCGTATATGCTTGCTACGGCAAATCGTCCTCCTGAAATACCCTTACCCAAAAGAACCTCTGTTAAGTTGAATTCAGAAATAACTTGTTTACCGGTATTGATCAATTGCTCTCTTGATGATACTAACGAATTAGCTGAAAAGCGTTCAAGTGTAAAATTATCATATTGAATAATAGTTTCATATGTTATGATAGCAGAATATACGATAGCGATTGACATACAAAATATTATAAGTATCCGGGTTTGCCATCGGAGCTGAATAAGGCTGTCTTTGAAAAAAAAGAAATAGCCTAAGAAAAGTCCCCAATCTGCCAGAATTCCAATAATACCGACACGAGAACCGATAAGAATTGTTCCGACTGATGCAATAAATGTCAGTAAAAAATAAAATACATTCCGTTTGTAAAAGGAATACCAAATACAAAGTAATACAGCTAGAACCATATATACTCCCAATGCATTGCCGTCTGCGTAATATCCAGAGTATCCGAATCCAAATTTATCACTGTATGAAAGAATCCCGGTCTGTGTAATCATAGAGAATATATTAATTGCACCTATAAGTGAAGTTGTATAAACAACAAGTCTGATTAATTTCTCAAGGCTGAATATTTTACGGTAATAATAAAAATAAAAAAGGATGCAGAAGGTGTAGATAAACTTGAATAGATAGTCTATGTCCATTGCTGCATCTATATATTTTCCTGTAAAAGACCAGATAGCAAATGCCATTGAAATTAGGATTGTAATAATCCAAAATAAGAGAGTTAATAATGTGCTTAAATTTTTTAGTAAAAACTTCATAGTTAGGCATAATATGAATCCTCTAAAAGCTATTCCGATTGGTAAATGCACTCCTTTAAATTCCTGGATGTATCCATTTGCTGAGTCAAAAAAAATAGAAATGAAAAATAATATAAAAGGAAGTACTTGTATATAGAAGTTGTCTATGCTTATGGAGATAGGCTTAGCTATTGTAAATGTTTTCATATTCTTCCGTTATGTGTTTAATTGTAAACCTCTTGGCATTTGCAATGCCTCGTAAAATTAATTTTTCCCTATATTTATCATCTGAGATAAGTTTTTGAAATCCTTTTCTAATGGAGCTTACATCATAAGGATTGATATAGTGGGCTGTATTTGCTGCTATTTCTGGGATAGAAGTTATTTTGCTGGTTAGTAAAACTCTTCCAGTAGCATTGGCCTCTATTATAGGCATTCCAAAACCTTCATATAAAGAAGGAAAACTGACGATGTCACATTCTTGGTATAATCTAATGATATTTTGAAAGGGAATATCCAAATAATTTTTATATTGGATATGATTCTTTTTTAATTGCTCTATATGTTCTTGTTTTAAAATCCCTACAATGATTAGTGTACAGGGTATATTGCGTAATGCTTTTATTGTGCGTAGCAGATTTTTGCGCATGCCTGTTCCAATATGGAGGATATGAGGATTTTCTTTTCGGAATTCTTTTGGGTGAAAATGAATAACTTCATTATAGGGATTATAGACAATGCTGATTTTATTTTTTACTCTTGGAGTTATCTGTTTGATTTCATTCGCTGTATATTGGGAAATACAGGTGATATGTTTGGCAAAATGATTAGGCAGAATGAGCCAGAACCATTTTCTAATAAATCGCTTTAGGAAAGATGATGATTGTAATAGAGTTCCTGTATCATGCCAAGTGAGAATTACATTACCTTTTAAAAATAGAGAGATATAAGCTATCTCAGGTGAAAAAATGTGATTGATATCTCCTTGGTGTTTTTGAGCGAACCTAATATTTCGAATGATTCCTTTCCAGGTATTTCCGTGTTCAGGCAAAGTAATAACTTTTAATCCTGATATTCGGGATACAAGCGAATATGCCAGTTCTTCTATACTGTTAAGTCCTGTCGACTTTTTACGTAAAAATAAGGCCTTTGAACACATTGTTATGATTTTGTAGTTTGAATGGTACGAATTGCTTTTTTGTAAATAAGAGAACGCTCAGCCGTCTTTAGTCCGACTGTCAATAGTACGATGGTGGTTGAACTTACAGTAATAATACATATAAGTATAAATCCGGTGAATGTGTCAGGAATATATTGGGACAGCCCTGTCGGAATAATAGCTGCAAGTATGAAGACTAAGAGACTTCGACCAATCACTTCTATGATGAAGTTGGAAATATGCATAGGTATTAATGCATTAAGTATCCATATTCGTGCTATTAAAGCAATGAGTTCTGTCAGGATAGATATATACATGACTGTATAAGGTGGATATCCGGATTTTAATACAATATAGGATATTGGTATATCCAGCAATGTAATCACTAAAATTATGGTTTGAAATAGTTTTATTTTTCCTTTTGCTTGTATAGCAGTGGCTACAGGTCCAGTTATACTGTTTATTAAAGTTACAATCAATACCAATCGTAAAAACATGACAGTATATTCTGGTACAATACCTAGCCAAAGATTTAATATATAAGGAGTTTTGATAAGTACAGGTAATGTTAAATACAGTAAGAGGAAAAATGAATAACGGGAACTATTATGTACTAATACCATCATTGAATTTGTATCTCCCATTGCATATCGTTTAGTTATTTGCGGTTTCATTGCAATTTGGAAGTTTGATACAAAATTATAAATTCCGGCATTTACTTGATAGGCTACACCACGTGCTGCGTTTACTGCAGGTCCGAAAAATAGATTGATTAGTATATTTATTCCTTGCATTTTGAGTGAATATCCGATGTTACCTAAAAAGCTCCATCCGGCAAAGCTTAACATTTTATGTAGTAATTGTTTATCTATGTCATTTCGAAACTTACATTCTTTAAAATACTTTTTGCAATATAAAGTATACATGATGCTTATCAATAAAGTGACGAAAGACATTAAGATTGCATATAAAATTAGTTTATCTGACGCTGAGCCCTTCAACAAAAAAACAATCGCTAATTGTAATATAACTTCAAGTATACTTACATAGGCATATACTTTCATATGTTCATGGGCTACTATACTGGCATTATAGGGAACGCTGAATATTTTAATAATGAATGTCAGGATTGAGAATTGGAACACCCAATTTGCAGCAATTATTCTTGAAGTTGGTATATTCATTTTATGATTGAGAAACCATAGACCTACTGTTTCTGCTAATATAAGTAGGAAAAAAATAATAATCAGGTGAATGATAAGAGATGTGGAAAAAACTTTTTGCAGTTGTTGTCCATCATTTTTCCCTAATTCGTAGGTGAGAAACCGTTGAGAAACATCAATCATTCCCACATTTAGAAACTGGAACATTAATACAATGCCACCTACTACGTTGTATATGCCATAATCATCAATTCCCAAAACATTTAAAACGACTCTGGATGTGTAAAGTGATGCTAATAGGATGACTAGTGTCCTGAAATATAAGAATAATGTATTTTGAGCTATCCGTTTGTTCGTATTGTGAGACATACTTTTTATTCTATAATTTCTTAAACACCCCGCAAAAATCCAATATCACTTTTTCTTCGTTGTGAGGTAATGTTTTGAATTCTTTGTGGGAGACGAGGAAGGCGACGATGTCGGCGCGGGTGTAGGCGGATTTGTAGTCGGTCAGTTTGAAGACTGGATGTTCGTGAACGTTGGGTTCGACGATTAGGATGTCGGTATCGGCTGAACGTTGGAGAACTTTCGAGGTGATGTATTTGGCTGGTGATTCGCGCAAGTCGTCGATATCAGGCTTAAAAGAAAGGCCCATCAGAGCTACTACTGGTTTACGATGATGCTCAAGGAAGAAGCGGAGGATGGCGTTTTCGATTTTTTCGGCGCACCAGAATGCTTTGTAATTATTGATTTCGCGTGCTTTCGAGATAAGTTGCGACTCGTAGGGAAATTCGGATGTCAGGAAATAAGGATCTACGGCGATGCAATGTCCTCCCACGCCCGAACCTGGTTGCAGAATGTTGACACGCGGATGTTTGTTGGCGAGTTCGATCAGTTCCCAAACGTTGATACCTGCCTTGTCGCAGATCAGCGACAGTTCGTTGGCAAAAGCTATTTGGACGTCACGTGACGAATTTTCCGTCAGTTTGCACATCTCCGCTGTCCGAGCGTTTGTCCGGTGGAGTGTCCCTCTGACGAAGTGGCGATAGAATTGTATCGCCTTTTCAGTTGATTCGGAGTTGATTCCTCCGATGACCCGGTCGTTCTGCATCAGTTCGTAGATGACATTGCCTGGTAAAACGCGCTCCGGACAATAAGCGATATATATTTTTCCTTCCAGTTCCGGACGCAAAGCGTAGAGCAGATTTGCCATCTTTTCGGTGGTCCCGACAGGTGAAGTCGATTCAATGACGAAAAGGTCCCCTTTCTTAAGAAAAGGTGCGACCATACGTGTAGCGGCTTCGACATATGAAATGTCCGGTTCATGATTTCCTTTGAACGGAGTTGGTACGACGATCAGGTATACATCGCTTTCTTCCGGAACATCCGATGCTTTCAGCTTACCGAATTCCATGACTTTCGAACACAACTCCTGTAATCCAGGTTCCACAATATGGATAATACCTCGGTTTGTCATTTCCACTACTTTCGGATTTACGTCGACCCCGATAACTTGAATGCCGCTTCCGGCTGCGATAATAGCTGTAGGCAGGCCGATATAGCCCAATCCCATAAAACATGCTTTCATTATTTGTATTTTTTCTAAATTCGTTTAACCCACTCTTTTCCGTTTAAAAATTCTTTTTTGTTTCCGGCCTTTTCAAACCAAATGCTTAATATCACCCAGATCACGATGTCGCCGGCAAATACGATATTGATATTCACGAACGACACGAGTAAGATATTGAGGCTACTGAATAGACTGGCGATTACGACGATACTGATCATCGCCTTGTGTGCGCTCATCCCCATATCGAGGAACTTATGGTGGATGTGATTACGGTCCGGTTTGAATAGTGACCGATGGCTGCGTGCCCGTACGATCATTACGCGCACAACATCGAACATCGGTACGATCAGTGTCGAGAAGGCGATCACGATGGCACCGGCGGAATAGTGTGCAACATCCGGATTGTAAGATGCATAGCGGATGGCGAGGAATACCAGAATATAGCCCAATGTCAAGCTCCCCGTGTCACCCATGAATATTTTCCTCCCGTGATCAGCTTGTCCGAAGACGTTGTAATAGAAGAAAGGCACCAGCACTCCAAGAGTCGCGAACGACAGCAGGGCGTATATCCACATTCCGTTAATCAAGAATAGACTGCCAAGCACGAGTAATGCCGAGCCAGTCAGCCCTGAAGCCAATCCGTCGATTCCGTCGATCAGGTTGATGGCATTGGTGATAAATACAATTACGAGGATAGTAAGCGGAATACCGATCCATGATGCCAGTTCGTGTATTCCGAATAACCCGTAGAGATTGTTGATCCATAGTCCCGACAATGGCAGGAGCAAGGCTGCCACAAGCTGTACCATGAACTTCTTTGTATAACGCATTCCCACTAGATCGTCTTTCAGCCCGGCGAGGTAGAGCAAGATTACCCCGCAGACCAACAGGTAGAATTCTGAAAGAGTATGTGTGAGTAACCATAGCGGTATTTGCTGTCCGTGCATGTATTCCGCGCAATAGAGTGCGGAAACAAATGAGAGGGAGAACAGGATTGATGGGGCGAAAGACAATCCTCCCAGCCTTGGGATAGCTTCTTTATGTACCTTCCGACTGTCCGGAATGTCGAAAAGCCGCTTTTTCAGCGCGACGACCAAAATCCTCGGAATAATGATCATCGACATCAGGGCAGAGATCGTGAAGGCCAATAGAATCAATAGGTATATCATATAACAAATTTCGGTTTATATGTGACAAAGTTCGTCAGTCACATTAGATATGTTCTGGCGATTGTCCACTATTCTTATAGTTTGAGAAGTAACAAGAGGCAGGAATAAAACGTTTTGTCTTTTGATTGTAATTGTGGTATTTTAGAAACCGTTTCCTAAAAATAATGGAGAAAATACGGAGGGATGGGATTTGTATAATACGGAAAAGAACAAGAGGTATGGGTTATGATTCAACCTATGCCCGCAAGTCATTTCCTAAGCAGAATGCATTATATATGTTAATAAGGAAAAGAATATTTAGCGAGTGCTAAAATGCTGTTTTCGGCAGTGGTGAAAGAACATTATATGGCCTTCTATCGCCTCAGTGTGTGAAGGTGTCGGTATTCAATGAAGCATTCTTTCGCATGAACCATCTGTCTGGCAGTTATCCGACTTCTTTTTCATGCCAATCCATTTTTAATTTCATGCCAGTCTATTCGCAAATGCATGCCAGTGCATATAAAACTCCATGCATGTTACTTAATGGATGGAGTTTATCGGCTTGCATTTGTCCTGTAATTATAACCGGAGACATCGGTTTGACGTTTTGGAAGATGTGTCAAATTGACATTACCGGACGCGGATGACGCAGAATACCGATATTTGACACCCTCAGGGAATTTATTTTTTTCTCAAGAACTTTTTGCCTAACCACTTTCTTACCGGTTCGTCGTAAAGTTTTAGGCAGAGGTAAGCCAAGGCGATACTGCCGGCGTAGACCATTATTGCCATAGGCCAGATTTCTGCGAAGGTATAGAGTTCGTTGTCGATTAGCCAAGCATAGAATAGGTACATGATCGGGTAGTGGACGGCGTAGAGTGGATAGGATATATCACCTAAGAATTTACATATTTGCGTCGAACGTTTGTCCGTAGTTTTGCCGGAAGCTCCAAGCCAGACAAGGATGGGGAAAATGAGGATGATACAAGCTGCCTCGAATAGTCCGTTGAGGCTGATAGGAGCAGTGTCTACTTTTATGTAAGGCACACAGAAGAGGATCAGTAGAACGATCGAGCAAATCCAGAAAGCACCTTTCATTTGGAACGGTTTAAACTTGCGGGATAATAACATTCCTAACGAGAAAGGAAAGAGCATACGTAGAGAACCTCCGAGGAAATTCACGCCGTCAAGCGTCCAGCCTACACCGATCATGTCATATCCCGAAACATCGAATAGAGTGAATCCGGCAAGCCCTGTCCCCAAAAGAACGACGAGTACGGTCAAGGCTTTAGTGGAAAGGCGGTGAATGAAAACCGCGTAAAGGATGTTGCCGATATATTCGAAAAAGAGCGACCAGCTTGGACCGTTGAGCGGGAACATTTCGCCATTGCCGCGTACTTCATATCTCGCACCGGGTAGGGCGGGAATGAAAAACATCGCACAGAGCGTGGATAGCATCACTGCTGAGATTGCCACATGTTTACCGTCCCATTGGACACTGCCTTGTATGAGGAAAGCGATCGCTCCCAATATCACTCCCATGATAATCATCGGATGGAGACGGATTAGGCGACGTTTGAAAAAGTTACCGGTAGTCATGGTCTTTCCCAAACGGTCGTCATAGGCGTAACCGATCACAAAACCTGAAAGGATGAAGAAAAAATCGACGGCCAGGTAGCCGTGATTGATCGTTGTGATAGGTGTTCCTCCGGCAGCAAACGAAAGACCTTCGAAAATGTGATAAAAGACAACTAGTAAGGCTGCTACCCCTCGCAGTCCGTCAAGAAGTTCGTAATGGGGTTTGGTATCCGCAAATGCGGCTGAAGAGATTGTTGTATCTGACATTGATATTGAATTAGATATTTGTAATATGTGGCAAAAGTATTCGTTTTTGGGGATAAAAAATTTGTCCTATGTCAAATTCGATTATCCGTTTGCCCGGAGCCTGCTGAGTGTAGAAAGTCTGATACCCAGGTAGGAAGCTATATATCCTAAGTTCACTCGCCGATATGCGTCCGGAAATTGTTCCTTGAACGCTTCGTATCGTTCCCTTGCCGACAAGGTCAAATGGTCTTTGTGGCTGCGATGCAAACGCCTGTATTCGTTTTGATGAATGATTCTTCCCCAGTTGCACAGTTCGATGTTAGTTTCAAAAAGATGTGTCAGAGTAGCCCGCGATATCCGGTAGGCTTCCACCTCTTCCAGCGTTTCAACGTATTCTTCACTTATCTTTCCGTAATACAGTTCATCCATACTGAACACAATGCTTCCTTCTCCGGCAAACGATGTCGTAACCTCCTCTCCGTCTACTAGCCAGAAGGAACGTGTTATTCCCTTCTCGATGAAAAAGGCGGATTTGCAATATGTGTCTGCTTTTATCAGCTGATACTTTTTAGGGAAGCGGCAGCAAGTTACGTTCTCTTTCAATACTTGAACGGTATCGTCGGAGATAGGAAACAAAGAGTTTATTTTATTTAATATATTTGTCATGATGTTACTTTGGCATTGTCTGTCAATCACAAAGATACGCAAAACTGGTAAAAGACAGTTGGCAACCGCGCAGTAATTATTTTACTACCTGGTTGCCAACCGCCAATAGAGTTATTACACTGTTCTTACAGCCATTCGCTCATGAATGCATCCATCTCGTCTGCATGTGCTTCGAGGCTTTGGAGCAATTTGAACTGAGCCTTCGTGCGGATCAGGTTGTGCTTCGGACTGTGTATCTTGTAGTATGTGTCACCGTTGATGTAATCGGTTAGGAAACGGACTGTCTGCATGTAAGTCAGTAAGCGGCCGCCGTACGGGAGCAGTTTGATTTCCATCGGAGTCAGGAATGATTTGGCTTTCTCCATATAGCCGCGTGTGTAAGCTTTAAAGATATCTATGTTGACATTGACATTGTCCAGGTTTGCGTCATCTTCGGCACCAGTATTGGCTCCTGTGCGAATGAAGTCGCCGATATCAGAAAGGACGAAGCCCGGCATGACCGTGTCGAGGTCGATCACGCACAAGACCTTGTCGGTTTCGGTATCGAACATCATATTGTTGACCTTTGTGTCGCAATGGTTCGTGCGTTTTTTTAGTTTGCCTTCGCGATAAAGACGTTCTTGGATACACATAGCTTCGGCGCGTTTTTCAATTTCCTCGATCAAGTCTTTCACTTCGTCCAGACGGCCGGCTGCATTATTCTTTACTGCATCGTGGAACTGCTCCAGACGAAATTCCATATTATGGAAGTTCGGGATGGTTTCACCCAGTGTGCCTTCCGGAATGTCGGCCAGCATGGATTGGAAGTCGCCGAAAGCCTTGCCTGCTTCGTAAGACAGTTCCGGGGTGACCTCTTCGTAGCTTTTGCTGTTTGGGATGAACAGGCAAACACGCCAATAGTTGTCTCCGTCGAAATAATACAGTTTGTTATCTTTTGTCGGAAGGAAAGTCAAGACTTTGCGGTCAATATCATTTTCACCTTTTTCTTCCAGTTTCTTACGGATATGCGAAGTAACAATCTGGATATTGTTCTGCAACATATCCACATTTGTGAAGATCAGGTGGTTGATGCGTTGCAGCACGTATTTGATTTCGCCTTTTTCGTTTGTTACTTTCAGCGTATCGTTAATGTGTCCGTTTCCGAATGGTTCGGCGGAAACTACCTTTTCTGTGAGCTGGAACTGATCCAGGATGTTTAGTAATTGTTCTTTCGTTTTTGCCATGGCATTATTTAATTGATATAATTGATAATTGACAATTGACAATGAAATAAGGGTATAGATTCACTCCAATTATCAGTTACGCACAAAAATAAGAATATCTTTTGTAAATAAAAAAGGAAGTTGCTTTCTTTAATGGGAGTCTCCTGATAAAAAAGAAAGACCGTCCTTATCAGAACAGCCTTTCTCTATTTGTTATCTAAACCAATTATCAATTGGTTTTATTTCTTGTTACGGTTACCATAGCGGCTCATGAACTTATCAACACGTCCGGCAGTATCGACCAATTTGGCCTTACCTGTATAGAACGGGTGAGAAGAGCTTGAGATTTCGATCTTTACCAACGGATAAGTAACACCGTCAATCTCAATTGTTTCTTTTGCATTGATAGTTGAACGAGTGATAAATACGTCCTCGTTTGACATGTCCTTGAATACTACAGGACGATAGTTGTCAGGATGAATTCCTTTTTTCATTGCTTTGTTATCTTATTTTTTTAATTTATATTCTCTTATACTTGAGTTTGGTAACCGGTATTTTGGGTTGCAAAGGTATGGATTAGAGTTGAACAAACAAAGAATTTTGGATTATTTTTTCAATCAGACCTACTTTTGTGTTATTTTATATGCTTAAAAGCATAATGTTCTCGGATAGTTATTATCTTTGTGGAAGATTTTTAATCATTAACGTAATAACATATACAACAATGGTAAATTACAAAGATTTAGGTTTGGTGAACACAAGAGAAATGTTCGCAAAAGCCATCAAAGGCGGATACGCAATTCCGGCTTTCAACTTTAACAACATGGAACAGATGCAGGCCATTATCAAGGCTGCTGTTGAAACAAAGTCTCCGGTAATCCTGCAGGTTTCTAAGGGTGCTCGCCAATATGCAAATGCAACTCTGTTGCGCTACATGGCTCAGGGAGCTGTTGAATATGCTAAGGAATTAGGCTGTCCGAATCCTCAGATCGTTCTGCACTTGGATCACGGTGATACGTTCGAAACTTGCAAAAGCTGTATCGATTCAGGATTCTCTTCTGTTATGATCGATGGTTCTCATCTTCCTTATGAAGAAAACGTTGCCCTGACTAAGAAAGTTGTTGATTATGCTCATCAGTTCGATGTAACTGTAGAAGGTGAATTAGGGGTATTGGCAGGTGTTGAAGATGAAGTTTCTTCTGACCACCACACTTATACCGATCCTGAAGAAGTTATCGATTTCGCTCACCGTACAGGTTGTGATTCTTTGGCTATCTCTATCGGTACTTCTCATGGTGCATACAAGTTTACTCCGGAACAGTGCCATATTGATCCTAAGACTGGCAAGATGGTGCCTCCTCCATTGGCTTTCAATGTATTGGATGCTGTAATGGAAAAACTCCCAGGATTCCCTATCGTTCTTCACGGATCTTCATCTGTTCCTGAAGAAGAAGTTGAAACTATCAACAAATACGGTGGTGCATTGAAAGCTGCTATTGGTATTCCGGAAGAAGAATTGCGTAAAGCAGCCAAGTCGGCTGTTTGCAAGATCAACATCGATTCGGATTCTCGTCTGGCTATGACTGCTGCCGTACGTAAGGTATTCGCAGAAAAACCGGCCGAATTCGACCCACGTAAATATCTGGGCCCGGCTCGTGATAATATGGAAAAGCTATATAAGCACAAAATTATCAACGTACTCGGTTCTAACGATAAACTCTAATCTTTTTTTACAGAACGATATATGAAGGGGTGCTTGTCGGTACCCCTTTTTATTTGTGTTTTTGTAACGTATAAACATGAGTAAGAATAGATAAAAATGAAAAAAAATTGGATTTTGGGGATGGCCGTTTGTGGTATATTGTCTGTATCGGATTCGGCGTATGGACAATCAATTAAAGACATTTTGAATTCTGCTGCCGTAAAAGACGCCGTGACTACTGTGACCGGAGGAAAAAAGCTGACAGTGGAAAAATTAGCCGGTACGTGGACGTATGTGAATCCTGCCATCCAGTTGGAAGGCGATAATGCTTTGAAGAATGTGGCGGCAAGTGTGGCCTCTTCGGAGATGGAAAAGAAGCTGAAGGATTATTGTGCGAAAATCGGAATCATCGAAGGGGCATTCAATTATACGTTTAATACCGACAGCACATTCACCAGTGTCCTGAAAGGCTGTACTTTGAAGGGTACTTATTCTTTTAATGCGGACGATAAGACGATGGAACTGCACTATGGCAAGATCGGGAAATCGAAGTTGACGACGATGACGGCTTATGTCGTTGTCACCAATGACCAACTTTCTTTGCTCTTCAATGCCGATAAATTACTGGATTTCCTGACAAAACTGTCTGCTGTCTCTAAAAATACGACCTTACAAGCACTCAATAAGTTGGCGAGCCAGTATGATGGGATGATGATGGGGTTCGAGTTGAAAAAATAAATAATGTGCCAATATGCCAATGGGAAAATGCTCATATCATTAGTATATTGGTGCATTGGCACGTTATAGCCCTTGCCTGTAGTCGTCTACGATTTCCAGTAGCTTTGCGCCATAGTTTTCGACGATCTTTTTCCCGATACCGGGGATTTTGAGGAGATCACGTCCGCTGGCGGGTAAGGTGTTGGCTACCCCGATCAGGGCCTTTTGTTGCAGGATGGTATAAGTTGGAAGTCCTTTTTCGGTTGCTACCTCATAGCGCCAGCGTTTCAGGTTGGCATATAGTTCTGGATGTTTGATGTCTGTCGATATTTCCAGTTTAGCCGGCTCTGATGATTTTTCGGAACGTTTGCGTGTGATCGGAACAGACGGTTGTTCGATGCTTGCTTTGGCCTTAGCCGACAGATAGCCGGAAATTGTGAATCCATCTTGACAACCTTGCAAGGTTGACAGTTTGATACGAAGGTCTTCGTTCCACTTGTCTAACGCATTCTTGATTGTTTTGCGTGTTTCTTTATTGTCTATTTCCACATTCGATGCTTCCTGCAATGGGGTGCAAAGGCGATCTATTTGCTCCAGAAAGTAAGCCACGCCTTTCCGGACACGCTCTTGGATCGTTTCGTCTTTCAGATAATCGGTATTGCCTGTTATCAGCCGTTTCAATTGCTGGATGAATCGTTCTCCGACATCTGTGACCGTGGAACGGAATGCGTCGCGTGTGTTGGAATACTGCACGCTCAGTTCCGGATATAATTTTTGCAGATTCCCGTACACGACAAAGGCGGCATATTGTATGCGCTGCTGAAGATTGTTGAAGTCAAACAGTTCACATATCAGTTCCGTGAAATAAAGTTGCTGTGCGGCCTGCATTTGCTCTTCACGCGGCTGGCGACTGTCGACCGATGAAGTGAATTCCTGTATCCGGTAATCATTGATCATGGCGTTGCGGGTGATCTGACTGCTCAACACAAGACCTTCCAACGTTTTGCAACGGCTGAGTGCGACATATACCTGTCCGTGCGAAAAAGCGGCAGAAGCATCAATGATGGCATGCTCGAAAGTCAATCCCTGGCTCTTGTGTATGGTGATCGCCCAAGCTGTTTTTAACGGATATTGACTGAAGGTGCCGGTAATGGTTTCGGTGATTTCCTTTGTTTCGGGATCAATCGTGTATTTCACATTGTTCCAGATTTCCTTTTCGACGACGATCTCGTTTCCTTCTCGGTCGACTACGGTTATCTTGTTGGGGTTGATAAATACGATCTTTCCGATCTTCCCGTTATAATATCGTTTTTCGGAAGACGAATCGTTTTTGACGAACATGACTTGCGCGCCGCATTTCAAGATTAACTTGTCGTCGGTCGGATAAGAATATTCGGGAAAGTCGTTATTGATCTCAGCTGAAAAAGTGTAAGGCTGTCCGGGAAGTTCCGCCAGTTTTCGGTTGTTGATCTGCTGTGCCTGGTAGTTATGTGTCGTGAGTGTGATATAACCCGATTGTTCGTCCGGTCTGAAGTTGGGGATGTACCGCTGGTTCAGACGTTGCAAGGTCTTGTCGTCGAAGCGGTTCTCACGGATATTATTCAACAGGTTGATGAAATTTGTGTCGCTTTGGCGGTAGACATGTGTCAGCTCAATACAGAAATAATTGCTTTCCAACAGTGCCTTGCTGTCGAAAAAGAAGGTGGACGGATAGTGCTCTTTCAGCAGATTCCATTCATCATCTTTGGCGACAGGAGCTAATTGTTGTAAGTCTCCTATGAGCAATAACTGGACACCTCCGAAAGGTTTACTGTGATCTTTATAACGACGCAGGACGTCGCTGATAGCGTCCAGCAAGTCTGCGCGCACCATGCTGACCTCATCGATCACCAGCAAGTCCATACTGCGAATAATATTGATTTTGTCCTTGCGGAATTGGTTCTTGAAATCTGTTTTGCCTCCCCGGTATTCCGGTGAAGACGGAATGTAAGGCCCGAACGGCAATTGGAAAAAGGAGTGGATAGTGACGCCTCCAGCATTGATAGCAGCTACTCCTGTCGGTGCAACAACGATCATTCGTTTAGGTGAAACCTCTTTAAGCCTTTTTAAAAAGGTAGTTTTGCCCGTTCCGGCTTTTCCTGTCAGAAAGAGGTTGGTTCCGGTGTTCTGCAGCAAGTTGAAGGCGAGGTCAAACTGTTGGTTTGTTTGCATGGCGATTTGTGATATTGTTAATAGTCACAAATATATAGAAAATATTATAATTGGCAATGTTTTTGATACGGATTATGAGGTTGCGACCCTCATAATCCTTATACAATCAATGCGGCGATGAACTGGATAAAAAGAATCAGGAACACCATCGCAATTGGATAGACCGTCGCATAGGCGATGCTGGGAGCAGAACTGTCGCTCATCGAATCGGCGGCGGCAAGTCCTGGCGTACTGGTCATTCCTCCTGCGATCGTCCCGATCAAGTCTAAGATGTGGATTTTGAATACGAAATAGCCGAACAAGACAGCCACGATCATCGGTACTATTGTGATTGCCATACCGATTCCGAATAATGTCCAGCCGCTTTCTTGGAATGTCGATACCAGGTTGACACCGGCGGATGTTCCGACCTCGGCGAGGAACAGAAGTAGGCCGATCTGACGGAGTAACTGGTTGGCGGAACCTGACATGGACCAGATGATCGGTCCCGTTTTGCCAATTGCACTCAGGATAAGTGCGACAATCAGGATGCCACCTGTCAGTCCGGGTGAGAAAGAGAAGGAGTCCGAAAACGAAATGTTCAGTTTTCCGAACAATACTCCGAGGACAATACCGGCTGCAATCGGGAAAAAGTCCGTGTCGGAAAGTTTTTTCTCGTCATTACCGAACACCTGTCCCAATTCCTTTATGTCTTCTTTTTCTCCAGCAACCATTAACTTGTCGCCGAATTTCAACATTAATTCCGGTTCGGGTGAGAGGTCGATACCGCTTCGGCGTACACGAGTAACGGTACAATTGAACGTGCGTTGCAGATTCAGGTATCCTAAACTTTTATTAATGACGTTCTTGTTCGTCACCAATAGAGATTGCAATTCCTGAGTGCTGCCAAAAGGAAGGTCGTTCTCTACACGTTCACCGACAAGAAGTGCTAGTTGTTCCAAAGACTTGTCGTTACCGACAGCCTTGATCATATCTCCTTCATGCAAGATGGTTTGCGCTACCGGTATGCTTGTCCGGTCTTTATGTTTTATACGGGAAATGACGGCTCCCGTCATGGAACGAAGTTGTAACTGGGCCAGTGTTTTTCCGAATATATTGGCGTGGGTGATACGGAAAGTCGCCGTATGCAACGGGGGATATTTCCCTTTTCGCTGTACTTCGAGTGCCTTGGCTTCGGCGATAAGGTCTTTGCGCAACAATTTCGGCAATAATTTTATAAAAAGTATCACACCGATCACTCCGAACGGATAGGCGATGCCATAGGCGATGGAAGCGGAGGAGGAGTGCGTGCTGTCGATCGCGACGGCAAGACCTGGCGTACTGGTCAGCGCCCCAGCGATCAGTCCGACGAGGCTCGGCGTATCGATTCCGACCACATATTTAAGTATCAAACCGGTAAGGCTGGCAGATCCGACAATCAGAATCGTTAGTATGATCAATGTTTTCCCTTTCGAACGGAAGGAGTCGAAGAATCCCGGACCCGCTTGTATGCCGATGGTGAAAATGAACAATACCAAACCGAAATTTCCCAGTTCCTTAGGAATGATTACTCCGAAGTGCCCGAATAGGAGAGCGATAAAGATAACGGCTGATACGTCGAGAGAGAGGCCTTTGATCTGTATTCTGCCCAATATGAATCCTAAGGCGATAATCAGGAACAAGGCAAAATAAGACGATTGAAGCAATGTTTCAAGCATGTCAAATAGTTTTGTTGTGAAGATTTATGTTTGCAAAATTACACTTTTCTGCCTGTATAGACAATCCCTTGGCGAGATTTCTGTTACCTTTGCAGCCGAAATCAAACATAAGCAAGGATATCCGGACGTGAACAGATACTTTATATATTTAGGTTATAACGGTAAAAAGTTTTGTGGCTGGCAGATACAGCCGAATGGAATCACTGTGCAGCAATCTATCGAGGAAGCTTTGGCTACGTTGTTGCGCCAACCGGTTCCGATCGTGGGAGCGGGGCGGACGGATGCTGGTGTGCATGCCCGCCTGATGGTGGCTCATTTCGACTGGCAGGAACCGATTGCTGACCTCGCTTTCTTAGCGGAGAAGCTGAACCGTTTGCTTCCCAAAGATATCGCGGTCTACCGTATTGTACCTGTACGTCCCGATGCGCATGCCCGGTTTGATGCTATTTCGCGTACCTATAAATATTATGTCACGACGCGGAAAGATCCGTTCAATTACGAGTTGGTCTATAAGATTCCGGGAAAACTCGATTTCGAAGCGATGAATAAGGCTTGCCCAGTTCTGTTTGACTACATAGATTTCACCAGTTTCAGCAAGCTGCATACGGACGTGAAGACGAACAACTGTCGCATCTATAAGGCTGGTTGGGAGAGGGAAGGCGATGTATGGGTTTTTACCATACAGGCGGACCGTTTCCTGCGCAATATGGTGCGTGCCATTGTCGGTACTTTACTCGAAGTGGGCAGAGGAAAACTGACGGTCGACGGTTTCCGCCAGGTGATCGAAGCCAAAGACCGTGGACGTGCCGGGACTTCCGCTCCCGGATACGCTCTCTATCTGGTCGACGTTACTTATCCCGAAGAACTTTTTCAGTTGGCAGTCGGCTGTTGACTGTTGTGTTTTTCCGGTCTAAAAAATATTATTCAGAAACTTTCAACTTTCAACTGTTATGTGGCTCGGATTAGCCTTCATCTCCGCCTTCCTTTTAGGTTGTTATGAAGTAAACAAAAAAATTTCGCTAGATGGTAATGCCGTTATTCCGGTTTTGTTTTTCAATACATTGATAAGCAGTCTTATCTTTGTCCCTTTCATTTTTCTTTCGTTTTTTACGGATGTGCTCGACGGGACGATGTTGTATGTGCCGCGTGTCTCCTTAGAGACACATGTGGCAGTGTTTATAAAGGCCGTGATCGTCTTGTCATCGTGGATATTCGGCTATTTTGCCTTGAAGCATTTACCGCTGACCATTACCGGGCCTATCAAAGCGACGCAGCCAGTCGTGACGCTGGTGGGAGCCATGCTTGTCTTTGGTGAACGACTGAACCTGTACCAATGGATCGGGGTGATTCTTTCCATTGCCTCTTTCTACCTCCTTTCCTCATCCGGGAAAAAAGAGGGAATCCGTTTTACGCATAATAAATGGATCTTCTTTACCGTCTTGTCTATCCTTACCGGAGCGGCGAGCGGCTTGTATGACAAACACCTGATGGGAAGTCTGGATGTGATGACGGTGCAGGTCTGGTTCAATGTCTACCAGTGCCTTATGATGTTGCCGATCCTCCTGTTTCTTTGGTATCCGCGCCGGAAAAGCACGACACCTTTTGTCTGGCACTGGAACATTATCTTTATATCCGTCTTCCTCTGCGTGGCGGACTGGATTTACTTTTATGCCTTGACTTTTCCCGGTTCGATGATCTCTATCGTCTCGATGGTCCGCCGTAGTAATGTCCTGGTTACCTTCCTTGCCGGTGCTTTGTTCTTCCATGAAAAGAACTTGAAAAGCAAGGCAATCGACCTGTTTTTAGTATTATTAGGAATGATATTCCTGTATCTCGGTACGCGCTAAGGCATATTCTATTACTTTTGTAGATGAAAATTGTAGATTAAGATATGAAACGATTATTTCTTTCTATACTGCTTTGTGTATTTGTGTGGGGGATGAAGGCGCAGGAGATGGATGCGGTCTTTGTCGCCATGCCTGACCAATATGTACCCCAGCTGGAAAATGCCTGGCGTAAGGATTTGATAGATTTGTATAATTCAGGAAAGGAAGCGAAGCTGAAAAACACCATGAACGGCTTTTCCACCTTGAAGAAGCTGACGGACGATTACCTGTTGTTGCAGGTGACGGAGCGCAGCACGGTAGAGATGAAGCTCTTGCCTCTGGTCAATGATACCTATGTCGTTTGTATGATCACGACCGTATACGGTCCTGTTCCCGACAGCCAGGTCGAGTTTTTCACGACAGACTGGAAGCCGTTGGACTCTGCTGATTTGTATACTCCGGTTCCGGTAGAATGGTTTATTAAAGACGATGCCGACAAGAACCGCACCGCCTTTATCGAAGCAACTGCTCGTCTGGACGTGGACTTACGGAAATATTCGCTTAGCCCCGACGACCAGACGTTGACGGTCGAATACACGACCCCCCAATATTTGACGAAAACCGAACGCAAGCAGGTGGAACCTTTCCTGAAGAACACTCCAAAGGTTTATACCTGGGAAAAGTTCCACTTTAAATAAAAGGGGTGGATATAAATCTACCAGTCGTATCCCGGAGCAATGGTCGAACTTTTGATTACGATCTTCGCTTCGGAGTCGAGTATGATATGTATCTCATTGTTGTCTTGTTTCAGTTCAAAATCGTAGAACAGGCCGTCCGGCCGTTCGATTGCCGTGATGTCTTCTATTTTATATTGGTTGTAGGCGGAGTTTTGCAACGCATCCATAATGGCGGCAGGAACGTCGCGGGCGCTGATTTCCCAATGTGTGGAGACCCATTGCTCCTTCGTGTCGAACCATACTTCTTTGTGCAGACTCTTTTCTTGTATATCCACTTCCGTCCCGTTAGTCTCTTTTTCGGATTTCAGGATCGTTGCGGCCGGATACTTCTGTTTCAAGAAGTTCCGGATAGGAGTTGCGACGTTTTCGGCAGGTGTTTTTTGTTTTTGCCGGTTGTTGCTGCATGCGGCGAACAGTGTGAGGCTGCATAAGTACAATAGCAAGACGGATAATTTAGTTTTCATGACTTGTTGTTTTTTATTGTTACTATTCGTGGCGAGTTCCCGATCGAACTCTGTCTCGAAAGAAACAATTCTTTTGTCTTCATGGTTGTCCGCCACGATAATAATATGCCTTTTTTATTTTTTTCGTTTTTCTCATGTTATGTTTTCGTTTCTTTGTCGTCATAATAGTAGAAATGGAACTCGAAACGTTTAAAATAACCGTGCTGCCGCTTCGGGAGAAGTTGATCAATATTTCCTGGCGGATGATGGAGGACAGGTCGGATGCAGAAGACATCGTGCAGGAGACTTTTCTGAAATTGTGGCAGATTCGCGAGAAGCTGGATGGTTATAACAGTGTCGAGGCGCTGGCTGTACAAGTGGTCAAGAACCTGGCGCTGGACAAACTGAAACAGCATCGGCCGGAAGGGACGGATATAGCCTTGCTTTCTCTTGATTCGGGAACAAGGAACCCGGCGGAAGAATTGGAGCAGCACGATACGGTTGCCCGTATCCGTTGGCTGATAAGTAAGCTGCCTTCGCTACAGCAAACCATTATCCGGATGAAAGATGTCGAAGGATATGAATTGGCGGAGATAGCGGAGATCACAGGCACTCAGGTCGAAGCGGTTCGGGTGAATCTTTCGAGAGCCCGGAAAAAGATACGGGAACAGTTAATGAAGGAGTTATGATTTATAATTTGTGATTTATGGGAAAGAGGAATCTACATATGATAGAGGAGTTGCTGGAACGGTATTTCGAAGGTGAGACTTCTGCCGCGGAAGAAAAGCAGATCCGTGCCTTTTTCGCTTCGGGAGAGGTGCCGGAGCATCTGGCTGTCTATGCTCCTCTGTTCGCTTATTTCGACGAAGAAATAGAACGTGATGCGGAAGCGCAAGTTGGCGAACCGGATTTGGGACCCGAACCGGTATCCGTTCCGTTCCGCTCTGCGAACCGGAAGCGTGCAGCCCTTTACCTCTTTTCCGGCGTGGCAGCTTGTGTACTGGCTCTGTTGGGAGTTACCCGCCTGCTGTATCCCGCTGATCCCTGTTTCTGTTCCGACAGCTATGTCGTGATAAACGGCCGTTGCTATACCGATATCCATAAAGTTCGTTCATTGGCGATCGAAGCGTTGCAGGAAGTGGCCACTCCTGCCGATGATTACTTCCCGGAGATGGATAAGGATGAGGCAGACCGCCGAATAATAGATAACCAGTTAAAAGAATTAGGTAGTCTTTTTAGTGAAGACGAATAAAAGAATATCAAGATGAAACAGTTGAGGTATAGGCTATTAATAATGTTGGCTGCTTTGATGCTGTTGCCGACCGGTGTGGGAGCTGCCGAAGCGCAGAAAGACCTGAAGATACAGGATGTCTTTACCCGTTACGGTAAAAAGAGGAATGTCACGATGGTGGAGCTTTCCAATGAAATGCTGGAAACATACGGTATGACGCGTTATAAGAGCATCACGATCAAGGACGATCCGGAAGCTCTTCGCTTTACCCGCCAATGTCTGGAAGCCGATCAGCGGGGAGCACGCAAGATCAAGGAGGTGACCGACGACGGGGGAGTGGTCTCCGCTTATTACCAGCTTCCGGGCAAAGACCCGGACGTGAATCGTTTTGTCCTGTTCAAAGTCAACTCCAAAGGGACGATCACATTGGTCTATATCGAAGGAGAATTGGACAGCGACGACCTGATCACCCTTTTATTTACCAAAAAAGATTTATAAACAGATAAACAAGAAAAGATATGAAAAGATTTTTACTGATCATAGCCGCATGCTTTCCTGCCATCGGATTGCTGGCTGCAGATGTTGAACCGATGCCGGCCGATACGGTCATCCGGTTGGAAAACAAACGTATCGTAGTGAAGGACAACGGCGAACGGATGAAAGTGAAAGTGTATGAACTGACCGAAGAAGGCGATTCGATAGACCGTGAAATGATCTTCGAGGGGCATTACCGGGACGGACAGAGTTACGAACGGCGCAAACATATCAAGTCGATCAATATCCCGATCCCTTCTTGGGACAAAGATTTTGATCCGCACTGGGCAGGCTTCGGCATGGGCTTCGCCAACTTCTCCGGTAGTGACGGGATCAACGACGTAGACGGTGTTTCGCTTCGTAGCGGTAATTCGTTGGAATATAATTTGAATTTTATGGAGTTCAGTTTCCCCTTCTCCCGTTATAGATGGGCGGTCGTGACCGGGGCCGGTATGCGCTGGAGCCGTTATCGGCTGGATATGAATGCTCATTTTCAGGAAGTGGACGGTGTGACGCAGTTGGTTCCTGCTCCCGAAGGCATCGTTTATAATGCCAGCAAGTTGAATATCACCAGCTTGACGATTCCGGTCCTGCTTGAATGGCAGTCGCCTAAACATCGTCGCAAGGCTCCGCGTTTCTTTATCTCAGGTGGGGTGGTAGGTGTGGTCAAAACTATTTCTTCTTCCAAAATCGTCTATCATGATGCGGATGGCGAAAAACGTAAGAAAAAGATGGACCGTGGCATGAACCTTCGTCCTGTAACAATGGATTTTCTTTTTCAGGCAGGTGTCGGTTGCATCGGTTTCTATGCCAAATATTCTCCTTTCGGCCTGTTTGAGAAGGACAAAGGCCCGAAGGTGCATCCAGTTTCTTTGGGATTGCAGTTGCATATTTAATCTTGTTGGGCATCATTCTTTAGGGTAAGGATTAATCATATTGGATGGTTTGAACCGTAACATGGCATAAACTATTTCGAAAGTCATAGTAAACTAATCCAAGACATACATCATATTATTCATATGTAGTACTACCTATCACGAATACGTAGTACTACATATCGTCTATAGGTAGTACTACGTATAGACAATAGATAGTGACTACCAACAGATACTTTGCTATATGTAATTAGTTAGTTCTTGGGGTGTTTTGACTTAGTTGATGGCATGAAACGGCTTAATTTACCAGTTGTCAGAGGTTCGGTTTCAGATAGTGTCGGTAAGGTGTCGGTATCTTTTGCATTTTTCCATATAAAATTCATTTACGGCTCATAGTATTGCCAATATTGAATGTGGATTATAGAACCGCGTTTCTGATATATAGTATGAAAAGAAAGACTTGGGTGTTCGGGATTCAACAATTTGGCCTTCCAGCTTGTTCTATCTCCGTTATTAACAAATAAAACACAGATGATTATGGCTGGAATAATGAACACTTTGTGGGACGAAAGTTCCGAACTGGAGGATGAAATGCTGACGCCGCATCCGATCTTGTCCGATGATTACACGGCTCATGACATGACAAAATTGGACGAAACGATTGAAAAGGCGGAAGAAAACGAGAAGATTATTGAAGAATCGTTGAAAACGTCTCAGGATAAGTAATTTGTTCCCGGCTGTTTCGTAAGTTTGCGGACAGCCGGTTTTTTCGCTTTATGTAGCACTCTTTAATAGTTGGTGATAGGAAATTATTATCATACCTTATATACATATTGAAAATAAATCCCTATTTTTGTGCTCTAAAACATTAAAATAAACCCAACAAAGATGGCTGCAACAAAACGTATTAAACGTGCATTGGTATCGGTATACCATAAAGATGGATTAGATGAAATTTTGAAGAAGCTCCACCGCGAAGGTGTGAGTTTTGTGTCGACGGGTGGTACTCAGAAGTTTATAGAAGAGCTGGGACTCCCGTGTGATGCAGTAGAGGACCTGACCGGCTATCCTTCTATCCTGGGCGGACGTGTGAAGACGCTTCACCCGAAAGTGTTCGGTGGTATTTTGAACCGTCGTGATAATGAAGGTGACCAGGCCCAGATTGCCCAATATGAAATTCCTGAAATAGACTTGGTGATTGTCGACCTGTATCCGTTCGAGGAAACAGTTGCTTCCGGTGCGGAAGAACAGGCAATTATCGAAAAGATAGATATAGGCGGTATTTCTCTTATCCGTGCCGCTGCAAAGAACTTTAAAGATGTAGTGATTGTAGCATCTAAAGCCCAGTATCAGCCGTTGATGCAATTGCTGAACGAAAAAGGGGCTGAAACTTCTATCGAAGACCGCAAATGGTTTGCCAAAGAAGCGTTTGCCGTTTCTTCAGGCTATGATTCTGCAATCTTCAATTATTTCGACGACCGCCAAGGCTCGCATTTCCGTGCTGCCGTGGATGATCCGATGCACTTGCGCTACGGTGAAAACCCGCACCAGGCTGCCAAGTTCTATGGCAAATTCGATAATATGTTTGACCAGTTGCATGGTAAGGAAATCTCTTACAACAACCTGCTCGACATTGACTCTGCTGTAAACCTGATTGACGAATTCGACGAACTGACGTTCGCCATCCTAAAACATAACAATGCCTGTGGTATCGCATCTCGCGGTAACGTGGTGGATGCCTGGAAAGATGCTTTGGCTGGTGACCCGGTGTCTGCCTTCGGCGGAATCTTGATTACGAACACGACTGTAAACAAGGAAGTGGCGGAAGAAATCAATAAGATTTTCTTCGAGGTGATCATCGCTCCGGCTTATGATGCCGATGCCCTTGAAGTCTTGAAACAAAAGAAAAATCGTATCATATTGGTCCGTAAGGAATGCAAGACTTGTCCGATGCAGTTCCGTTCATTGTTGAACGGCGTGTTGATGCAGGAAAAAGACCTTAGCATTCAAGGAGAAGCCGATCTGGAACCGATGACGGAAAAGAAACCGACGGCTCCAGAAGTGGAAGACTTGTTGTTCGCCAACAAGATCGTGAAGAACAGCAAGTCTAACGCGATCACACTGGTGAAGAACAAACAGCTTTGTGCAAGCGGTATCGGACAAACTTCACGTGTGGACTCTCTGAAGCAAGCTATTGAGAAGGCCGTTTCATTCAATTTCGACCTGAATGGCGCTGTTATGGCTTCGGATGCGTTTTTCCCGTTTGCCGACTGTGTGGAAATTGCCGACAAAGCCGGTATCACCGCCGTTATCCAGCCGGGAGGTTCTATTAACGACAAGCTGTCCGTTGATTATTGCAACGAACATGGTTTGGCTATGGTCAAGACGGGTATTCGTCATTTTAAACACTAATTGGAATATTTATGATTTATGATTTATAGTTGATTGGGTTTTCAGTCTGTTTGTGAGTCATAAGTTTATAGGTTATAAATCATAAATGATAAATCAGAAATCAAAAAATGGGATTATTTTCTTTCACACAAGAATTGGCAATGGACTTGGGGACTGCCAATACCATTATAACCTGCAACGATAAGATGGTAGTGGATGAGCCTTCCGTAATCGCTCTGGATGCTCGTTCGGAAAAGGTGCTGGCGGTAGGGCGCCAGGCACGTGAGATGTACGAAAAGACCAATCCGAATATTCGTACGATCCGTCCGCTCCGCGAAGGTGTCATTGCCGACTTCTACGCTGCCGAGCAGATGATGCGTGGATTGATCAAAATGGCCAGCGGACGCAAACGCTGGTTCGCTCCTTCGCTCCGTATGGTGATCGGTATCCCGTCGGGTAGTACGGAAGTGGAAATCCGTGCCGTCCGCGACTCTGCCGAACATGCCGGTGGCCGTGAGGTATATATGGTTTTCGAACCGATGGCAGCCGCTATCGGGGTCGGCATGGATGTGCTTGCTCCGGAAGGAAACATGATTGTAGACATAGGTGGCGGTACGACCGAGATCGCGGTGATTTCGTTGGGGGGGATCGTTTCCAACAAGTCTATCAAGATGGCAGGCGACGACTTGACGAACGATATTGTGGAATATATGCGCCGCCAGCATAATATACGCGTCAGCGAACGTATGGCGGAGCGTATCAAGATCAATGTCGGCTCCGCTTTAAGTATCCTCGAGGACGCTCCTGAAGATTTTGAAGTCTGCGGTCCGAACCAGATGACGGCTCTGCCGATGAAAGTGCCTGTTTCCTACCAGGAAATCGCACATTGTTTGGACAAGTCGATTTCAAAGATTGAAGCCGCCGTTCTGAGCGCGTTGGAACAGACGCCTCCTGAATTGTATGCCGATATCGTAAAAAACGGCATCTATCTGGCCGGTGGCGGCGCTTTGCTGCGTGGTATCGACAAACGTTTGCGCGACAAGATGGGGATCGAATTTCACGTGGCAGACGATCCTTTGCATGCAGTAGCAAGAGGTACGGGGATTGCGTTGAAGAATATCGACAAGTTTAATTTCCTTATCCGGTAAATATAAGTTGAAAGTTGAGAGTTGAAAGTTGAAAGTAAACAAGTGGTGTACTTGCTGAATATTCAACTTTCAACTTTCAACTTTCAATTTTCAACTGATTATGCGTAAACTCCTGGATTTTTTAGTCAGAAAGAGGCATTGGTTCCTATTCATTTTGCTAGAGATCATATCGTTGACGTTGGTTTATCGCAATAATGCATATCAACGGAACATTATGTTCAGTTCGGCAAATGTGATAACCGGACATATTACTTCTGTTTCCGGCTTTGTTACTTCCTACCTGAACCTGCGTGATATAAATCGGGAGCTTCTGGAGCGTAACGGACAACTTGAAATGGAGTTGCTAGAGTTGCAGGACCAGTTGGAGATGATGCGGGCCGACACTGCTCTGTTTGTCGGTTTTGCACCTGACTCGACCGGACAGTTTCCGTATAGTTTTGTGATGGCGGATGTCGTGAACAACAGTGTTACGTATTTATCCAATTATATTACGGTGAACAAAGGCCGTAAGGATGGAGTGGAGCCGGACATGGGAGTTGTGTCTGAACGGGGTGTCGTGGGAATTGTGTCGACGGTTTCCGACCATTTTTCCGTTGTAATCCCTCTGTTGAATCCGAAGTTCAAACTGAGCTGCAAGGTGTTGGGGAGTAGTTATTTCGGAACGTTGAGCTGGAACGGGCGTAATGCGCGTTTTGCCAATCTGGACGAGTTGCCGCGCCACGTGGAGTTTGAGAAAGGAGATACGATCGTGACGAGCGGTTATTCCGCCATTTTCCCGTCTGGGATTATTGTGGGTAAAGTCGTGAATTTCGAGAAACAGCATGATGATAACTTTTATTCGCTTGAAGTGGAATTGGCTACTGATTTCCAGGCCTTGAATAATGTGCGTATCATAAAGAACTATCGTCAGGCAGAGCAAAAAAATACAGAACGGGAGGCGAAAAAGAATGATTAACAATATACTGCGGGGCTTCATTTATTTTGTGGTGCTGGTGTTGGTTCAGGTTTTGATCCTGAACAATATCCATTTCCTGCGTGTGGCAACGCCGTTCTTGTATCTTTATTTCATACTGAAAATGCCAGTGGGGAGCTCACGGACGAATGTGGTGTTTTTCTCTTTTCTGATCGGGTTGACGATTGATGTTTTTTCAAATACGCCGGGAATGCATGCGTTTGCTTGTACGCTGGCCGGTTTTATCCGTCACTCGTTAATTCAGTTATTGATGGGAAAAGACCTGCCGGAAGGGATTAATCCCTCTTACAAAACGTTCGGATATGGCGGTTTTTTCCGCTATACGCTGCTTTTTGTCGTGATTCATCATGTGGCGTTGTTTTTGATTGAGTCGTTGACATTATTCGATCCGCTGTTCCTGGCGATCCGCATCGCGGCGAGTGTGGTGACGACAACCTTGTTAATTTGTACAATAGAAGCATTCAATATAGGGTCCCAGAAAAGTGGAGATTAATACGAAGTATACTCTTGAGAACAGGCGTTTCGTGATTGGTGGCGCCGTTGTTCTGTTGGTTCTCATCTTTATCATTCGTTTGTTCTTTCTGCAAGTAGTGGACAGCGACTATAAAGCGTGGGCAGACAGCAATGCGTTTCTGAAAAAGACACTGATCCCTTCCAGGGGTATCATTTATGATCGCAACGGGAAGCTGCTGGTTTATAACCAGCCTTCTTATGAAGTCATGTTGGTTATGCGTGAGATTCAACCGTTCGATACGCTTGATTTCTGCAATATCCTCGGTATTACAAAAGAGCTGTTTGTAAAACGTATAGCTGAAATTAAGAACAGGCGGTTGAATCCCGGCTATTCTTCCTATGTCCCGCAGGTGTTCATGAATCACCTCTCCGCACAGGAATGCGGTGTTTTGCAGGAAAAACTGTATAAATTTCCGGGTTTTTATATTCAGAACCGTACAATCCGGGAATATGAATATCCTTATGGAGCCCATCTGTTGGGTAATATTGGGGAGGTGAACCAGGGGGATATCGAGAAAGATCCTTATTATGTGCAGGGAGATAATGCCGGACGTTCAGGTGTGGAATTGTCTTACGAAGAGGCTTTGCGCGGCGTTAAGGGTGTGGAGATTCTGTTGCGTGATGCGCATGGACGTATAAAAGGGCGGTATGAAGAAGGCCGCCACGATGTGGCTCCCGTGTCTGGTAAGAACCTGACGCTTTCGATCGATATGGATTTGCAGGCTTTGGGTGAGAAGCTGATGCAGAACAAGAGGGGTAGCATTGTCATGATCGAGCCGGAAACCGGGGAGGTTCTGTGTCTGGTTTCTTCGCCTTCTTATGATCCAAACTTGTTGGTCGGTCGCCAGCGGGGAAAGAACCATATCATGCTGTCGAAAAATTCGGACAAGCCTTTGCTGGATCGTGCCATCATGGGGCGTTATCCGCCGGGATCGACATTCAAGCCGACACAGGCGTTGACTTTCCTTCAGGAGGAAGTGATTACGACAGAAACCTTGTATACTTGTGCACATGGATATACAGGGGCTCGGAACGGCAAACCGGCCTGCCACGGCCATGCTTCTCCTCTGAATGTGACTTATGCGCTGGCTACTTCCTGCAACTCCTTTTTTTGTTGGGGGTTGCGTGATATGATCGATAGCCGTCGGCGTTATTCGAGTGTGGGAGAGGCGTTTGAAGTTTGGAAGAATTACTTGGTATCTATGGGATACGGTTATAAGTTGGGCATTGACCTGCCTGGGGAAAATAGAGGCTTTTTGCCGAATAGCGAGTATTATAATAAATATCACGGTAAACGTTGGAGTTCCAGTACCGTCATTTCTATTGCGATCGGGCAGGGTGAAGTGTTGGCTACGCCATTGCAGATTTGTAATTTGGCGGCAACCATCGCTAACCGGGGATATTTTATTACTCCGCATGTCGTGAAGGAGGTACAGGACACCCCGCTGGATTCCCTTTATACGGATAAACGGTACACGATGGTGGAACGCAAAAATTATGAAATCGTAGCCGAAGGTATGAGGAATGCCGTTATAGGCGGAACTTGTCGGGGAGCGGCTATAACGGATATCGAAGTCTGCGGCAAGACTGGTACGGCCGAAAATCCGCATGGGAAAGATCACTCAGCTTTTATCGGTTTTGCTCCTTATCGGAATCCGAAGGTGGCCATCTGCGTGTATGTGGAGAATGGTGGTTTCGGTGCGACCTACGGCGTGCCGATCGGCAAATTGATGATGGAGAAGTATCTGAAAGGCGAAATCTCGGAGGAGAACAAGTTGCTGGAAGAGACGATGTCGAATGCGGTTGTATCGCCAAACGTTTTATCTTTACCGAATCGTGAGTTATAGGAAGACGGAAATATGGAAGACGGTTGACTGGTTGACGATTATCCTTTATGTGGTGTTGGTCGTTGCCGGCTGGTTCAGCATCTGTGGTGCTAGTTATGAATTCGATAACGTGGGGTTATTTGACCCGTCGGGCCGTCCCGGTTCGCAGTTGATGTGGATGGGATTGTCGGTAGGGTTGATCTTTGTGCTCTTGATGCTTGAGAGTGAGTTTTTTGATGTTTTTGCCTATCTGATATATGCCGGTTTCATCGTGTTGCTGATTGCTACGATTTTTCTGGCTCCGAACATAAAAGGTTCCCATTCGTGGCTTGTTTTGGGACCTGTCAGGTTGCAGCCGGCTGAGTTTGCCAAGTTTGCGACGGCACTTGCTGTCGCGAAGCTGATGAATACCTATGGTTTCAAGCTGACTGTTCCTAAAAACTTTATAGCCGTCTTGTCGCTAATATTTCTGCCGATGATTTGCATCCTGCTGCAGCAAGAGACAGGTTCGGCACTGGTCTACTTGGCTTTCTTCTTGATGTTATATCGGGAGGGGATGTCGGGATATATTCTTTTGTCGGGAGTCTGCGCGGTTGTCTTTTTTGTCACCAGCATGAAGTTTTCGGATGTGACGGTGGGAGATACGGCGGTGGGAGAGTTGCTTGTCTCTTTTCTGATCCTGTTGATCACGGTTATCCTGATACAGATAGAAAGGAAAGATACCCGTGCAATACAGGTGATATTGGGGACTGCGGGTGTTGCTTGTTTAGGAGGGTATGCCGCTTCTTTCTTTATGCCGGTCGATTATTCCCTGATATCGATCGGGGTGATCTTGCTGGTTGCCTGTTATCTGGTTTTTCTTTCTATCCGCAACTGGGCGTGGCATTATGTGTTGATCGCAGTTTTTGCATTGGGATCATTGGCTTTTATGTATTCGGTGGATTATGTGTTTACCGATATCCTGGAACCGCATCAACAGATACGTATCAAGGTTTCATTGGGATTGGAAGATGATCCGAGCGGTGCCGGCTATAATGTGAATCAGTCGAAGATCGCGATCGGTTCTGGTGGACTTACCGGAAAAGGCTTTCTGAACGGTACGCAGACCAAACTGAAGTATGTTCCAGAGCAGGATACCGACTTTATCTTTTGTACGGTAGGTGAAGAACAAGGGTTCATCGGGGCTTCTGCGGTCTTATTGTTGTTCGGATTTCTGATCCTGCGCCTGATTGTGTTGGCGGAGCGGCAAAGTTCCACTTTCAACCGGGTGTACGGCTATAGTGTCGCTTCTATCTTTTTCTTCCATTTGGCCATTAATATAGGGATGGTGACGGGGCTTACACCTGTGATCGGCATTCCGTTGCCTTTTTTTAGCTACGGCGGTTCTTCCCTTTGGGGATTCACGATCCTGCTTTTTATCTTCCTTCGCTTGGATGCATCCAGGAGGGAACGGTAGGGCTAAGGGCTGCTCACTTGGTCGGGCGAACCGAGAAACCGATTTCTTGTATTCCTTTCAAAGCATCGTCGCGCATCCCTTGGCGGAAACTGAACGTATATTGTCCGGCATGCGGAAACTTATATTGCGAATGAATGGGAAAACTGCTTTGGTATAAGGAAATGCCATGTCCGTGCCATTTGCCGAATTCGTCGGCAAGCATGCATTCGATGGTGTCCCGGCGGAGCGGGCCGATCGGCTGCTCTTCACTGCAGAAAAGCCATAAGTTCTGATAGGGGTACAAGTTATTGTTCCTTACTTCCAGTGTCAGGTCGTAAGGAACAGATATATCTTTCACCTCGAAGGTGAAATAGTATTCCTTGTCCTTTTCCCACGTGATATTGTTGATCGCCTGGTATTGGTCGTACAAGGCTGGGTTTTCGCAGGAAAAGAACAGAGAACAAGTCAGTGCGGCAATGACTCCTTTAAGCTTCCGGCTTTGTGTCCGGCTTGCTTTCCGGTTTGGCAGCAGGCTTAGCTTGTTGCTGAGGTTTGTCATTATTCGGTTGCTTATCGTTATTTACTCGGTTCGGACGCGGTCTGTTACGGTTGTTTTCGCGGTTCTCCCGTTCGCGGTTGTTCTCCCGGTTTCCGCTGTTACGGTTGCGGTTTCCGTTTCTGTTCCCGTTTCCTTTGCCGTTTTTATTTTCGTTGCCGGTGTTGCCGTTCGCTTTTTCTCCGTTGAAAGGTTTGCTGTTCCCTTCGTTGCCGGTGTTGGCAGCGGCTTCTTTCGGCAGGTTTTCCTTGTTGCCGTTTCCGTTGCGTTTCTTTTTCTTCTTTTTCAGGGAAGCATCGAAACGGGTAACACTGTCTTGCCCCAGGATATCCTGCGCATCGCGTTTGGGCGGTTGCGGCTTGGTATCGGCTTCGAGCGTGACAGGCTTCATGCCTTTCTTGTTCATGTTGATCACATCGAAGGCGCGGTTGGCTGGGATTGTAATCAGGTTGGCCGCGAACGATTTATCGGTAGAGTAGGTGATTTCCCGTTTGAAGATATCCGTTTTAAAGTGATAATAGGTATTGTCCTTTGTTTCCAGCACCACTTCACGGGACGGTAAGCGTTTTTGCGCTTCCACATAGGCGTCCACTTCATAGTTGATGCAGCATTTCAGCTTGGCGCATTGGCCGGCCAATTTCTGGGGATTCATGGATATATCCTGATAGCGGGCGGCTCCGGTGGCTACAGATACGAAACTCGTCATCCAGCTTGAACAGCACAACTCGCGCCCACAGGGGCCGATACCTCCGATGCGTCCGGCTTCCTGGCGGGCACCAATCTGTTTCATTTCGATGCGGACACGGAATGCTTCGGCGAGTACTTTGATCAACTGGCGGAAGTCGACACGCTCGTCGGCAATGTAATAAAAGATCGCCTTATTGCCGTCACCCTGGTATTCCACATCCCCGATCTTCATATTCAGTCCCAAATCGGCAGCGATCTGGCGCGAACGGATCATTGTGGCGTGTTCCTTGGCCTTCGCCTCTTCGTATTTCTCGATATCGGTCGGTTTGGCTTTACGATACACCTTTTTAGGTTCATTGCCTTCGCCAGTGCGGACATTGTTCTTTTTCATCTGGAGAAGGACGAGCTTGCCGGTCAGTGTCACAGTCCCGATGTCATGCCCTGGGCTGGCTTCCACTGCGACTAAATCTCCTTTTTCCAGAGGTATCTTGGAACTGTTGAGGTAATACCCTTTGCGGGTATTTTTAAACTGCACTTCCACGTAATCGGTAGCGTTTGCCGCATCGGGCACGTCGCAAAGCCAGTCGTAGGTGTTCAGTTTATTATTTTGTATCTTGCTGCATCCTTTTTTACCCATGCAGCAACTTCCTGTATTTAATTTAAAATCCATTTGTCTGGTATATATAGTGTATTTATAGTGCGTACAATTACGCAAAAATAGTCAAAATATTTGGTTCGTAGCAAATGAAGAATGAATTATAAAGAGAAAGGGCAAAACAGAATGTTCCGTTTTGCCCTTTTTGGTATTAATTTGTCCATGCTGATTTATTTGACCAGACCGTGACTTTTAAATACTTTGTGAATTGCTTCTAATGCGTAGTCGAGCTGTTCAATTGTGTGAGTCGCCATCAGTGAGAAGCGGATCAGCGTATCTTCAGGCGCAACAGCCGGAGATACGACTGGATTTACGAAAATACCGGCTTCGAACAATTCCTTTACGATCAGGAATGTCAGGTCGTTGTTACGGATAAACAATGGAATGATCGGTGTTGAGGTATGGCCGATTTCGCACCCCATATTACGAAATCCATCCAAGGCATAGTGGGTAAGTTTCCACAGGTGTTCGATGCGTTCCGGTTCGCTCAGCATAATATCGAGTGCTGCGCCGGCCGCAGCTGTAGCTGCTGGAGTATTACTTGCACTGAATATATAAGAGCGGGAGTTATGGCGGAGATAGTTGATCGTCTCTTTGTCCGAAGCGATGAAACCGCCGATGGAAGCAAGCGACTTACTGAATGTACCCATAATCAGGTCTACATCGTCTGTTACTCCGAAATGATTACAGGTTCCACGACCGTGATCGCCCAGAACACCCAAACCGTGGGCTTCGTCTACCATTATGCTTGCGTTATACTTTTTGGCTAACGCAACGATTTCCGGTAATTTGGCAATGTCACCTTCCATACTGAATACACCGTCGATAACGATCAGCTTTACCTTGTCGGGTTCGCATTTCTGGAGTTGCTTTTCTAAGGACTCCATATCATTATGCTTATATTTCAGTTTGGTAGAGAAGGAAAGACGGTGTCCTTCGATGATGGATGCATGGTCTAGCTCGTCCCAAATGATATAGTCTTCACGTCCTGTCAGGCAGGATACAACACCCAAGTTTACCTGAAATCCCGTAGAATAAACAATGGCATCTTCTTTTCCGACAAATTCGGCCAGACGTTTTTCCAACTGAATGTGCAAATCCAACGTCCCGTTCAGGAAACGCGAACCGGCACAACCTGTACCATATTTCTTAATGGCATCAATAGCCGCCTCTTTTACTTTCGGATGGTTTGTCAGGCCCAAATAGGCGTTAGAACCAAACATCAGGACTTTTTTACCGCTGATCATTACTTCCGTATCCTGATCACTTTCAATCATTCTGAAGTATGGATAAATTCCTGCGGCCATAGCCCGCTGAGGTGCATCGTACTTTGATAGTTTCTCTTGTAAAAGTTTCATATTATAATTAACAGAGAATGATTTTCTCGCTACGTTGTTATTCTAAAAGAACCCAGGTCTGCTTACTACATAATATCTATGTTTCGGCAAATCCAGCCGCAAAAGTAGTAAAAAAATAACTTATAGTAGCCGAAATGCTTTAAAAGTTTTACAAAAGCATTATTTTTGTCCTCTCAAAGTAAGTAGCAGTGAGAATGGAGGGACAAACAATCAATATACAGGCCATTATAAATCCGATTTCGGGTGTCGGTTCGAAAAGAAAGATTCCGAAAATGATTGAAACCGCTTTTGCGGGCGAAAATTGTTGTGTTGAAATTTCTTTTACGGAATATCCCGGACATGCCAGCGAACTGACGCGGCAAGCCCTCGATAAAGGAGCCAATTGTGTGATTGCCGTCGGGGGAGACGGGACTGTGAACGAGATTGCCCGCGCCATGCTCCGTTCGGATGCCGTGCTGGGGATTATCCCGAAAGGTTCCGGCAACGGCCTGGCTCGTGAATTGCATATTCCGATGGATGTACGCCGGGCGATCGACCTGATCATAAAGGGGCACGTCTCGACAATCGACTGTTGCAAGGCGAACGGACGTATCTTTTTCTGTACCTGCGGAGTCGGTTTCGATGCGGCGGTCAGCCAGAAGTTTGCCGGTGAGAAACGTCGCGGGTCGCTTACTTATATAAAAAACACGGTGGAGGAATATCTGAGCTACAAACCCGAACCTTATGAACTTTTGATCGATAACCAGACGGTTAAGGAAAAGGCGTTTTTGGTGGCTTGCGGGAATGCTTCGCAGTATGGTAACAATGCGTTTATCGCTCCTCATGCCAATATCCAGGATGGCAAAATGGATATTACAATCCTTTCCCCTTTCGGTCCGCTGGACATTGCACCGTTGGCTATTCAGTTGTTTACGAAACAGATCGACCGTAACAGCAAGATCAAGACATTCAAAGGAAAAGAGGTGACTATCATCCGTCAGAATCCAGGAGTCATGCATCTGGACGGAGAGCCGATCATGGCGGACAGCCGGATCGAAATCTCCGTTCTTCCCAAATCATTGAACGTATTGACTCCGGAAACTGTTTCTTTTACGGAGGAGGTACAGAATCTGTTTGGTGAAGTAACCCGTTTTTTCGATAAGAAACTCCCTTACATCTTTAGATAAAAGTCTTTGGTTAGATTGATATATTCGTCAGTATACCGATGTCTTGCAATCTCGATGGTCAGCCGATCGGAGAAGGCGGGAGAGGCGGGTGGCTCTGATGTCAGTTCGGCCAACAGTCGTTTCGGTTGTGCATCGGGTACGGGGATGACGGAGACTTCCTTCGAAAGAAATAGATTTTGTGTTTGAATACAATCCGTAAGACGATCTTTCTGGTCGTAAGGCAGGATAAGGGCAATACGTCCTTGTGGAGCAAGCAGTTTGCGACTGTACTGCAACAAATCTTCTAATGTCAGCGTATCGGTGTGGCGGGCCGTGTTCCGTTGTAGGTTCGGGCATTTCAATGAATCGACGAAGTAAGGAGGGTTGGATACAATCAGGCCATATAGATGCGTGCTGGCTTGTGCAAAATCGGCCAAGTCGGAATGAAAGACATTTATCCGTCCTGCAAAAAGGGAAGATTCTGCATTTTCTTGTGCTTGAAGACAGGCATCGGCATCTATGTCAATAGCGTCGACAACCGCCTTGCTGCGTTGTGCCAGCATCAGTGCGATCAGTCCGGTTCCTGTCCCGACGTCCAATATGCGGCTGCACGATTCCGTTCCGGCCCATGCGCCAAGCAGAACTCCGTCGGTTCCTACTTTCATCGCACATTTGTCATGACGGATGGTAAACTGTTTGAATTGGAAAAAAGGATTTGACATAGCAATTGATAATTGATAATTGACAATTGGAGTGGACTGAATAATTGTCCATTGTCATTGTCAATTGTTTTGTGCAAAAGTAGTCAGAATTGAGTTAAAAATAGTAACTTTGGCACGTTTATTGTATAAATGAAGAATTGCGGGCGATATAAGAATATTCCGCAACTATGACAAAGAATATATGAAGAAAGATAAAGTAACGATGTTTGCCGAGGAGTCGTATAACGACTTGGATGATAATATTGGTATCGTAATGCCTATCCTCACAGATTGCGATGTTGATGAAGATTTTACTGAAGGAATGGAGAAAGTGGGAGAGGAATTGCCCATTCTTCCGCTTCGGAATATGGTACTGTTTCCGGGTGTAGCTATGCCGGTGATGATAGGCCGCCCTAAATCTATGCGCCTGATCAAGGAGGCCGCCCACAAGAAAAGTCTGATCGGAGTGGTTTGCCAGAAGGATATGAATACGGAAGATCCGAAGATAGAAGATTTGTATGCGACGGGAGTTGTGGCCGATATTGTCCGCGTGCTCGAAATGCCCGACGGAACAACAACCGTGATCCTGCAAGGTAAGAAGCGTTTCCAATTGGAAGAGCTTTCTGCTTATGATCCTTACCTGATCGGAAAGATCAAATTGCTCGAAGACGTCATGCCGGACAAGTCCGACCGTGAGTTCGAGGCGCTTGTTTCGACTATCAAGGATTTGACGATCAAGATGCTCGGAGCTGCCTCTGAACCGCCTCGCGACTTGATATTTTCAATAAAGAATAATAAAAATATTCTCTACCTAATCAATTTCTCTTGTTGCAATGTTCCCAACGGATCGTCTGAAAAACAAGATTTGTTGTTGATTGGTAACTTGAAAGATCGTGCGTACCGTCTTTTGTTCATCCTGAACCGGGAGTATCAGTTGGTGGAACTGAAGACGTCCATCCAGATGAAGACGCACGAGGATATTAACCAGCAACAGAAGGAATACTTTCTTCAGCAGCAGATCAAGACAATTCAGGAAGAGCTAGGAGGAAATATCAATGATTTGGAAATAAGGGAATTGCGAGAGAAAGCTGCCAAGAAAAAATGGTCGCCGGCTGTAGCTGAAACGTTTGAGAAGGAGGTGCGCAAGTTGGAGCGCCTGCATCCGCAATCTCCGGATTTCTCTATCCAGACGCAATATGTGCAGGCGATTGTCAATCTGCCATGGAACGAATACAGCAAGGATAATTTCAATCTTGCCCATGCACAGAAAGTCTTGGATCGCGATCACTACGGGTTGGAGAAGGTGAAAGAGCGCATCATTGAACATTTGGCGGTGTTGAAACTGAAAGGTGATATGAAGTCACCCATTATCTGTCTGTATGGACCTCCGGGAGTTGGTAAGACTTCGTTGGGAAAATCGGTTGCAGAAGCTTTGCACCGTAAGTATGTCCGAGTTTCGTTGGGCGGTTTGCATGATGAGGCGGAGATACGTGGCCATCGTCGTACCTACATTGGTGCGATGTCCGGACGTATCATTCAGAACCTTCAGAAGGCTGGAACCTCAAACCCTGTGTTTATCCTTGACGAGATCGACAAGGTAACGAATGATTTCAAGGGCGATCCCGCTTCTGCGTTGCTTGAGGTGTTGGATCCGGAGCAGAACAATGCATTCCATGATAATTATCTGGATATAGATTATGATTTGAGCAAAGTTATGTTTATCGCAACTGCCAATAATCTGAACACGATTTCCCAGCCGTTGTTGGACCGTATGGAGTTGATCGAGGTGAGTGGTTATATCATGGAGGAGAAGGTAGAAATCGCTGCCCGTCATTTAGTTCCGAAGCAATTGGAGATTCACGGTTTGTCGAAAGGAAAAGTGAAGTTCCCGAAAAAGACATTGCAGGCGATCATCGAATCCTACACCCGTGAGAGTGGTGTGCGCGAATTGGATAAAAAGATTGCCAAGATCATGCGTAAGTTGGCTCGTAAGCTGGCGTCCAGCGAAGAACTTCCGGCACAGATACGTCCCGAAGATTTGCATGATTACTTGGGTGCAGTCGAATATACCCGTGATAAATATCAGGGAAATAACTATGCGGGTGTCGTAACCGGATTGGCTTGGACAGCTGTTGGCGGTGAAATCCTGTTTGTGGAATCCAGCTTGAGCAAAGGAAAGGGCTCAAAGCTTACTTTGACAGGTAACTTGGGTGACGTGATGAAAGAGTCTGCCATGTTGGCACTCGAATATATTCATTCGCATGCCGGACTGTTCGGGATCGACGAAGGTATGTTTGAAAATTGGAATGTCCATATCCATGTGCCTGAGGGGGCGATTCCGAAAGATGGTCCGAGTGCGGGTATCACGATGGTCACTTCATTGGTGTCAGCCTTTACGCAGCGTAAGGTGCGCAGTAACTTGGCTATGACCGGCGAGATTACGTTGCGTGGTAAAGTTCTTCCGGTAGGTGGTATCAAGGAAAAGATACTGGCTGCTAAACGTGCCGGAATCAAGGAACTGATCCTCTGCCAAGAGAATAAGAAAGATATCGAAGAGATTAAGCCCGATTATCTGAAAGGGCTGGCTTTCCACTATGTGGATGATATCCGCCAAGTAGTCGATTTGGCCTTGTTGAAGGAAAAGGTGGCTAATCCGTTGTTCTGAAAATACATAGGGACATTCATTAAATATTATAAAATCAGCCAATTAATTCATACACAGGGTGTTGTGAGTTAATTGGCTTTTTTGTATCTTTAGGTATTCCCCTGAAAACAAGATTTGACGGCCAAAACGGGGGAAATATCCAAACTAAGATATGGCGAAGATACAAAATATTTCAGGAATTCACTCTACTTTGGGTTTTCCAGAATTTGATATTCTGGAAAACTATCGCAAGAGTTTTCATGAGAGTGAGCTTGGCAGGCTTCATTCGTTGTTTCCGTTTGATTGTATGGTAAAATCCGCAGGCTTGTCGGACCGGCACCTGGGTCGTAGGAACATATTCAGCCCTTCCACAAAGATCGCCCTTATGGTCCTGAAGGCATACACCGGATTCTCCGACAGGCAGCTGGTGGAATATCTGAACGGGAACATACACTACCAGATGTTCTGTGGAATCATGATAAACCCATCGTTTCCCATAATCAACTTCAAGATAGTCAGTGTTATCCGTAATGAGATAGCATCCCGCCTTGACATTGATTCCTTCCAGGATATCCAGGCTTCACACTGGAAACCTTATCTCGATAACTTTTACGTCTGCATGACCGATGCCACATGCTATGAGAGCCACATGCGTTTTCTAACGGACATGAAACTCCTTTGGGAAAGCATCGAATGGCTCTACAGGCATATATGCCGGCATTGCAGGGATCTCTGAGCATAAGGCGTCCGTGCAACAAATACAGGAATGTGGCGGAATTCTATCTGTCCTACTGCAAGAAAAGAAAGAGGAGAGCTTCAAGGACAAGAATGCTTAAGCGCCGTATGATCAAGCTTCTTGAAAAGCTCCTCAGTTAAAGGGATGGGATCCATAGCGAGTACGGTGCTTTACTCCGATATACACAGGATTACCAGAAGCGTCTTTCCATCATCAGAAAGGAGCTTGTATAGGAAAAGGAAATGTTTGAAGGGCGGAAAGTCGGTGACCGCATCGTCAGCATTGGCCGTCATTATGTACGTCCCATCGTCAGAGGCAAGGAAACCAAGTCTGTCGAGTTCGGTGCGAAGGTCAATAATATACAGATAGACGGCATATCGTTCATCGAACATCTCTCGTTCAAGGCATTCAATGAGGGTATACGCTTGAAGGACTGTATCCGTATGCAGCAGAAGCTGATGAATGTAAGGGT